>JAFQOE010000035.1 GCA_017395635.1 Lachnospiraceae bacterium | reverse complement strand
GGATTCGACACCTAAATTTTACCACATTTGGATGCTCTTTTTCTATTCACTTGTTAGGTGAAATGCAATATTCAATTAAAATATAGAAGTTATGTGGCTTTCAGCCACTTTCACGACAAAATCGTGAATAATCTAGGTTTAAGTTTTAATGCCAAGAATCTCGGTTCTTGGCGTTATTTTTTCTTGGTGTGTGAAGTTTCCTTTACTTGCCCTTTAAGTTTTGCTGTGATAGAATAAAACTGTATGAGTATGGTATGGTCGATTTATGATCAGCGGAATCATTAGCCGCTATATACCGTTTTGATGGGAAACCATTTTATATTATATAGAAAAGAGTAGGTGAGAGAAATGGGACGTTTTACAAATTTTCTGAATAAGATTCCATTTGTCAGACAGGCTGCCAAGCAAGAAGTAGAGCAAACCAATAATGTTGAAAAACAGTATAACAAAGCAAAAGAATTGCTCGAACATGGTATTTCGGAGGAAGCAATTAAGGCATTGAATCAGATTGCGGATATCGGATTGACGGAGCCACAGTATCAACAATATGGATGTGAGGCACTGAGGATTTTAGGTGAAGTTCATGAAATTGGCAAGTATGACAAGATTCAAGCAAAAGTAAATCGCGAATTAGCGGCAAAGTATTATGAGAGATATATTAAGCTTGTAGAGGATCCGAATATTCTTTATAAGCTTGGTTTGTTAATGTTGGATATTCAGAATTTCTCAAAAGCAATTACCTATTTGGAAAAAGCTGCTTCTTGTGATGTGTCTCAGGCATATATGAGTCTTGGTAACATTTATGAGAAGGGTCTTCAGACAATTAATGAGAATGGCTTGAAGAGTGATTTTGTTATCCCAATTGATATAGATAAGGCTAAGTCATGGTATCAGAAGTTAGCTGATAAGGGTGATGACAAAGCAAAGGCTGCAGTAGAGCGAATAGAATATAATGCAACGCATGCGGACAGTATTGAATTTGAAGAAAAAGATAAGATATATTCCCAGATTTCTGAGAAGCGTAAAGCAAAAGGAATTAAGCCACGTTACAAGGTGCAAGATGCGACAAAGCTTCAGTATCAGTATGTTTATGTGCATGATCAGGTGGATGGATATATTCATAAGCTTCCAAAAGACTGGGTAAAAAGTATAGATGTAGATACGGATGAGGAGTACTATGCTCCAAGTCACACATATACAGATTTTTCGATTTATGTTACATATACAACTGTTCCAAAGGATTCGGAACGCACGATAGATGATTATCTGTATTATATGAATGAAGCATATGATTATGACTTGAATATTACACCATATATTACAGAGTATGCGAATGGTATTTCTGCACGTTTCTATCACAAGGACATAGATAAGGGAATTGTGACATTTGTTTTTAAGCAAAAGAACCGTTGGGCTTGTTTGCGTTTTGTGTGTTCTAATATGGACATCATGGAACAATATAATGAGATTATTTTTGAGGTTGCCAATTCGTTTGCATTTGTAATTCCGACGTTGTTGGGTAATAAGAGTGCAAATCGTATGGAGGTTCAATATTATAACGAAGCAGTATATTATTACAATATGGAAGATTATGATAAAGCTATGAGCAATGCAATGCTTGCATTACAGAACGGTAGTGAGAAAGCCAGTTATTTGTTGATTGAATTGTATTTCGACGCAGATAGTCCGTATCGAGATATTGATAAGACACTCAGTTATGCAAAGCAATTGTTTGATGCTAATAAGGACTCAGATCTGGCATTTTTGATTGGTAATATCTATGACCAACAGTTGAGAAATTATATCGAAGCAAAAGCTTGGTATGAGACAGCAGATCGTTTGAAGCATAAGAGGGTTCCGTTTTATCTTGGCAGATTTTATTACTATGGTGTGATGAATGATGTACGTGATGGTGTGAAGGCTCTTGAATATCTGAAGCGTGCTTTGGAGAATGGTATTTATGAAGCGGAACCTTATATCAGAGATATTGAAACGTTGGGTGACCCTGCACAATTGCAGTCTACAATCGATATGTGGGAACGTGCAATTAATGAAGGTATGTCAGATACCGCATTTAAGGTGGCTATGAATAAGAAAGAGCAAGTGTTCTATTTAGCTAGTGATAATGAAATTGAGAGTGCATTTATTAGAGCAATCAATTTGGGAAGTGTGCAAGCGGCGTATGAATATGGTGCATACTGGCAAATGAAAGAGAAGGAAGAAGGTTATGCTGGTCCGATCCGAAGTTTGGATTATTTCTTTAAGGCATATGAAGCTGGTTATGAAGGATTTAGTAAGGAATATCTGTATCAAGTAATTGAACATAAGATTTCTCAAGGTGTTACAGAGGATGAGAAGTTGAAGTTGTATTACGATGTTGCGACAAAAGGCTCAATTCCTGCGGTAAAGAATGTTCTTTCGATGGTTACGGTGCTAGATGATACATTACTGAATTTGTATCACGGTTTGAAAGAAGTAGTTAAACAAGGTGATGTAGAGGCCTTAAGTGCGATGCATCTTATTGAGGAACAGTTTAAGGAGTTGCTGAATCCGATTGAAAGTGATTCGAATAAAGTGATTCAGAATAAGTTTTTCCGTTTACAAGTACCTAGAAATTGTACGGCAATCATTAATGATGAAGGTGGTACGATTCGTTTCGCAGATTCTATTATTGAATTTGCAGTGGCAGAGATGCCGGTCCGAGTAGACGAGGAAGAAGAGTATAATAAAGTCTTTAACTTGATTCATAGAGAATATGCAGATGAACCGAACTCTGAAATTCTGGTTGCTAATTCCAGAATGGTGGGTTCCGGAATGTTGACTCATAAGGCGAATAATAATAAGTATAGCATTCTTTTGATTAGTTCGAAGAATCAGTATTTATTCAAATTAAGTTCAATTGACCGTCGTGAGTTGATGCGATTTAAAAACCAGGCATTAGATATTGCACTTACATTAGTGGAATCCGGAGAGATTTATGTAGCTACAGGTGATAAGGCTAATAAGAATATTGGTCTTACATTGTTAATGTCAGGTACTAGTGATAATAGTATGTTGTCTATTAGCAAAGACGAAGAGGATGAAGGATTTGTCTTTGTGTAAGCAATGTAATAATTGAACATGTACAAGTAATGAGAAGTGCACTTTGAAGAGTTGATTTCAAGGTGCACTTTTTGCTTTGTTTTATGTAATAAGCCAAGTGGACAAGAGTATTTGTGTGCATGTATTGTTGAATAAATGAGTCTTTTTATGGAAAGAGATTTCTTTGGAAATAGTGTGATTTGGGAATTAGTATAATATTATGTTTACATATTTTTAAGAGAGTGTTATATTTAGATTGGAATTTTGTGATTGGTTTTGCGCGGATTAGGATGAAATTGAGATATACAAAGGATATAGGAGGTTGACAATGTACCGAATTATAATGAACGATTTGATGGAGTGGTACGAGAAGGAAAGTGATAAAGTATTACTCTTAAAGGGAGCTAAAGGTGTGGGAAAGACCTGGGCGATGATTGATTTTGGACAGGGATTCTATAAACGGTTGGTATATGTCGATTTGGAAAAGGATGAAGAGGTTCATACTTTGTTTAGACAGGGGAGTAGAGTACGTGCTGAAAAATTGATGGCGGCGCTTTGTATGTATACAGATCAAAAATATGAAGAAGGACAGACATTATTTGTGTTTGACGAAGTACACCTGTATCCGAAAGCGATAGAAGCAGTTATGAGCTTGAAACAGCAACGCCCGGATTTGCATTTATGTATGATTGCGTCTACTGTTGGAACAATTCCACATGAAGCAGAATTTGTGCAGGAATTGCATAACCTAATCTTGTATCCGATGACATTTGAGGAGTTTTTGACGGCTAATAAGGCACAGGATTTGTGTAAGCATATAGAGAAACAAAAATTAGAGCCGGTTGAGCCGGATATTATTGATCAGATTACAGAGTATCTGAAAGTATACTACGTTACAGGTGGTATGCCGATTGTTGTTTTAGATTATGTGAAGAATCAGGACTTAAACCGAGTGGATGCAATTCTTAGAGCATTACTTGGCAAATGCAAAGAACATATTGATAAATATGTTCCTAAAACTTACGAACTGAAAGTAAATAAGATATGGAATAGTATTCCTTTGCAGATGAAGAAAGAAAATCGAAAATTCATGTATCAATATGTAGATGAGAAGGCTCGAGCGAGAGAATATGAAAAATCGGTTAATTGGTTGGTTGACACTGGATTTGTGAGAAAAGTTAATCGTATTAAGGAAGGAATTGCTCCACTTGAATTGCAAGTGGATGACAAATCCTTTGAATTATATCACTTAGATCATGGATTGCTTCGGGTAATGTGTGGAATTCCGCATGCTCGGGTTAAAGTAGATTTGGAAACCATGGAAGATATTAATGGCGCATTGTTGGAGCAATTGGTACTTTCTGAGCTTACGATGAACAAGACCGTAGATAAACTCTATTTTTGGATTTCAGGAGCAACTGCAAGAGTGGACTTTGTCTTTGAGGATGACGGACAGGTCGTACCGGTTGATGTACAGTCAAGAATTCGAAGAAAAGCACAAAGTGTAAAGGTATTCAATGCAAAATATAAAAATCATATGGCAATTCGCATTTCACTAGATGGCCTAAGCTTCACAAAAGGAGTTTTAAATATCCCATTATATGGGTTATGGAATTTCTGAAAGCTACAAGCCGAGCCAGAATATACAAGTGTAGCCAGGGGAAGCTTGCTTACCTCTGGCTACATTTGTGTATTCTGATTGGGCGCCAGCCCAAGAGCGACTAAGCTCTGCTTAGGAGCGCTCGGCTTGTAGCATGTAGATTATAGTAAAGGCAGCTTGCTCACATAAGGGTGCTTCTTTTTGTGTGGCGATTGGGCGCCAGCCCAGGAGCGACTAAGCTATGCTTAGGAGCTCTCGGCTTGTAGTATATAAAATTTTTTCTTTTTGTCACATTTAAGGAACTACATACGTTATATTGATTAGAACGTTCAATAAAAGTGCAATTGCATGAGAGGAAGTGGAAAAATGGAAAGTAACAGTTATCACAAAATAGAGCAATTATATACATTATATGAGCAAAAAATGTATGTTATAGCCTATTCCATATTAAATAATAGTTGGCAGGCAGAGGATGCAGTATCGGATGCATTTGTCAAAATTATTAAAAACTTACAGAAAATTAAGGATGTAAAATCCGATAAAACGAAGAAGTTTATCATTCGGATTATACAAAACACTGCAATTGATTTGTATCGTAAAAATCAGAGAGAAAGTACTGTATTTACGATAGTTTCCGACGAAGAACAGAGTAATATCGCTGATACGGATAATTCCATTGAACATATGTTACACTCTATGGAAGGGAGAGAGCAGATTAATAAGATGCTATCAAAAATTCCGGAAAAATATCGAGAAGTATTGCTTTATCGGAGTGTGCATGAGTTTTCTGTAAGAGAAACGGCAGCAGTTTTAGAAATTAGTGAGAATTTGGTAAGAAAACGTTATGAAAGAGCAAGGAATCTATTGATAAGAGAGTTAGGAGATGATTAGTATGAATACAAAGTTAGATAATAACGATTTGCAAGTAAGAGAAATATCTATTGAGGAATTTGATGCAATGGAAGGCAATCATATTTTTTCGGAGCGTTATGAGTCCAAGAAGGAGGTTATATTGGATTCATTTAAAGCAAAGAGTGTTGGATGCAAGAGGAAAAATGCACTTAAAGTGGCAATAGCAGCGATGGCGGTAATTATATGTTCCGGTTCCGCGTTAGCAATGAACGGTGAATACTTGAAAAAATTCTATGAAAGTAAAATGAAGAAAATGGATGAGAAATACATTGATCGGGAGTTTTTAGAGGGGAAGTATGAATTACCGATTGATGTGAAAACAGATGATGAGAGTGATTTGTTAAGTTTTGAGGTGTTACAGGCAGATAAGGGAGAACATGCTATTTCGTTTGCTGTTGTGGTTACTGTTAATCACGAAGAATCCTATGAGGAAGCAGCATATTACGATGTTTTGTCTCGATTAACACTTGTTGGTATGGAAGATGCATTGGATAGTGGATGGGGCTGGATAGTTACTACATACACAGATGATACGGCGCAAACATTAGGTTTGGAAAAAAATCAAATATTGCAAATTATGGAATGTCAATATGATGAATCGGTAGATTTGAGTGAAATAGAGAGGTTACAAGTAAGTTACCAATATGTAGACAAGGTTCAGGAAGTGCAAGGCGAATATGGTATGGATTTGGAAATGTTTGAGATTGACCACAATCATGTTTGGACGGTGGAGGTTCCGTTACAGCAAGATTATGAGGATTATGTAGTGGAAGTGGGAAAGTCCTATGTCATTGGCGAAAATGAAATTAAGATTGAAACGATTCGTGTGTCTCCGTTGGGTGTGGATTTTTTCTATAAAATCCCATCATATAGTAAGGTTTCTCCAACGGGATATATGGAAGAAAATGATATTGATATTATGTTGAAAATGATGGATGGAAAGAAGATATCCTTATTGCGTTTCGGAGAGGAGATCAGTAGTTGCTATGATGGAGATACTAATTGGATGCAAGAACGAGTTAACTTTAGAGTTCCGATGGATGTGGATCAAATAGTTGGAATTGAAATTGACGGAGAGTTGATTAAGATTCAATAAGTTGTTTCGTTAAAGGTCAAACATATACGTTACAATGAGATAAAAGGAAGAAAGAGAGTATTTCTGTATATATAGCAGAAATGCTCTCTTTTTAGTATGTAGTATCTTTTTATTCCTCTCCGAATAGATGCCTAAAATAGTCTTTCTGTAACACACTTTTACTATAGGTTATTTTATTTGCAACTATGTTTTTCATATTCTCGATATAATCCTCAGAAACCTCTTCCCCTTCGTGGGCAGGAATAAATTTTCCTCTGCCAGCCAGATAAGTTCCTTTGTCTGTTTTCCAATCATATCCAAGGGTATACACTAAAGGTTGTGCATCGGAAAAGACATCCCTTCCGGGCAATAATCTTGAATCGAAATCGACTGCGAACAAATTGCACAATGTAGGTAGTATATCTATGCTGGAAACAGGTGTATCTACAACAATCGGTTCCTCTTTTTCAAGGCACCCACTCCATATAATTAAGCGGTTGTGATCTCTGATGAAATCATTTTCAATTGGTACGCCATACAATTCCTGCAAATTCGTCATAGAACCGGAATCCTGGTCAAGACCATACGGAAAATGATCCGCACTAATTACGATTACTGTGTCATCTGCCATATTGGATTCCTCTAATTGTTTCACAAGATAAGTCAATGCATCTTCTAATTCTAACTGGCAAGCAATATAAGCTTTTACCGGTTCTGAGCATTCCAAATCTTTTACCTGTTCTTGATGTTTTTTTGACATTGCATTCTTGCTAAAGTTATACAAACTATGTCCGCTTACCGACATATAATATATATAAAATGGTTCCTTATTGATATAGGTAGGTAGTGTTCCCTGTATCATTTCCAAATCACTTTCCGGCCATTGGGAGGTGATAATATCCTCCAGTCCATTGCCTACTCCTTCATATCCGTCAGAAAAGCCTAGGTTAATATGGGTTTTGTGTCTGTCGTAAAATGTATAGTCGTTATTGTGATATGCTTTTCCGTAATATCCTTGTTCTGAAAGAAGGGAAGCCAGAGTCATGCGATTCAAATGTGTTGCGGTTTTTTTGACAGAACTTCCACCTGCTGTTGGCAACATTCCAAAAAGATTGCAGTACTCTCCACCGGTTGTTCCTGCACCAGAGGGCTGGTAAAAATCAGTAAACTGAATTCCTTTGTTTGCAAGCCTATATAGTGTAGGAGTCAAATTCTTGTCAATGACCTCTTCTGTAAATGCTTCCGCAGTAATAAATATTAAGTTCTTTCCTTCAAAAAGACCTGTGTATTTATTTTTGGAAGATGCCTGTAAGGATGCCACATATTCGTCTAATTCAGCAAATGCTCCGGAATCCTTTTCGGCCATTAATGAAAAATCAATATCCAATTCGTTTTTTCCTGTTGGAACAAGTGCGTCTTCGTTTTCAATCATTTCTTCAACAGGAGAAGATGTTTCGGTATTGTTTTCCGTAATATCCGGTAGTGGATTTTCTGTCATTTCAACGGTTTCGAATGTAACCTTTTTCGAATCGGTTGATACAGCATTTTTGATTTCTAATCGAAGTCCTGTTAATAAACCAAACTTTGCAATTGCAGAATCATAATGATATTCCTTTGTATAGGCGTTGCGGTCTGCTTGGTTCAGATAAATCAGACCTGTATTCATCAATAATATGCAAACGGCTAACGCAAATAAAAGTCCATTTGTTTTCGAATATGTTGGTTTTGCAAATGCACATTTTTTTATAAATAATGCATATAGAAATAATGGAAATAAAAACAAGAGCAAGTGTAACATTCCGTCCGGAGTCAATAGCATAGCAATAATGTCTCCTGAAAAATCTCCTATTGCATCCGAAGCACCGGCAAGTAAGGTGTTCAAATCATAAAATAATTGGAATTCACAATAAACAAAATAAATGATACAAAACAATATTGAGGTAAACAAAAGACAGCTCACCTGTAATATATGATTGACACGTGCCCATTTTGTAAGTGTCGTGATACATTGCAAAATGAATCCATATCCCAAGCAGAATAATGTAATATAGATGCCATAATGACTAAAAAACTGCCCATTTGTAGAACATGACATTACCAATTCTAAGAAAAGGAATGATATCGGAAATAATGCAAATTGAAACAAGTATCCAATTTTTTCTGGCAGATTACCAGATACAATCTTTTTTGTGTTCGATTTTGACTTTTTATCGGATACACTTACCTTCGTTTCCGAATCGGGTTGTTTGCTAGACTTAATCGCTTTTGTTTCTGACTGTTTTGTGTTTTCATTATTTAGTTGTAATGAACCTGTTTGTTGTTTTAATTTCTTTTTTCTTTGTCTTCGATTCATTTTTTTCTCTCATATGCTTATGTTCATAGTAATAAAATATTATTGTTATTTTGGCATAAGTATAACGGATTTCCTGTTAAATTACAATTTCATCTGATGTTATTTTTCTTTTAATAAGGTAGGTGTGATGTTTCTTGTTGATTCTTCTTTGGTTTGTTTTTGGGAAAATTTTTTTGATAATGTGAGTGATTTTCGTAACGGACTTCGTATTGTATAATAGAGGAGGCGAAAAAGCGTTTTTTTACTGAGGTGTGAGCAAATCATATCAGCGTAGCTGATATTCATGGATTTGCGAATTGTAACGATAAAAGAACTGGATAGTTACATGAGATATTATGAAAGAAGAGTAGGATATGGAAGATCGAAAATTAATACGGCTAATACAACAAAATCCGGATAAGGGAATTCATAAAGCCATGCAGTTGTATGGGACGGCAGTCAACACAATCTGTCGTTCTGTTTTGCAGGGTTGCGAAGAGGGCTTGGTAGATGAAGCCGTTTCAGACACATTTTTTAAGCTATGGAAAAATAGTCAACAGTTCTCGCTGGAAAAGGGATTTTCCTTAAAGAGCTGGTTGTACTCTATTGCCAGAAATACTGCCATTGATATTAGAAGGAAGAATGGTTATTCGTTGATTTCATTGGATGAGAAGTTGGAGCAAGAACCGATATCCGATGTTTTGGTTGAAAAAGAAGTACAGAAAAAAGAAGTAAGACAAATTCTTCATGAAGTCATAGGAGCACTTGGAGAACCGGATAGTCAGGTATTTCTTTTAAAATATTTTCTTTATATGAAAAATAAGGAGATTGCAACAAGACTACAGATATCGGAAAAGAAGACGGAAAATATATTGTATCGAGGGAAATTGAAACTTAAAGAAATGTTGTTAGAAAGGGGGATTACCTGTTATGAAGATTAATGAATTGTTGTACGAGATGATGCAGGAGATAAATGATAAGGAAGCAGCTAATTTGGAAAAGGAATTAAAAGAATTATCAACGGATCAAACCAAAATGGAAAAGAAAAAACTGCAAAAGCAGGAAAGATTAGCCATCGATAAGATATATGCAGAAATAGAAATGTCTGAGAAACAGCAAGACCAAGCAAGACGTGATAATGCGTCGATTCGTTTTGGTGGTAAAAAATTGGTTCTTTTGGTTGCAGCCGCAGTCATGATGTTAGGAATGGTTGCATTTGCAAAGGAGAAAGACTGGGATATTGAGATGGCAGAAATGCTTGGATTATCCAGTGTTATGGAAGAATTAGATGGAGGATATGTTAAGATTGGGGCATGTGACAATTCAGATGGTATTACAGTAACTGCAACTCAGGGAATCGGAGACCAGAACTCAATGTGGGTGCAACTGGATACGGATTTGCAATGGGATGTTGGAGAAGAAGGATATTATATATTTGAAATGTCAGATGCACACTGGTACAAAGGACATCAGTTGGCAGGTGGTCATCAGATGTATAGTTATAATAATAATGGAATGGTATCTTTTATGTGGTATTTTACGGCCTATGAAGATATTAATCGAGCTCGCGTTGAGATTACATTAAGTGAGTTGAGAGCTTATGAAACTTTAGCTGATGAGGATGAAGGATATATTGTAAGTGAGGGTTCGTGGAATCTGGAATGGGAGAATTGTTATGCATCTAATATAGTCAGTGTTCGTCCTTATAAGAAAGTAACTGTTCACTCAGAGGATGGAACAAACAAATTAGATTGTGTGGTTCGTGAGATTGAAATTTCACCGGTTTCTATGCAGGTTAAAGCATGGAAGAGCCCATTTGAAGATATAGGAACATTGGGCAATATGTGTTACTTATCTGTAGATTCTATTATATTAAAGGATGGCACGAAGATTACGTTGGATGGATGGAGCAGTGCCGGTAGCAGTAATTTCGGAATAGATTGCTTTTATAGTTTTGAAGATATGCAAGCTGTATCAATAGATGAAATAGATTATATTACGATTGGTGGAGAAGATATAAAGGTTTCGGGGATAGCAAACACTCAGAAGAATTGAAAAATCCTGCTAAGATATGCAAAAAGACATTTGTAAAACGAAATTTGTAAGTGTCCGATTGCATATCTGGCAGGATTTTTGTTCTCCTAATATCTGGGGAATGTCTATGGTCGCATTCCAAGTCCGCCTTCAAGTGTTAACGTTTCTCCAGTCATATACTTGAAGTCCGGCGAAGCAAGCTGTACACAAACTCTTCCGATTTCTTCTTCTGAATCACCGAAGTGACCGGCTGGCGGAGTGTGTACATTTTTCTCAAATGCATCAGGATAAGCGTTTTGGAACTGTTCTAACTGCGCTGTCCAAGCAAGTGGGCATACTACATTGACATTGATTCCGTCTCTTGCCCATTCGGTAGCTGCAACACGGCTAAGTCCACGGATACCTTCTTTGGCAGCAGCGTAAGCACATTGACCGAAGTTTCCGAATAATCCGGCTCCGGAAGCAAAATTGATTACAGATCCCTTTGATTCTTTCAAATATGGATAGCAGGCTTTCATGTAATAAAATGCTGCATATAGTCCGGAATACATTGCAAGGTTAAACTGATCTGTGGTATGGTCTGCTAAAGTCACACCGGAAGCAGATGCCTGTGCGTTGTTAATTAATACGTCAATTCTTCCGAACTTATCAATGGTTTCTTTTACTACATTTGCAACTACGGCTTCATTGTTTGCACCAGCATTAACATCCGCTTGAATTATTAATACTTCTACTCCGTATAAGCGTTCAATTTCTTCTTTGGCGTCCTCGAGTTTTTGAAGGTTACGTCCTGTGATGACAAGATTAGCACCCTCCTTGGCGTATGCAGTTGCGATACCATAACCGATGGAACCACAACGTCCATCGCTTAACACTGCACGTCCTGCACCGGTAATAATTGCTGTTTTTCCTGTTAAGAATCCCATGTTGAAAATACCTCCTTTATATAAAATAATTCGTTTTGATATTGTAATCGAATGGCTTGTGCTCTGAATATACTCCATAGGTTATGTCGATTATTGTAAATAAAAGTATTCTGCAATTGTTTTTTCGATTATTTCAGCATATAACTATAGAGTTTCTTCGTTTACTTTGAAAACTAAGCTTTCGGTCTGTGTAGCCAATTCGTTTGCTTGCTGCTCTAATTCTGCAAGGTGCCTTTTTAAACGTGGATAGGTTGTAATATCCTTATAGATAAAATATAAAGAAAAAAGGAATAAAAATGCAGTCAAAAGATTCGTAAAGTTTTGTGAAACACCAAGTAACGGTAGAGCTTTAAAAATAGTAGCACCACTACCAATTAAAGAAACGATGGTACGCAGATATGCCAGGTGTGTCTGTTCTACAGCAAGTTTACTGTTAGTAAAGGCTAAATCAGTACGAAACTTAGAAAATTCAGTTCGTTCTACAGCAAGCTGATTTTGATTATAAGCTAATGCCCTTTTTGTCTTGACAGAATCCGGAATTTCTCTAGGTATACCGGATTCTAGTTCGGTTCCAAATCCTGTGGAAAGTTTTTTGGAGGTTGCTTTTTTGATCCCCATAAGTAGGCCCCCTTTCCCTTTTTTATATTTTAAAACATATTGTCGGGAAACTCAATTCATTCTTGTGAAAAATAAGGGATTTTCTTGATGGTTTCATATCTTTACATGCAGAAGTTTTCTGTGATTTTGTAGGTATATTCTCTTGACAGTTTTTATTAAAAATAAGACAATAATACATGTGTGACGAAGTGAAAAACGATTATAGAGTTTCAAAATGTGGGAGGATACATAGGATGGATACCAAAAAGGAAGTTATAGAAGAGAAACAGGAACGCATAACAGTAGAGGCAATTCAAGAAGAAATTCAGGAATTGAAAGAGTCGGAAGTGCAGGAAGAAAGTATTCGTGTGCAAAAGGCAAAGTGGGTCCGTGAGCAGGTGGAAAAACAGCGCGAGATTGAAGATGCGACGAGAGAACGCATTGAACAGGAACAGAAAATTTTGGATGAAATGAAACGTTCTACAGAAGAACATTTAGAACGTACCAAGGAACTGCGTCAATTTAATGAAGATACCAGAGCACAGATGCGTCAGCAGGTGTATGAAATCAATGGTATTACAGAGGACAAGCTACAGGGGATGGCAGAATATAAAAATGCCTATTATCAGGGTATGTCATTTGCGTTTTTTATTCTTTCGGTTGCATTAATTGTGGTGAGTGGTCTGCTTCATGGCTTTGATTCTCAAATCTGTTTGTTTATGGTGGCTTTTACAGGGATTGAAGGTGCATTGCTTTCGCAAGAAAGTAAGCGTGGCAAATTTTTAGATAGAATATGCCGTTTTCTATATGTGTTGATGTTTCCGGCAATGTTGGTAATATTTGTGTGTTATGAATTAGAGTTTGAACAATATAGCATGTTGTTGCCATATTTTATTATAGCTGGCTGTGTTATTTTACTTTTGGGAACATTGGCATATTTTACATACAATCCGTATAGAAAAGAGCGTAAGAAATTGCGCAGTGTCAAAGATGATTTAAAGGAAATCGAGGACGAGGCAGAAAAGGCTGTGAAGCGTAATCAAAAGCGTAGAAAACGTGAGGAAGCCCGCCTTGCAAAGAAATTGAAAAGAGAACAGAAGCGCTTGGAGAAGAAACAGGAACGTGATGTGAAGAAGCAGGAGAGAAAAGCAAAACAGGAAGAGATTAAAGCGTTTCGAAAAAAGAAGTGGGAAGAGATTAAGCTTCTATTAAAGAAGGATGAAGAAGAACCTGTGGCAAGAATTGAGAAGAAAGACGAATCAGAAGATAAGCCCGTGAACGAATCCGATATTGATGTGGAGCAAACTGTTGAGTTGGGAATTATTGAGAAAGAGCAGGCTAGTAAGGATGAAGATGTCAAATCAGAAGGAAAGCAGAATGGGAAAGTACTTCTGAAAGAAGAGGAAATGGACACCATAGATGAGACAACAGCAACCGGAAAGGTTGTGGAATATGACAAAAAAGCTACCACACCAAAGAAAAGACGTAGAAGATAAAGAAGTAGACAAGGGTGATAGAATGTAAATATGAAAAAATTTACACTTTGTTTTTTAGTGATGTTAGGATTGTTGTAAGGTGTGATGGGAATAATTTAACTGTATAATGTGGAAAAGAAAAGGAGAAGGCATGAGAAATAAATGGACAAAGAATAGAATAGTAAGATTAGTTGCAATGAGTTTATGCATATCACTACTTACAGCATGTGGTTTAGATAGTGCGAGAAAACAGATAGATGAGAAACAGCAGATTGTAAATGAGAATACAGACCAGGAGGATGTTACCGAAGCTGCATATGAAGAGGAAATGGTCTTGAAGGAGGTATTAGAAGGTGATGTGGCTCCTGATTTTACGGCTAATCTTGTAGATGGAAGTACATTTACTCTTTCAGAGAACAGTGGAAAGGTGATTTTGTTGAATTTTTGGGCAACATGGTGTGGTCCGTGTGTAGGAGAAATGCCGGCATTTCAAGATCTGTATGAGGAATACGATGAAAAGATAGAAATTCTTGCAATCAATTGCATGGAGGATGAAGATACAGTAAATCAGTTTGTTACTGAGACTGGTTACACATTTCCAATCGCATATGATGTGGATGGAACCATCAGTTTCACTTATCCGAGTAGTGGGATTCCGTACACATTAGTCATTGGTGCAGATGGAATTGTAAAGAATATTTATGTGGGTGCTGCAGATGCAGAGACTCAGTATAAGTTGTATAAGGGTGCCATTGATGCAACCTTGCAAGAGTAATTTCGCAGAGGTTAGAAATATAGTAAGAGTCATAATATAAATTGGAGTTTTGTAAGTCAGTATAAGGAAATATGTAACTGTTCAGAACCAAGCATTTTCAAATGAGGATTTGAATAGTTACGGAAGTGTAGAGGTATGAAGAAGAATATAATTCAGAAAGGTTTGCTCGTAGCAGCGATATTGCTACTTTTTATGGGAATCCATGAAAACGGATTTAAAGACATGAGGAACAAAGCAATTCGTATATGTTACGAGTGTATAGGAATTGGATAATGCGAAGAAAGTTGATTCAGGTAATCTGCGCGATTTTGTACAACTGTAATTTCACTGGATTTGCAAAAGGAACGATTTATCAGGGAGATATCAAAGGTATTTGTGTTCCAGGGCTGAATTGCTATTCTTGTCCGGGAGCAATTGCTTCTTGTCCTCTTGGAAGTTTGCAGGCTGCATTGGTCTCATCTAAATATAAGTTTCCGTATTATATTTTGGGAATGATGATACTATTTGGGGTTTTGCTTGGAAGAGTGATTTGTGGTTATCTGTGTCCTTTTGGTCTGTTTCAGGAATTGCTGTATAAGATACCGTCTAAGAAAGTAAAAAAGAATAGATGGACAAAACGATTGGCCTATGTGAAATATGTGATTCTAATTGTGTTTGTGGTGTTAATTCCGTTAACCTTTGCGACACCCGGATTTTGCAAATATATCTGCCCGGCAGGCACATTAGAAGGAGGAGTCTTTCTGGTATCTATGGATGAGAGACTACAGGCATTATTAGGTGGATTATTTTCGTGGAAAATGTTGATTCTTGTTCTGGTAATTGGAACCACCATTTTCATATTTCGAAGTTTTTGCCGGTTTGTTTGTCCGTTGGGAGCATTTTATGGGTTGTTCCACAAGGTTTCTGTAATCGGGATGAAGGTGGACGAGAATAGATGTAATGGTTGTAATGCCTGTGTTTCTAGCTGCAAAATGGATGTGGAAAAAGTAGGTGATGCAGAGTGTATCCAGTGTGGGGAATGTAAGCGTGCATGTAATCAGTGTGCGATATCCATGGGAAGAAAGAGGTAGAATACAAAAAGGTATGTATCAAGTAGCCAAATGGTTACCGGTACATACCTTTTTAGATTGTAGATTATTAAATTTGGGTAACAAGCACTATTCAGTACTTTGTAATCAGCAGAAACTTACTTAAAATACACCTTTGAAATTGGTTCGGTAGAACCAATCTTGTAACTTGTTAAATCTGTGTTAGTTGCAATATACAGATAATCGCCGATGTAAACACCACGAATGGAATTGTACTCAGACAAAGAAGTTTCTGGTATAGGGTATTTGGCGGTTTCGATAAATCCTTTTTCTTTGTCATAAGTATAGGTTACATAGTAGTTGTTGTAGTCATAAGTGACGTTATCCATACTACAGTATACAAAGCCCACGATGTTTTTTTGGGGATCAATCATGATGCTTTTGTGGTTGTATTGTGCCTCGCTGAATTCAGAATCTTCAATTATATATTTGTCTTGTTCTTTCACATCCGATGGATTACTGATATCAAACATAGAAAGTTTCAAACCTAAAAAATCACTTGTGTATTCATCAATTTCTTCACCTAATCCCATTAGAAGGCCGTCCTCGTAAAAGTGTAGGTAGTTTGAAAATCCGGGAATCTTCAACTGACCAAGAATCGTAGGATTGGTTGGGTCTGACAAATCGACTGAGAAGAGTGGGTCTACATTTCTGAATGTAACGAAATATCCGATATCTCCCATGAAACGTGCAGAATAGATTTGTTCGCCCGGAGCAATTCCGGATAACTTTCCGGTAAGTTTCATGTCACGGTCTAAAATATAGATGACATTGATATCTTCCTTAATTTCAACATCTTGTTGTGCTGAATCTTCTAGCATCAGCTCTCCTCCAAGTGGTGTAATCTCTCGAAGCACTGTGATATTGTTAGAAGGAATGGTAGCAACGATTCGAAGGTGACCGTTGTACTCATTCAGGGCAAAGGAGTCGTATAAATATCCTGCTATAATCGCATTCTCACCTGGTGTTAAGATTCCCTTGTTGTAGTGCACTTTTGTTATTTCTGTCTTGGTTACGTTGTCGTATAACGTTGTGAAGAAATAAATAGAAGAATCACTGACATAGGTCTGTCCACCATTGGTCGGAATGGCTTTTGTATCTGTGAAATCGGTTGGTTTGCTCAAATCCAAGCTGGTTACCACATAGGTGGTTGTCATCATGATATTTCTTGGATAATAAATATTGGAACACTCTATTGTTTTGCCATTGACACTTGGAATATAGTTGGTGTAAGGAGTAGGAGTGTCTAGGTTGGTCTCGCTGAAATTGCTGACGGTATATAGGAAACCATCGCTGATTCGAGAACTTTCATAGTAGCCGGATTGTGTTAAAATCTTCTTGCGTTTAGGATTTGCCCGGTCCTTAATATCATAGATTACAATGTTGGTTTCGGTAATATTGTTTTCTGAACTATAATCGCGCTTAGTGTACATTAATACAATATAGTTTTTGTATAGATAAAATTCATAAAAGTTCAAGTATTCTTTTTCTTTATCTTTTACAAGTTCCTGTAAATCAATGGTTGCAATCAATTTTAGAGAACCATTGTCAGTTTCGGTAATTGTAAGACTTTGGTCTGTATGCCCGGTCTCATTGTTGAATTTGGAAATTACTTTATAAATGTAAGTTCCGTCTGTTTTAATAATATCGCCTTCATCTATGTTCTTTTCCTGAGTGTTGGTAGAAGAAAATTGCTTAGATGTAGATTCAGCGGTATCAGTAGAAAGATTCGTTGTAGGTTCCAAACGAGTGTCGCTGGAAACGGAATCTTCTATGGAAAAGTTCTCTGAGTATTTATAATTGAGAGATTCTTTGTCTGTTTCGAAACTCTCATATACAGCAATATCGTCATTCGTTATAGTAGCGATACTGTTATAATATTCCTGAAAAGCAGTGGACAGTGTGTTATAATAAGCATCATAACTGGAAGGTGACTGAAGGCTGGTGTGATACACCAATTCGTCTTTAAAGCTTTCTGGATCTGTTTTTTCAGTAGTGCTTTCTTCTGCGCCTGCATCACTGGTTTCTTCATTACTAATACCAGAGGTCATATCATAGGTACTTTCGTTCCGGTTTTTATTGTTGCCAAGTTGAATGGCAGTAACGCCTCCTACAAGGCAAAGAACGACACAAGCCGCAGCCGTAAAACGACGAATTATTCGATTGCGTTTGCCGATTGTGTTACTTTTGTTGAATGAAGATGTTTTATCTTTTGAAATAGTATTGTTGTTTTCAAATGTATTCCATTCACTTGCGTGTTCTTCTAGCATTCTTTTCATGTTCTCAGGAGAAATGCTATCTGGAATTGGAATGTCTTTTGTTGCGTCACTGATTTTTTTCATTAAATCCTGTTCGTTCATGCAAACTCCTCCTTTAAATATTGCGACATTTTGGTTAATGCACGACTTTTGGTGGAACGTATGGTTCCTTCCTGACTGTTTAGTATTTTGGCAGTTTCTCGACTATTGTAGCCGGCAAATACCATAAGAGAAACTATCATTTTTTCATTGTCATTTAGTTTGGAAAAAGCTTTTCGTACATCCAGATGTTCTGCATATGGATGGTCATCTTGAATTAGTTGTTCTGTTTCATTGTTTTCCTTTAAATGTTCACGGTTAGAAATGTATACTGCAATCTGACGCTTACATTTGGTAGAGAGTATCTGGAAAATCCAAGATTTGAATTTCTCGGGTTTTTTTAGATTTCTAATACCTTTGAATGCATCTAATACGGTTTCGCTGATTACATCTTCGGCATCTTGTTGGTTCCCAAGTGTGTAATATGCAAAGTGATACATATCTTTGTAATAGAGTTCATATAGCTTGCAAAAAGAATCAGAATTACCATTTTTTGCAAGGAGCACATGTGCAATGATTTCTTCTTGGTTCAAATAGAGTCACCTCGTCTTTCGCTTGTATTTATGTGCATTTTTGTCGCTTTAATAAAATAGTGGCAGGTTATCTGCAAAGTGTTGCAAAAACTTTTTTTCTCTTAAAAAGAAATGCAGATAGATAACTATCCGCATTTGATATGGTTATATATAAAAGTGTTATCTAAAGACATTTGTCAGTTGTTATTGTTGCGTGAATTGTCCGGTGAAAGAATCCAGTTTGTTAAGGATGGTTTTTCCACTGATGGTTTCTTTGTCGGGAATAGAGTCATACAACTTCATAAAATGTTCTTTGTCTTGTTTATCTGCGTAGTGTTGTGCAAGAGCACCAAAGGTTCCCGAAATATCTGTGCCAATGGAAAGACAATATTCCCATACTGCAACAGCCTGTTTGGGATATTCCGGATATATGCATTCAGCCAATAAATGAAGATTCCGGATATATCGGGAATAGTTCATGTCATACGTAGTTAAAATTTCAAGGTTTGCAGGACCGTATTGTTCTTTTAACTCCGTATTGGAAATGCCAATTAGATTCAGCATTTGTTTCTCCGATAAAGCATATATTTCTTTGATATATTGTGAAATACGTAATTGCTTTTTTTCATCATTTAATGTAATATCTAATGGAAGTGTATTAAGTGGAACCTCAATATAAGGGAGGTTGGACAAGTCTTTCCGACGTGTGCTGTTAGCCGCATCTTCTCGGGACAGATAAGACTTTACGGAATGTTCGTCCCTGTTTTTGTTCTTCCTTATATTGTGATTTAATACTAATATTAATATTGTGATTGAAGGTAATAATAGGAATTTCATAATTAATCCTTTCAGAAAAGAGGTGTGTTTATGTTTAATTTTAGTAATCAGAAGACAAAAAGGATTGTCTCATCTGTTATTGCAATCTTTTTAGTGGTTGTAATGATTGTTAGTTGTATTGTAACAACGATTGGATTTTGATTCGCAATTTTTGTGATTAGTATGTTAATGTTGGGGTATGCTTTGACGATATATAGCAAAGTATACCCTTATTACTTTTTAATCACAGTGAATATATAGAAATATACAAAATGTTAGCATAAATGTCAATTTAATGGTAAAATATGACGGTATTATTTTAGGTACTTGAAAAGATAACCGATTGTGTTAAAATGTTGTAAGTGTAGATGCATGTAATGGGATGTTCTGCCGTTTGTTCTCTGGATGTTATATATGAAGAGTTTGTGTACAGACATTGAATGAGCCTGAACAGTTACAATAATATAATAATTAAGGGATGATAGAGATGAAAGCAAAGAAATTTTTAGGAATGGTTGCATTATTTCTACTTACAGGATTTGGTGTAACAGCAATGTGCCGTGTGGCTTTGGCAGATAATAAGGAGACACAGACTATTTATGCAGGAGTGTATTTGGACGGTGTTTATGTAGGTGGTCTTACTAAGGAAGAAGCCATGGAAGAATACGATAAATATATTGATGGTGTAGAAGACTTAGATGTGACATTTACTACTGCACAGGGTTCCTATTCTTTTAAATTAAAGGATATTGGAATTGAGATTTCTGTAGAGGATGCTGTTAATCAGGCGTATAATTATGGTAGAAAAGGGAATATCTTATCGCGTTACAAGGAAATCAAAGGATTAGAAGAAGAGAATGTTGTTTTGGTTCCTGATAAGACTTTTGAAAAAGAAATTTTAAAAGAAAAACTTACAGAAGAGACTGCAGACCTTGTGACAGAGCCTAAAAATGCTTCAATTACAAGAGTGGATGGCGAGTTTATTGTACATGCCGGAGAAAAAGGAGTTACAATTAAGATTGATGATACAGTTGCTCTTTTAGAAGATGTATTTGAAACAGAATGGGAGCAAAAAGATATTACTTTGAAGGCTGTTGTAGAAGAAAAGGAGCCTGAGTATACAGAAGAAGACTTTTATGCAATTGATAGTGTTTTAGGACAAGCTGTAACAGATTATAATCCTGGTAATGTGGCAAGAAGCAAGAATTTGGCTACAGGAGCAAGCAAAATAACCGGAACAGTATTAATGCCAGGAGAACAGTTCTCTATGTATGAAACGGTTTCGCCGTTTACGGAAGAGAATGGTTATGCAAATGCAGGTCAGTATGTAAGTAATGGTCAAGAATTAGAGTTGGTAGATGGTCTTGGTGGTGGTATTTGTCAGGTGTCTACGACTTTATATAATGCTGTTTTGAAATCAGAATTGCAGGTGGATGAGAGATATCCGCATTCACTTACCGTAAGTTATGTAAAACTTGGTATGGATGCTGCGATTGCTGGTGATTATATGGACTTTAAGTTCACGAATGACACAGAGTATCCAATCTATATTGAAGGATATGCTGGTGGTGGTTCCATTTCTTTTGCAGTATATGGACATGATACCAGACCTGAGAATCGTACAATTACATTTGAAAGTAAGATTGTTGAAACTTATGAACCGGGTGAACCGGAAGAAATTAAAGACCCTGAATTAGAAAAGGGAGAGAAAAAGACCGAGCAGAATGCATATACAGGTTATTACGTGGAGTTGTGGAAACATGTTTATGTAGACGGCGTAGAGGTAGAATGTGTATTGGTAGATTATGGTAGAAGTAAGTACAATGCACAAAAGGCAAAGGTTCGAATAGGAACTAAGAAAGTAAAAGACAAAGATAAAGACAAGGATAAGGATAAGAAAACAGAGAGTACAGAAGGTTCGTCAGATGGTGATACATCGGAGACACCGACAGAGGCAACTACAGAAACGCCGACAGAAGCGCCGGCGGAAACACAAACAGAACCATCTGAAGGAGTGTAAGAATGAGGACTGGTAAATTACCAGAGCATACATTTAAGCGTTCTGTTATTAATCCGATTCGATATAGAAGAAAGAATATCGATTTTCGAGTATCAATTGGACATGATGGGGCAGTGTTTGGTAACATGGTTACAGCCATGGCCACCACTGCCTTTTCTTATACAGGAAATGAAATATATGCTCTAGATAACGCAATTAACAATGTAATAGCAGCTGGTGGAAAACCATATGCGGTGTCTGTAGCCATTTTGCTGCCGGAACACAGTGAGGAAGCCACCCTTAGACAAATTACGGGTAATCTTGCTGTTAAGGCGGAACAGTATCAAGTAGAAATTGTCGCCGGGCACACTGAGCTGGTGCCTTCAGTGGTTAGTCCGACAATTACCGTGACTGCATATGGAGAAAAGATATGGGACAATCGACATGATAAAGTGACGGCAGGAATGGATATTATAATGACGAAATGGGTTGGCCTTTACGGTGGTGCAATTCTTGCCGGGTTAAAAGAGAATGAACTTGTTACGAGGTATCCAAAGAGTTATATAGAAACTGCGGCGAGTTATCTGGACTGTACATCTCTTATGCCGGAGCTTGCAGTTATGGAGATAGCAGTCGCCGAAAATCCTGGTTGCATTTATGCTGCCCATGATGTGTCTAATGGTGGATTGTTTGGTGCATTGTGGCAACTTTTGTCTGCATGTAATTGTGGAGCAGAAATTCCGGTTGAGACGATTCCGGTAAAACAGGAAATAATTGAGGTGAGTGAATATTTTGACATTAATCCATATATGATGAATGGTCAAGGCAGTTTACTTCTTATTACTGAAAATGGAAAATCTTTAGTGGAAATGATGGAAGCAGCAGGCATAACAGCGAGTGTAATCGGGAAAACGACACAATTGAAAGATAGAAAAATAATAATTGGTGATGAGGAGCGTTTTTTGGTGCCTCCTAAAGGGGATGCATTGAATGCAGTTTTTTATGGACAACCAATTCCGGTGTGAGATATAGGCGTTTGCGAAACTCAAGTTTGTTTTGTGATGCTTGTACAAATTTAACAAACCAACGCAGGACGTTTGCACTTGCCACAATGCGTAACGGTACTAAGTTCGACAAAGTCTCACTAAGTACCGACGGATTGTGAAGCACCTGCTTATGGTGCTTGTTAAACTTGCACAAGCAAAT
>JAFQOE010000114.1 GCA_017395635.1 Lachnospiraceae bacterium | reverse complement strand
TGCGAATAATACTTTTTTCTTCATACGTCGAAATGTTTTTTAGTTATACAAAAAGTGATTTCGACTGCGAATATATAGCACTTAATCCATTGATTTTCAAATCGGTCTATACACGTCATAACGTGTCATCAGATGTCATAGCAAGGGTGTTTTGGAGGGGCAAAAAGAGTGTTTATATGGTACAAACCGTTGCTACTTTTACCGCAAAAACAAAGGATAAGTTGCCACAAAAATAAAGTGTAATACATCACAAATTCAAAGGGTAAAATACCACAAAAACACAGGATATGTTGCGAGATAAAAAAAGAATTGCTATTTTTGCACAAATTAAAATCAAGTTCTGATATGGATTATTTAAAAAGAATAGCAGACGAGGAACTATCCTTGAGATTAGAGGCTTTTGGTGCAGTACAAATCAATGGACCAAAATGGTGTGGAAAGACTACAACAGCAGAAAGACAAGCAAAGAGTGTAGTTAAATTGCAGGATCCGGATAAGCGAGCAGGCTATTTAGCTACAATCAGGACAAAACCGTCTATACTTTTGAAAGGTGAAACACCAAGACTTATTGATGAATGGCAAGATGCTCCAATACTTTGGGATGCTGTAAGAACAACTGTTGACCAAAGGAAACTTAAAGGTCAGTTTATTCTTACCGGTTCTACCGTTATAAAGAAAAAGAACGAAAAGGATACACCAGAAGAGGAAAGAAGAATGCATACAGGAACCGGTAGAATTTCCACAATGACAATGTATCCAATGAGTCTGTATGAGTCAACAGAATCTTCAGGTGAGATATCTTTTCTTGAGTTGTTTGATAATAAAGATTTAGATATTGACGGTGTTACATCCAAACTTTCTATTGAAGAACTGATTATGGTGGCTTGTAGAGGTGGTTGGCCTGATTCCTTGAGTGTAACAAGTGATAAAGCCAAACTGCTTATAGCAAAAGACTATCTAAACAAGGTTTGTAATGAGGACATCTCTAGTATAGACGATGTACAACGTAACCCAGAATTAGCTAGACTGATATTACGTTCTTATGCTCGAAATCTATGCACTTTGGCAAAGAAATCTGCAATGTTGGAAGATGTAAAAGCGGAAATGGAAACAACAGCGCAATCCACTTTCGATGAGTATGTTGATGCATTAAAGCGTTTATTTGTAATAGAAGATATTGAAGCCTGGTGTCCTGCTATTCGTTCTGCATCTGCAATAAGATCAAGTAAAAAAAGATGCTTTATAGATCCGTCTATTGCCGTTGCAGCTATGGGTGCATCTCCTAAAACTCTTGAATTGGACTTAAAGACATTTGGATTCGTATTTGAGTGTATGTGTATTCGCGACTTAAAGGTCTATTCTCAATCTATGGGAGGTAAAGTGTCTTATTACCATGATAGGTATGGACTTGAAGCAGATATAGTTTTACATCTTGATGATCAGCGATATGCACTGATTGAATGTAAACTTGGCAGTAGAGACATTGATGAAGGTGCAACGCATTTGCTTGAGATGCAAAAATTAATTCGTGAGAAGAATGAAACAGAGAAACAAATGCCTCTTCGAGAACCAGACCTCCTCATTGTATTGACTGGTGGTGAAATTGCCTATACTCGCGAAGATGGTGTTAAGGTAATTCCTCTTGGCTGTCTTAAGGATTAAAGTAATTAGCCCATAAACATTCACTATCAGCTTGTAATAATCTAAATATAGTAAGGCAAGAATCATAATGCACGAGGCATTACGATACTTGCCTTACTCGTTAATTGGTATAGCGGAAACCATATAAAAACGCTGGCACCACGATTCACATCGTAGTGCCAGCAATGAAGAAAAAGAAACAAAATAGTAGCAACAAACCAAATCGCGTATTATGGAGAGTTAGGGTTAGACATACTTTTTGATATTAAAATCCTTGATTTTTCGTTCTCGTCTTTTGGACTCTGGCAGAGGTCTGCCGAACTCATCCAAATAATCGAAAAGCAATCTATCAATCTTTTGCTGGTCGGCAAGTTCATTTTCAATGAGTCGCAGTAATTCAGTTCCTGGTAACTTATGAAATATCGTTTGAGCTGCACGAAGACCATTTTCATCA
>JAFQOE010000034.1 GCA_017395635.1 Lachnospiraceae bacterium | reverse complement strand
CGGTAACGACCTTCCAGCAGTTCTTGCTGTGCTGTCAAGGGTGGCGGCAAGCTACCACAACCTATAATATCTACAGTTTTCACGGTTCATCTGAGCCTTTTTTCATTACTCATTTTTTTCATAGGTCACTTGACACTATCTCAGTCTTCATCTTTTTGAGTAAATCTAAGGTTTCATCTGTTAATCTATATCTGTAATTAGGACTATTTGTCGGTTTCCCATTATCTTCAACTAACGCTGCTGTTCTAAACCTATGCAATGCTTGTTTTCTAAATGTTTCTCTACTATTCTCTGCATAAGTAGTTCCGTAATTTGTATTGGAAAACTGAATAATATCATGAATACGAATCCACTCATTTGTAGACTCACTCCAATTCATTGTTGGTTTAATTCCTGCCATCGCCAATAATACATAGCAACAAATATCTGCTTGCTGTTGTTTAGGCATACCTACACTTTGTAAAAAGCTACGCGCTTCTAGAATCTTGTCCATAATATCCCTCCATAATCAGATTGCAACTTTCTTCAGAAAAATCTTTGCTCTTCATAATCTTTCTACCCATTTCCTGTATCACATCGAGTTCCGGAACAGGCATACAATTAATCTCTGTAGAATTTACCTGCGTTGAACCATTTAAAATTCTATAGTATTCATCATATATGGTCGAATTAAACAGTACATACAGACCATATACCAAACATTCTGACATTTCTGTTAATAGGCCATCTATAAAATTTATTTTATTCTGTGTACTTATCTTTTCGTATTGAGGAAATTTTTTTGAAAGATAAACACCGCACTGGAGTCTTCTAGGCTCCTCTTTCGCTGTAAAACGCTTCACAAATAAATAATTTTTGTTTTCTTGCATTAACCCTTTCTGTTCCGTTAAAATATACTCATTATCTTTTTTTATTGGAAATTGTACCTCTCCTTGTTTAATGTGTTGCGAATAAAATAATGGAATTGTACCTTCTTCCTCTTCATCTCTCAGCAAATCTCGATTTCTGAAATCAACAGTCAATCCTGTCTTCATACGAAGTCCTAATTCAGGCAATGTTTTATCCCATCTTCTCAATTTATCAAGCACCGCAACTTCTTCTTCATTTGTAACCAAGTAAACAAATAATTCATCACCCGATACCACCAAATCATAAGGCACAAGCATTTCCTTACATTTGTCGAATTCTTTGTTTGTATGAGTAGAAGTAATTTTAACATTTTCTGGCTTTTCACATGTCTTCTTTACTTTTACAATGATAGTCTCCTGTAAAACATCTTCTTTATCAAAAACCTTGTTTCGACTACCAAACAAATGTATGTGCAATAATTTTCCGTAAGATAAAAAATACTCTCTAAACTTTTTGAAATATGCCCCTGATGTCCATGAACGTGGGATAATATATACCATCTCACCATTATCTTTTAAATTAAATAAGCCCATAGCAGCAAAAATAAAATACATGTTAGGGGCACCATAACAAATATCGGGCATAGCCTTCGCTTCCGGTGCATCCTTGGGAATTTTCATATAAGGAGGATTCCCTATCACCAAGTCATATTTTTTAGGATTCAAGTTTCCTCCTATCATACAGTTAAAGTCCAGATATTGACTGGTAATATAATTATCCTGCACTATTTGAACAGATATTGCTTTTTCTGATTCATTTTGGATATATGCTAAATTCTCCTGTAATAATGGAAGCACATTTATATCCGTTTCATAACATGTTATATCAATTTCTTTAATTCCTTCAATCGTATTTAATCTTTCTACTAGTGCACATGTCAAAATTCCGGAACCAGCTCCAGCATCCAATATACTAATCTTCTCTTTTTCTGGAATTACAAATAAATCTGCCATATATCGTGCTGTTTCAATACTTGTAAAAAATTGTCCATACTTTTTACGCTCTTTCTTTGGCATTGAATCTATGTATTCACTTGTCTTTTCAATTATTCTATCTAACATACACACACCTTCAAATATTATTTTGATTTATATATTGCCGTTGTTTTTCAATCTTTCTTCTTTTTCTGCGATGCTTAAAAAATCTATTTCTAGCCATCAATTTCAATTCTGAATCGTAGTGTTTAATATAATTATATATCTCTGGAAATATCTCCGGCTCAATCTGTCTTAAAGCACACAGCATACCGTTAAGTTTTTCAATATCATAAATCTTATTACTTGTTTTACATTTCTCAAACTGTTCCAAAATTCTTTTTCTTTTATTATTTAATACTACTTTCTGTCCATCATTTATACCAACACCTGTAATAACTTTCACTGTATTACCTTGATAATAATGATCCTTCTTACTTTTAGCTATGAGACCATATTTTTTCAGTTGATTACAGACCTCTTGTCTTAGCTCCTTTGTTATTGGTGTTTTTGATGAAAATGTCATATCATCTACATATAATGTAAAAATACAAGCCCTCTCATTTGCGATCTGATTTATTTCATTAAACATATCGCAATATGCCCAGTATACAATTAATTGACTGGATGGGCTTCCTGTCGGAAGCATATTTTCATACATTACTAATTCTGTCATTAGCCATGCAATATCTTCTGCCATTTTAAATGTTTCTTTAAACATCCTATATACATATTTACGTTCCGCCGAATCATAAAACTTTGATATATCCATTGTTTTTACAAACGTATTTTCAATATGCTTCTCTGCATTAGTGATATAACTATGATTTTTCTTCCCAGAAATAACCCAATCAGGTGTCTGGATCCGACTTAATAATCTGCATAGTTTTTTTTGTGCATATTTCAGCTCATCTGATGGAACAGTAAAATTTCTTGTTCCATCTCCATTAGGTTTAGGTCTCGAAAACTTATAATAATCCTGACCATGCTCCTGCATTAAATAATTGGTTGATATTCTCAATAAAGTTGCAAGTTTTTTCTTATTACGCATTCTATATAGGGGACTTTGTTCCAATGCATACATTTTACTCATTTTCAAGACCACCAACTTTTTCTAATATTTTCAATAATTTCATGCCTGCATATGCCATACGCTGTTTTTGGTCCTGCTTTTCTTTTTCTATCTCTAATGATTCTGCAAATAAGAAGAGCGTTGACTTTTTCATTCCAAAAACTTTTGCATACTTATCTAAAACCTCTATTGTTGGTTGCTTTTTGTTATTTTCCAACTCAGAAACATAGCTTTGAGATATTTCTAACATATCAGCCAACTCAGCAGACTTGTATCCATTAAAAATTCTTAACAGTCTTAATGCTTCTCCCATTTTCATTATCCTTTCAAACAAATGTATAAAAAAAATAGATTAGTTGGTATTAAGATAAGTCATCTAAAAATAACTCAATTACAGTTTTGCAAATGTAGATAACAAGTTTACCAACCAATCTAATGATTGTTTTCTTATTTTTCTTACAGAATGCAATTACCGACTCAATACCGGATTTGAAAAATACTTTAACTTTTCTGCAAAACTCTCTCATTGTTTTGCCTCCTTTCTCATCTTTGTTTACCAAAGATGCCATCCAAGAAAGGATTTTCGAATCAAGGTCTTTTTTCAAATCTCAGACTAATCTATTGTTAAAGCGTGTTCCATCCACACGCTTCGGGCGATGCCGCGTTCGGCTAACCGCTACTACCTAACAAGGCAGAACAGGACACGCTGAACACACGGCCCGGGTATAATTTAAGGTGTTACCTTCCGAGCATTTCTGCTCACACTACTTCTACCGGATGGCTATACCTCTTGTTAAAGCAATTTCATTATAACACCTTTTTGGCATTTGTCAAGATAAAATATCGCTATTAGCGATATTTTATCTTTTAAATTCTTTTCTAACCTTCTCAACCACTTGTCCGATACTCTCCAGAAACCTTTCCAGCAGATTCCTTCCATCTACCACAAACTGTTTCATGAAATCGTATGCCTTATTCAGCGTTTCCCGAAGTTTAGAATTTTCAGCTTTTAATTGCTCATTCTCATACATAACATCTATGACTTTCTCTCTCAAGGCTTCATTACCACCAGAACCACAAGCCATTTCATATACCTGTTCTGCAATCTCTGCTTTTCTCTCCAGTTTATTTGCCTTTTCCTCCAAATCCACCAGAGCATCGCTTTGCGTTTTAATATAAGCCTCGATTCTGTCAGCTCGCTCATTAGCTTCTTTTACTCGTTCATCAGCTTCCTCATAATCCATTTGCTTAACCGCTACCCGCATGGATAAGGTATCATACTGCTGAACCAGCTGTGCCTTTTCACGCTCCAACTGCTCATTCTCCTGTTTCTTTTCATCAGCCTGGTCTTTCAACTCGTCATAACGAATTTCCTCTTTTAACACCTTATACTCCATAACCGATAAATCATGATTACGACCTTTAGACTTTTCTCTTATCTGTTCTCCAAGAATAATTTCCGCTTTCTGATTGGCGAATGCCCTTAATTTGTCCTGAAGAACTATCGAAAGCACATCTTTGGTAAATACTTTTCGTTTGGACATTCCCTTTTTGTAGCCTGTTCCTACCGGAACACCTACCACATGCATATGTGGACTATCCTCATCCATATGAACTACTGCATTGGCTACCACAAACTGTGGAAGCTGATATTGCAACTCTGCCAAAATCGTTCTGTAGATTTGCCTCATAAAAACTTTATTTTCCCAATGCTCCTGCCAATACGATCTATCCCCCACTTGGATGATAATCTCCACCGCCATATCCTGTTCCTTATTAGCTACATGTTCAAAATAGTCTTCAATCTTACGATCTGCTCTGGTTTGATTTTCATTGTAGGCCTTTAATGCTTCATCAAATTCCTGATGATAAACTGCTTTTACATCCTGAACAAAATTATCTGCTCCATATATCAGAAAAATATTATCAGCGCTATATTCTTCTGATTTGTATTTTCTTAAGTTGTGCTTTGCCACCCCTGCAAGCTTTGACTTAGATGTTATTGCACTTTTCTTATTGCTCACATGAGCTGTAAATGATATTCCTTCCATACACTTCCTCCTTATCTGGTGCGAAAGACCAACGGCTGGCACTTCGACAAAGAAAAGGATAAACAAGTTCAGGATTTTATCATTATAGGATATGCTCCCACCAGAGCAGATGGCTTGCAGATGCTGGCAGACTATAATAAAAATCCATTTGATACGAAGGCTGCGAAAATGACCTTTGATGATGTATATGAGGAATGGTCAAAACGCAAGTACCCTACCGTATCAGAATCCAATGTAAAAGGCTACACAGCCGCTTATAAGACATGTAGCAGTCTATATCATAAAGTGTTCAAGGATTTAAAGCTTGTGGACTTACAGACAGTCATTGATACCTGTGGTAAGAATTATCCTACCTTAAGGAAAATCAAGGTACTGTTCAATCAGCTTTATGATTTTGCTATCAAGAATGATATTTGCAATAAGGATTATTCCACCTTTGTAGATGTTGTTCAGTATAAGGACCGTAATCCGAATAAGTATGACCGAAACAAATTCGAGAAGGAAGAAATCGAACGGATATGGGAGCAGAAAGACGATAAGTATTATCAAATCATATTGATGCTGCTGTATAACGGAGTAAGGATTTCAGAATTCTTGGATTTGAAAAAAAGAAAATGTTCATCTGGACGAGCAATACTTTGATGTAATTAGCAGTAAAACCGAGAATGGAATCCGAAAGGTTCCTATCGCAGACAAGGTCTTACCTTACTACAAAGCTTGGTTTGAAGATAATCCGGAATGCGAGTATCTTATCCATACACCGGATGGCAAACACTTCCAATACCGAAATTATTATGACAGCTACTTCCATCCATTGATGGAGCAACTTAAGATTGACCGCACACCACATTGCTGCAGACATACATGTATCTCCATGTTAGCAGAAGCCGGTGTCGATCAGACGATTATCAAGAAGATTGTGGGGCACTCCGGTGCAATGACTTTAACCGAAAAAGTATATACCCACTTTGATGTTATGGAGCTTGTAAATGCGATTAACAAGATTTAAACGAAATAAAAAGGACATTCCCAGATTTCTCTGAAAATGTCCTATACATATCATTGATATTCGTGTTGCATACTTGTTGCATATGTGTTGCATACCGTTTGAAATCCAGCACATCTGACAACTTTCCACAACCTCTGTAACCCTTGTAAAACCGGGCTTTTCTCGAATCTTGCGCCTGCCGCAGATTATCTCTTTGAGAACTGTGGAGCACGACGAGCTGCCTTCAAACCTGGTTTCTTTCTTTCCTTCATACGTGAATCACGAGTAAGGAAACCAGCCTTCTTCAATGCTGCACGGTTGTCAGCATCAGCCTCTAATAATGCTCTTGAAATACCATGACGGATTGCACCAGCCTGACCAGTAAATCCACCACCACGAACGTTAACAAGTACATCGAACTTGCCCACATTATCTGTAGCAACGAATGGCTGATTAACGATTAACTTCAATGTGTCTAATCCGAAATAATCATCCATGTCTTTCTTATTGATAGTAACTTTACCTGTACCAGGTGTCAAATATACTCTAGCAACACTGCTTTTTCTTCTACCAGTTCCGTAAAATTTTGTTGTCTTAGCCACTGCTTTGTCCTCCTTAATTAATACTTAATCTCTAATTCTTTAGGCTGCTGTGCCTGATGATTGTGTTCTGGACCAGCATATACATGAAGCTTTGTAATCATCTCACGTCCCAAAGGTCCCTTTGGAAGCATTCCCTTAACTGCCTTCTCGATTACAGCTTCTGGCTTCTTATCTAACATTTCCTTCAAAGTGGTCTCTCTCATACCACCTACCCATCCTGAATGATGGCGATAAACCTTCTGCTCTAACTTCTTACCTGTTACAGTAATCTTATCTGCATTTACTACGATTACATAATCACCTGTATCAATGTGTGGAGTGAAAGTTGGTTTGTTCTTTCCTCTTAAGATACTTGCGATTTCTGATGCTAAACGTCCTAATGTATGTCCTGTAGCGTCAACTACATACCACTCTCTGTTGATTGTTGATGGGCTTGCCATATAACTCTTCATGGTATTCCTCCTTAAAATATTCCAAATAATTTTCTGTCTTATGTACGCTCTCTATTCAGTGTCAAAATGTCCGAAACAACACATTCAGTCCACGTACTTGCTGACGGATTCTATATCGCTCTTTTGACCAATGTGGAAAGTGCCAAAATACAAGCGATTGCTAAACTCGCGACACCGGGGCTATTGGTATCAACGCAGTCTTCACCTATCGTCACAATTAGGTATTATATTATAAATAAAACCATGTGTCAACGCATTTTTTCCAAAAATGCAACCAAAAAACGACTCTTATTTTTTAATCTTAAACTTAACTTTCAAAGTTTGCTTTACTTTACCCTTACCTTTGATAATAACCGTTGCCGTTCCCGGTTTTTTATTATTCTTATAAGTTACCTTATAATATTTCTTATTCAGGTTCTTAATCTTAATCGTTGGCTTAACCGCTTTTCCTTTGTACTTGTAGCTCGCTTTAATATCAATATAATATGCACGAATATCATCCGAAGACTTCACCTTTGCATCCTTATAAGTATCATATAAGCCTTTTTTGTTCTTAGAAAAACTGTTCTTCTTCAAAGTAATGGTAGAACCCTGTGTTCGAATTCCGTACAACTTATTATTCTTGATTTTGTTATTCTTAATGGTGGCTGTACTGCCTTCCCATACACAGATACCATTGGATTTTGCCTTTTCAAAGGTATTCTTCTCTACGGTAAATGAGCTTCCCTTGGAAATGGTGATTCCATTCTTCGCACGTAAACCGCTATTAGTCATCGGCTTATATGAGGTTCCGTTTGTCACCTTATTACCGGCAATAGTTCCGCTTGAATTACTTGCGTATACAAAGGTTGTACAATTCTTAGCCGTATTGTTGGCAATCGTTACATTTTTAAATTTACGTAAATTCACACAGGCATTGCTTATATTATTAAATGTATTATTCTCAATACGAATATTCTTCGCGGCGTCACCATTTTCTGTATGAGTTCCGATTCCTGCCATATAATCATGGATATTACAGTTACGAATGGTAATTGTGTCACAGGCAGTTCCATCATACGGTTTCATCGCCGGAGCACTATACTCCGAACAATAATCCAACTGAATTGCTTCCTTATCTGCTTCCTTCACATCATCAACCGGACACATTGTATAACCATAAAGATCTACATTTTCAACCAACGCATTTTGTACTCCCGCAAACTCAAGTAAATGAACTCCACTACCATTCTTAATTGTCGTATTTGTAATGACAATATTTTTCGCATGACCAAAATACATAACATTTCCGTTTTTAGAACTTGTCCCTGTCGCATTGCCATCCCATGTACCACCGGTAATAGTGATATCACGACACTGGGTATAACCTGTTTGTCCAGTCGTTTCAGTTGCATCCGGATCTGTACGATTTATTAGCATGTGCTTATCTCCGGCACTTTCCATTCTTTTAATTACTGCATTATCCATCAATACCAAATTAGTTTCTGTCCATACCTTCAAGGTACTACTTATATAATATGTTCCATCCGGAATTACCACAGTAATCGGTTCATCTATTAAAGTGGCATATTTCAAAATAGTGTTAATTTTTGATGCATCATTATTCGTATCCGTTCCATCTACACCAAGCTCTGCTATATTGAAGGTTGTTTGAAACACCTTAACCTTAAATGTATCCTTTATACTGGTATCGTCCTTGGTATAAGCCGTAATTACTGCTTCGCCTATTCCCGTTGCCGTGATTACACCCGAACTACTAACCTTTGCAACATCCTTATCAGAGCTTTTAAAACTAACCACCTGATTCGTCGCATTGTCTGGTTCTACATGCGCCGTCAAAGCGTACTGGTCATTAATCTGTAATGTGATATTATCAATATCATTCTCTATCACAACCGCTTCTACGGGTATCTTAGTAACTGTTATTTGACAGCTCGGAGAAAGTGAAGCCGTTTTCGATTCACCATCATATTCATATGAAAATTGATATGTTACATCCACCTGCGTCATCATCGGATAGCTAGATTGCACCAATGCGGTAACCAATCCATTAGAATCTACCGTTACAACCTGCGTATCTTGGGATTGAAATATTAATTCATGTGCATTTGTTATTAATTCCTCTTTACCAGATGCATATATAAGTGTAGCTTCTAACTGAAATGTATCCGTTGCCTTCAAAGAATGTTCTGTTTTATTAAGTTGTAATGAAACCGGAACATCAATTACTGTAATTATAATTGTATCCTTAATTGTCGGATCATTTTTAGCAATTACCTCAATCTCGGTTGTTCCATCTTGCAAGGCAGTTACCAATCCTGTCGACTCATCTATGCTTACAATTGCCTCATCTGCCCCCTCTTTAAACTTATAGATAACATCTTTCTTAAGTTCGACCGGATCAACATCCACATTTTGTGACAAATCATAAGACTCAGCGATAATCAGTGTCTTTGCATCTTTTTGTAACTTTACTTTCGTAATCAAACTAGCATTGACCGTAATAGTAAATGTCTCTGTTATTGTAATAACTGTTTGCGTTGCATCCGTGTTTTCTTCTTGCGATGGTGTTTCAGTATTTCCAGATTCCTCTGCACTCCCCGCATTTTCCGTCTTTTTACTCTTAATCCAAGTGACAGTGATATCTGCACTCTGTGTTGTGCTCAACACCTTTGCCGTTATTACACCTTCCTCTGATACAATTGCAACATTTTCATCAGAAGATGTATATTCAAAAGAACCCTCTTTACTCACATCAGTATTTTCCTGACCTTCTGTTTTAACCACTTTTAGGCGAGAGGCCAAATTCAACATTTCACCTGCATCAAGATTCTCTAATGAAGTGATTGCATTTCCATCACTATCCTCTAATACCATCTTATAACCATCTGTATTCTCTAAATCTCCCGAACCCGGATTGTTCGGGGTTCCCGAATTGCCTGTTCCTTCATTTTCTGTTGTACTACCTTCTGCTAATACAACACTGCTTCCAATCGGACTCCACAGTGATACACAAAGGCTTACCACTAAAATAATGCTCATAATTCTTATTCTTCTCAATCTCATAATGATTCCTACCCTTCTTAATACTGTGAATTTCGTAACTATTCAGTACCCACACAATCATATCTGTATTTTATTTGTTTTTGCCTATAAATACTTTTAAGAGAAATAATAACAAACTTATGTGAAATTTCCATTAAATAATTATAAATACTCTACCTCTACCAAAGTCAAACCACATGCAGCCGCCTTATGACCTGCTCGTGTTCTATCTTTTGCCTCAAGAATATTCTTTACCTCTTTCGGCGAAATCATTCCCATTCCAACTTTTAACAAAGAACCAACTATAATTCGTACCATGTTATACAAAAAACCATTTCCGTTAATACGAACCTTTACCATATTCCCTTCACGAATCACATTAATATAATATATCGTTCTTACCGTATTCTCCACTTCATCCTTCGGTGTACAAAAACTCTTAAAATCATGTTCTCCCACCAGGTAATTCGCTGCCTGTTGCATTTTCTCCTCGTCCAAATGATAATATACAAAATGAGAATACAAACGTACCATTGGATCCGGAAACTGTGAATTATAGATTCGGTATTCATACGTTTTTCTCGTGTCACAATATCTTGGATGAAAATCCGGCGCAACCTCTTCAGACTTCTGTATTCGAATGTCATCCGGCAAAAGATTATTAATCGCATAGCTAATCTTATCCGGTGGCATTGTTACATCTGCATCAAATACAGCTACATTTCCCATAGCATGTACGCCAGAGTCTGTTCTGCTGGCACCAATTACCACAATATCCTCTTTAAAAAACTTACTCAGTGTTTTATTTAACACCTCTTCTACTGTTATTCCGTTTTTTTGAATTTGCCATCCACAGTAATTTGTTCCATCATATGCGACTGTTAGTTTAATTCGTTTCATCTGTTCCACTCCATCTCATTTTCTGAACCATATAAATTCCAATCGAAATCAGTAATAATGCCACAACCTCTTTCATTCCAAAGCTTTGTCCCGATTCATTCAAAAACAATGCTGATAAAATTGCTCCAAACACCGGATTAAAAAAGCCAAATATAGTAACCTTAGAGACATCGTTATAACGAAGCAATAACGCCCATAAGGTATACGCAATTGCAGACACAAATGCCAGATAAATTAAAATTGCAATTCCTTTTCCCTTCCATACGTCCAATTTGCCACCCAATAAAACTCCAGTTAAAATCATAACCAATCCACCAAAGGCAAACTGATATCCACTCAACATAACCGAATTTTCCTTTTGTCCAAACAATCGAATCAGGGCAGAAGACATTCCATAACAGAAAGTAGACAATAGAATCATTCCCTCACCTTTTAGTTGGAAATCAAAATTCAATCCACTTCCATTTAAGTTTACTAAAACAATACCGATAAAACCTAGAAAACTTCCCAACATTTTAACCCAAGTCAGTTTCTCCTGCCTAAATACAAGTGCAGAAATAAGTATTGCAACAAACACATTGACACCATTTAAAATGGAGGATTTGACTCCCGTTGTATGTGCTAATCCAATATAAAAACAAACATAATGAATGCTTGTCTGACAAAAACTTAAAATTACAATCTTTTTCCAAGAAGATTTTCGGGGTAACAATGGCGCTTTTGACATAATACTCCCAATTATTATGGTTAATATTCCTGCTAAAGTAAAGCGACATCCTGCAAATAGTATCTGTGTAGCAGATGCACTTGATGGTATTTCAAACCATTCATAACCCATCTTGATTGCAGGAAATGCACTCCCCCACAATGCACAACAAAGAATTGCAACAATTGTTACCACAGATGTTTTTTTCCATATAACTCTATTATCTTTTTCTTTATTTTTCATTTGATCTATCCCTACATAACTTGGTGAAACTCTATACTGTCACCTTACTGATTTCTATTTAACCAAAATGCGCATGACATAAATGCGAAACATTTTTAATAATATGCAAGTTCTTCCTAAACGAATTTCCCATGTTATCAAAAAGAAACAGCAAGCACAACCATCCCTATCAGATACACAAAAATCAAAGCATATGCAATATAATCCCTGCGCTGATAAACCAACGGCTTCATTTTCGTTCTGCCTTCTCCACCATGATAACATCTGGCATCCATCGCCATTGCTAATTCCTCACTCCGCTTCATGGCAGAAACAATCAGTGGCACTAAAATTGGAATTAGTTTTCGTAATCGAACAAACAAATTGCCTTCATTAAAATCAATACCACGAGCCATCTGTGCTTTCATAATCTTATCAAGTTCTTCTACCAGAACCGGCACAAATCTCAATGCAATCGACATAATCATCGCAAATTCGTGAACAGGTACTCCAAGCTTTTTCATCCATCCCAACATTTTTTCTAATCCATCTGTCAATGAATTAGGCGTTGTGGTATATGTCATCATACTCGAACCCACAATCATAAAACCAAGACGCAAAGTAGTATAAATTGCCGCATGAATTCCGTTTTCCGTTATACGAATCATTCCCCATTCAAAAACAACATTTACACCCTTGACGGTAAACAGGTTCAATAATCCACTTAACAATATAATCAAACTTAGTGTTTTCATCCCTCTAAAAATAAACTTTAAAGGAACATTGGATATCTTAATATATACTGCTAACACAGCAAATGCTATCAAAAACAAAAATGGATTCTTCCCCAAAAACAACGACACCACAAAAATCATTGCAAATATTATTTTTACTCTTGGATCCAATCTGTGTACTGGCGAGTCTACATTATAAAATTGTCCAATTGTTATATCTCTCATCGTTATCACCTATTACTGCATATTTTTCATAAGTGTCTATACATTTACATTGATGCAATCCTTTAAAATGACTATAAATACTGCCTTTGTCTTAAATTAACTAAGACTTATTACATATACTCTTTCAACTTCATTAACTCTGCGCATATATCCATTCGTTTTGCAATTTGCATATCCATTGGTATACCTGCTTTTTGCAATTTGTACATCATTTTCATACCAATCGGCACCAACAGACCTGCCTGTTCTAATATACCTACTCTTTGCAAAACATCTCCTGTCCTGCCATCTAACATCTTTCTTCCTTCTTTTAGCACAACAACACGGTCTGCATATTCCGCCACCTCTTCCAAATTGTGAGAAACCATAATAACTGTAATTGCGGTTTCTACTTGAAGTTGTTTTAGCAAATCCAGTAGTTCTTTTGCCGCATCCGGATCCAAACCCGCTGTAGGCTCATCCAACACAAGATAATCCGGCTGCATAGCTAATACTCCAGCTATGGCTACACGGCGTTTTTGCCCACCTGACAATTGCAACGGGGAAAGATCATAGATAGTATCTGGCAATCCAACTAATCGAATTGCTTCATAGGCCCTTTTTTGTGCCTCTACTTTAGATATATCCATATTCTCCGGTCCAAAACATACATCCTTTTCCACCGTTTCAGCAAACAACTGATTTTCCGGATTTTGAAATACCAGACCTACCTTCTGCCGTAAATGTTTAATTGAAAAATCTTTTTCGGTGATATCTCGTCCCTCAAAATACACATTTCCTTTTGTTGGAAAATATAATCCATTTAACATTTGCATTAAAGTTGATTTTCCCGAACCGGTTACACCAATTATGGCAACAAATTCACCTTTATTAATTTGCAATGTTACATCTCGAATGCCAATCCTCTCATTAGCAAATCCCTTGTTATATATATAATCAACGTGATTCAGCAGGATTCCTTTCCTTACCTCTTTCACATTTTTTTCATCTTCATTCTCAGCATACAACAAATCTTGATTCTTATCTTCGTCGATTGCACAATTTTCAATGGCTTTCTTTATTTTATTACATAACAACGCAGATAAATCCTCTTCGCCATACACCTCACTGACTTCATCCTTTGTCACAATTTCCTGACCTAACAAAAAATTGATATATTGGTACAATATAGGAACCTCCAGTCCACATTTTTTCAGCAAATCTTTCTGTTCAAAAATATGCTTTGGTGTTCCCTGTGCCACCACAGCTCCTTTATCCATCACAAAAACACGATCCGCCCATATCACCTCTTCCATATGATGCGTAATAAACAAAATCGTGATTCCGTTTTCTTTTTGCAACTGTCTCGCTGCAAATATAATCTGATCTCTTCCCTGTAAATCCAACATAGATGTTGCTTCATCAAAAATAATACACTTCGGCTCCATCGCAAGAACTCCTGCAATCGCCACACGCTGTTTCTGTCCACCCGACAGATGATTAGGCGAAACACTTCTATATTGTTTCATTTCCACAGTTTCTAACGATTCTTCCACTCGGTTCCAAATTTCTGCTGTCGAAACCCCTAAATTCTCTGGTCCAAATGCCACATCCTCTTCCACCAAATTTCCTACAATCTGATTATCCGGGTTTTGAAACACCATTCCTGCTGTTTTACGAATCGACAGACGTTCTTCCTCCTCAGCTGTATCTAATCCGTCTACAATAATTTCACCCTCGCTTGGTACCAGCAATGCATTGATATGCTTTGCAAGAGTAGATTTTCCTGAACCATTTCGTCCAACAATTGCTACAAATTCACCCGGTTTCACATCAACAGAAACATCTTTTAATGCTTCTATCATTTCTTCCAAATTGCCTTCCGAATCTCTGCGAAAATATTCAAATGTAAGATTTTTGATGTCTATTAGTTTCTTCAAGACTATCCTCCATTTTACTTCCTTACGTAAAGAGGGGACTGTAATACAGTCCCCTACTAAATATATTATGTCTTATACTAACTCGATGATAACTTCCATAGCTGCGTCACCCTTACGTGGTCCAATCTTAACGATTCTTGTGTAACCACCATTACGGCCTGCATACTTAGGACCATACTCGTTGAATAACTTCTCTGTTAAATCAACTTTCTTAGTATCTCTCTTCTTACCAGCAGCCTCAGTTGGAACCTCAACTACAGGATAAAGAACCTTTAACATCTGTCTTCTTGCATGTAACTTAGATGGCTGATCTTTCTTAACAGTCTTCTCAACCTCATCATAAACAGTAACTTTCTTACCATCTACAACTTCTTTGATTCTCTTACCATCTTTGTCTTTCTTTGCAACCTTAGCAGTTACAGTAACCTCATCAAAGTTATCTTTCTCTTTAACTGCCATTGTGATTAAGTGCTCAGCAATCTTGCGAATTTCCTTTGCTCTTGCTTCTGTTGTCTTAATCTTTCCATTGTATAATAACTGTGTTACCTGATTGCGAAGTAACGCCTTTCTAGCTGCCTGCTTCTTTCCAAGCTTTCTATACATTGCCATGATGTATTTCCTCCTTCACTTTGCTTACTAATCCTTCGGCTTAAGTGTACACAACTATTCAGTTCCTTCATAGTTATGTTCTTTCCTACTTAATTGTCTTCTCCATTGTCCAATGACAAACCTAATTCTTTCAACTTGTTAAGTACTTCCTCTAAAGACTTACGTCCCAAGTTACGAACCTTCATCATATCCTCTGGAGTCTTGCTTGTTAATTCTTCTACTGTATTGATTCCTGCTCTCTTCAAACAGTTAAATGAACGAACGGATAACTCTAATTCATCAATGTTCATTTCCAATACTTTCTCTTTTTCATTATCCTCTTTCTCTACCATAACTTCTGCAGATTTTGCATTTTCTGATAGATCAATGAACAAGCTTAAATGCTCGCTCAACACCTTAGCTGCCAAGCTTACTGCCTCATCTGGAGCTAATGTACCATTGGTATATACATCCAATGTAAGCTTATCGTAATCTGTAATCTGACCAACACGAGTATTCTCTACTGTAAGATTCACACGCTCAACTGGTGTATAAATAGAGTCAACTGCAATCACATCAATTGAAGCATCCTCTTTCTTGTTCTTATCAGAACCTACATAACCTCTACCCTTTGTGATAGTAAGCTCCATATCGAATCTAGCTTCAGAACCACTTAATGTAGCAATTACCAAATCCGGATTCAAAATTTCAATGTCACTATCCACATGAATATCAGCTGCAGTAACTACACCTTCACCAACATACTCAATATAAGCTTGCTTTGGCTCATTGGAACTGCTGTTATTCTTAATAGCCAATTCCTTGATGTTCATGATAATTTCAGTCACATCTTCTTTTACACCTGGTATAGAACTAAACTCATGTAAAACACCTTTGATTTTTACATAGCTTACGGCTGAACCTGGTAATGATGATAACATGATTCTTCTTAAAGAGTTACCAAGTGTTGTACCATAGCCTCTCTCTAAAGGTTCTACTACAAATCTACCGTATCTGTTGTCTTCTGAAATCTCAGCGATTTCAATTCTTGGTTTTTCAAATTCAAACACGTTACGAACCTCCCTTTTTACTGAAACGCATATCTCAACTGTATATTTGCCTTATAAAAGCATACACAGTCCTATAAATCCCACACACATTTTTCAAAGTAAGCTTATTCACAAGCAAGCTTGCATAAGCCACTTCAAAAACATGTGCAATTCTAAATAGATATGCTTCTTACTTAGAATATAACTCGACGATAAGTGTCTCGTTTACAGGAACATCAATCTGCTCTCTTAAAGGTAACTCAGTAACAGTACCACAAAGGTTCTCCTGATCTGCCTCTAACCAAGCTGGAACTAATCTTCCACCTGTCACTTCTAAAATATCCTTATATCTCTGAAGAGACTTGCTCTTCTCTCTGATTTCAATCTTATCGCCAGCTTTAATTCTGTATGAAGGGATGTTAACACACTTGCCATTAACTAATACATGCTTGTGGTCAACAATCTGTCTAGCTTCTCTACGTGTTCTAGCAAAGCCCATACGGAATACAACATTATCTAATCTGCACTCCAATAAAACCATTAAGTTTGGACCAGTCAAACCTTTCATTCTCTCAGCTGTTGCATAAAGATTACGGAAAGGTTTCTCTAATACGCCATAGATGAACTTAGCTTTCTGCTTTTCACGAAGCTGTAAACCATACTCGCTCATCTTTCTATTTGCTCTAGTTAATTTTCTATTTGATTTCTTATCAATTCCGAGATACATTGGCTCCATGCCTAAAGATCTGCATCTCTTAAGAACTGGGGTTCTATCTACTGCCATCTATCTGTACCTCCTATTACACTCTTCTACGTTTTGGTGGACGACAACCATTATGTGGAACTGGTGTTACGTCACGAATACTAAGTACCTCAAGTCCTGCTGCCTGAAGTGCACGAATAGCTGCTTCACGACCTGAACCTGGTCCCTTAACCATAACGTCAACCTTCTTTAAACCGTGAATAAGAGCTGCCTTAGTTGCTGTTTCAGCTGCCATCTGAGCTGCATAAGGAGTAGACTTCTTAGAGCCCTTAAATCCCAACTCGCCAGCACTTGCCCATGAAAGAGCATTACCTTCATTATCGGTTAATGTAACAATTGTATTATTAAAAGATGACTGAATGTGTGCCTGTCCGTGTTCAACGTTCTTCTTAACACGCTTCTTAGTCACTTTTTTTGTAACTTTAGCCATTAAACTAAACCTCCTGTTATATAAACAATTATCAATTTATCTATTATTTCTTCTTGTTTGCTACTGTTCTCTTTGGACCCTTACGAGTTCTTGCATTTGTCTTAGTCTTCTGACCACGAACTGGCAATCCCTTTCTATGACGGATTCCACGATAACATCCAATTTCCTGTAAACGCTTAATATTCAAAGCGATCTCTCTACGTAAATCACCTTCTACTAACTGTGTCTCGTTGATAACTTCGCTAAGTCTCTTAACCTCATCATCTGTTAAATCGCGAACACGAGTATTAGGGTCAACATTTGCTTCTTTCAAAATACGCTGAGATGATGGAAGTCCAATACCATAAATATAAGTAAGACCGATCTCAACACGTTTTTCTCTTGGTAAATCTACACCTGAAATACGAGCCATTGTGACTGTGCACCTCCATAAAAAAATTCTTTTTCTTAAATGTTCGGACATACTCACGTATCCGTATGGATTCATCCACACGGGTGAAATGCATACGCTTTCATTCCATTCTATTAATATGTTGCGTAGGCTAATGACAACCTACACTACAGCCGCTTTCAAAATCATCTTCTATACTTAATAATGATTATATAGAAGGAACTTCACACTGGGAATACAGTGTTACTTTAGTTTTAAACTTCGCAAGGACTAAAGATGGGCTATCATCTAACCTTGTCTCTGTTTGTGCTTAGGGTTCTCACAGATTACTCTGATACTACCTTTTCTTTTAATGATTTTGCACTTATCGCAAATTGGTTTTACTGATGCTCTAACCTTCATTAAAAACTCTCCTTTCAAAACGGTCACTAACTTTTTTCTGTAAAAAGTCCGCTACGAAATAATATTCTAACACCGTTACTTTCTTAATGCAAGCAAAATTTTCTATATTTGTAGAAAATTTTGTCTGTTGTTTATTTTTCTCTCCATTTAATTCTTCCTTTTGTTAAATCATATGGAGATAATTCCAATGTAACCTTGTCACCTGGTAATATTTTAATATAGTTCATTCTCAATTTTCCACTGATATGAGCTAATACTTCGTGACCATTTTCCAATTCTACTTTAAACATTGCATTTGGCAACTTCTCAATTACTGTTCCTTCAATTTCAATAACATCTGCTTTAGACATATATTAATCCTCCTATTCTCATTTACTTAGACTCTTTGTAGCTTGCACTGTTTTCTTCTATCCTAATATTACAATGCTATGCCGGGAGCCTGTGAAAGAATTTCCGGTTCTCCCTCTGTAATCAATATTGTATTTTCATAATGGGCTGATGGCATTCCATCCTCTGTGACAACTGTCCAATCATCATCTTCCCAATATACATCATACTCACCTAGATTAATCATTGGTTCTACTGCGATTGTCATACCCGGACGAAGTTTTGCACCACGTCTCTTTCCTACAAAATTCGGAACTTCCGGGTCTTCATGAAGTTTTGAACCAACTCCATGACCAATCAAATCTCTTACCACAGAATACCCAAATGATTCCACATATTCCTGAATTGCTCTTGCAATATCAATGACATGATTACCTGGAACCGCTTGCTTAATCCCTTCAAAAAATGACTGTTTTGTAACTTCAACTAACTTTCTTACCTCGTCTGATGCTGCCGGCATAATCAATGTTCTCGCAGCGTCAGAGTGATATCCCTTATAGATAACACCGGCATCCAAGCTCACAATATCGTCTTCCTGAATAATTCTGTTCTTATTTGGAATCCCGTGAACAACTTCTTCGTTAATCGATACGCAAATTGATGCAGGATATCCATTATAATTAAGAAAAGAAGGGATACATCCATAGCTTCTAATAATTTCTTCACCTATACGATCTACTTCTAATGTTGTCATCCCTGGTTTAACTCTTTTTGCCAGTTCATCATGTGTGATGGCGAGAATTCTTCCCGCCTCACGCATGAGTTCAATTTCTGCTTTTGATTTATAAGAAATCGCCATTTTTATTCACCTAAAATGTTAACAATTGCATTGAATACATCATTCATGTCAACAGTTCCATCCACTTCGGCAATAATACCTTTGTTTGTATAATAATCAATTAAAGGCTGTGTCTGCTCATGATATACAGAAAGTCTATTCTGTACTGTCTCCGGCTTATCATCCTCACGGATAATTAACTCGCCACCACAAGTATCACATTTGCCTTCTTCTTTAGTTGGGCTGTATACGATATGATATGTTGCTCCACAGCCTACACATGCACGTCTTCCACCCATTCTGTTCACAATGTTTTCATCTGGAACTTCCACATTAATTGCATAATCAACATTTTCTCCAATTGCTGTTAAAGCCTTATCTAATGCTTCTGCCTGAGGAATTGTTCTTGGGAAACCATCTAATACATAACCCTTCTCACAATCAGCCTCTTTAAAACGATCAATAACAAGGTCAACTACTAATTCATCCGGAACAAGTAATCCTTTATCCATATATTCTTTTGCCTTTGCACCAAGTTCTGTACCGTTTTTAATATTTGCACGGAAAATATCTCCTGTGGAAATGTGTGGAATACCATACTTAGCAGCAATCATCTTTGCCTGAGTACCTTTTCCTGCTCCCGGAGCGCCTAACATAATAATCTTCATAATTGCTTCCTCCTCTTAATCTTCTTTTTAACCACTGAAACCGCAGAGAATAGAAATCTATTCCCTACGGTTTTATACACTTGCGTGTTAATCATTCAAAAATCCAGAGTAGTTACGAACTAACATCTGAGATTCCATCTGCTTCATTGTCTCAAGAATTACACCTACGATAATAATCAACGATGTTCCACCAAAGGATACATCTGCCTTAAACATTCCACTAAAGAAAATTGGAATAAGTGCAATGATTATCAATCCGGTTACACCAATTAATACAATGTAGTTAAGAATCTTATTTAAGTAATCCTGAGTAGGCTTTCCTGGACGAATACCCGGAATAAATCCACCATTCTTCTTCATGTTATTTGCTACTTCCATTGGATTAAATGTAACAGAAGTATAGAAATAAGCAAAGATAACATTCAAAGCAATGTATACAATAAGTCCGATGGAAGCCCATGGATATTCTGGGTTAAACCAATATCCTTGATTCATACCCTGTAAAATCTTCTGCCATGTTGTTCCTGGTGTTACATTAAACAAGTTAATCAAAATTGAAGGAACAGACATAAGTGAAGAAGCAAAGATAACAGGAATAACACCTGAAGTATTCACCTTCAAAGGAATATAGCTTGACTGTCCACCAGTCATCTTTCTTCCTTGAACCTTCTTAGAATACTGAACCGGAATTCTTCTCTCTGCATCCTGCAAAATAATAACAAGAATTGTAGTAATAATTACCACTGCAACAATTATAACTGCCGCAACAATTGCCTGCACCATATCTTTGTTCTTTATAAACATTTCATAAAGGTTTGCAAAGTCAGCCGGCATCTTAGATACAATGTTTACTAACAAAATAATGGAAATACCACTACCAATTCCCTTATCAGAAATTCTCTCACCAAGCCACATAATAATACAGCTACCTGCTGTCAATGTAGCAATAATTGTTAAAATGGTAAATGCGTTAGACTCACCAAGTGCTCCCTGTCTGTGGAAGCCAATCGCCAAACCTGCACTTTCGATAATAGCAAGAAATACAGATACATAACGTGTAATCTTTTGCATTTTCTTCTTACCATCTTCACCATCATGTTGCAATTCCTCCAAAGCCGGAATTGCAATTGTCAAAAGCTGCATAATGATTGAAGCTGTAATGTATGGTGTTACACTCAACGCAAACACTGACATCGACAAAAACGAACCACCAGTAAATGAATCAATAAAGCTAAACGAATCACCCACTACACTCTCCAAGAAAGCTTTCACCTGGGAAACATCAATACCAGGAATTGGTAATTGACTTCCCAAGCGTACAATAATCACAATCCATAATGTGTAAAATATTCTCTTTCTTAGTTGTTCAATCTTGAATGCATTAACTAAGGTTTTGAACATATTACATCACCTCTGCTTTTCCACCAAGAGCCTCGATTTTCTCTACAGCAGAAGCACTGAAAGCGTTAGCCTTAACAGTAAGCTTCTTTGTCAACTCGCCATTACCTAAAATCTTAACTCCATCCTTAGGATTGCTAACAATACCTGCAGCCATCAAAGAATCAACAGTTACCTCTGCACCATCTTCGAATGCATTAAGAGCAGCTACGTTGATAGCAATGATTTCCTTTGAGCTAGGACATGTAAATCCTCTCTTTGGAAGTCTTCTATATAATGGCATCTGACCACCTTCGAAACCAGGTCTAGTAGCTCCTGAACGAGCTTTCTGTCCCTTATGACCCTTACCTGCAGTCTTACCATTTCCTGAACCATGGCCACGACCTTTTCTGAAATTATCGCTCTGCTTAGAACCATTTGCTGGCTTTAATGTAGATAAATTCATTAACGTGCACCTCCTTATCTCAAATATTGATTAAATCTCTTCTACCTTTACTAAATGCTTAACCTGGAATACCATTCCCTGAGTTGCAGCATTGTTAGGAAGCTCTACTGTCTTATTTAACTTTCTAAGACCTAATGCTTCTAATGTCTTTTTATGCTTTGGAACTGCTCCGATTGGAGACTTTACCAAAGTAACTCTTACCTTATCTGCCATTTTTGAATCCTCCTTAACCTAGAATCTCTTCAACAGATTTTCCGCGAAGCTTTGCAACTTCTTCAGGAGTCTTTAAGCTTGTAAGTCCATTGATTGTAGCTAAAACTACGTTCTGCTTATTGTTTGAACCTAAAGACTTAGTACGGATATTCTTGTATCCAGCCAACTCAAGTACGGAACGTGCCGGACCACCAGCGATGATACCAGTACCTTCTGGAGATGCCTTTAAAAGAACAGATGCGCTTCCGAACTTTCCTGTCCAGTCATGTGGAATACTTCCAATTTCATTAATTGGAACATTTACCATGTTCTTGATTGCATCTTCTTTACCTTTACGAATTGCCTCTGGTACTTCGGCAGCCTTACCTGTTCCAGCGCCTACATGACCATTTTTGTCACCTACAACTACAAGAGCAGCAAATCTCATATTACGTCCACCTTTAACAACCTTGGTTACACGTTTGATGACAACAACTTTTTCTTCTAATTCTAACTGACTAGCATCAATAATTGTATGCTTCATAAATTGTTTTCCTCCTTATTAGAATTCGAGACCAGCTTCTCTTGCTGCATCTGCTAATGCTTTAACTTTACCCTGATATATAAATCCGCCTCTATCAAAGACAACTGTTGTGATTCCCTTATCCAATGCTTTCTTTGCAATAACCTTACCTAAGTAAGCTGCAGCAGCAACATCATTTGTCTTCTCTAATTCTGCCTTAACTTCTTTCTGAACTGTTGAAGCAGACACTAAAGTATTACCAACTGTATCATCAATAATTTGAGCGTACATATGATTATTACTTCTGAATACAGCTAAACGTGGTCTCTCAGCAGTTCCACTAAAGCGGTTGCGGATTCTTAAGTGCTTCTTTGCACGAATCTTACTTCTTGACTCTTTATTAATCATGCTATCTCACTCCTTTAATTATTTCTTACCAGTCTTACCAACTTTACGTCTGATAACTTCATCAGCATACTTGATACCTTTACCCTTATATGGTTCAGGCTGTCTCTTTTCTCTGATTTCAGCAGCATATTGGCCAACTTTTTCTTTATCAATACCTGAAACAGTAATTACGTTACCTTCTACTACAGACTCGATTCCTTCCGGATCTTCCATCTCAACTGGGTGAGAATAACCTAAGCTAAGTGTTAACTTCTTACCCTGTTTAGCAGCTCTGTAACCAACACCATTTACTTCTAACTTCTTTGTATAACCTTCTGTTACACCTACAACCATGTTGTTAATTAATGTTCTTGTAAGACCATGTAAAGACTTCATTCTCTTTAAATCATTAGGTCTTGTTACAATAATCTGATCACCTTCAAGCTTAATGTCCATTTCCTCAGGCAATACTCTTGTAAGTGTACCCTTTGGTCCTTTTACAGTCACTTGATTATTTTCTGCTATATCAACATTAACTCCTGCCGGTACAGCGATAGGCATTCTTCCGATACGTGACATGCCGTTACCTCCTTAATTCAATAACCCTTACGGATTGATTAATAATTTCTCTATTATAATAATTCTTTGTTCCTACCAAACAAATGCTAATACTTCGCCACCAACCTGAGCTTCACGAGCCTGCTTGTCAGTTAACACACCTTTGTTTGTAGAGATGATAGCAATACCTAAACCACCTAATACCTTAGGAAGCTCATCCTTGCCAGCATAAACACGAAGACCTGGCTTAGAGATTCTCTTAATACCAGAAATAATCTTCTCATTCTTATCCTTACCATACTTTAATGTGATATGGATTGTTTTAAATTTACCTTCTTCAACTATATCAACAGCCTTGATATAACCCTCTTCTAAAAGAATGTTAGCAATTGCTTCCTTCATCTTTGAAGCAGGAACATCAACTGTATCATGTTTAGCAGTATTCGCATTGCGAATTCTAGTAAGCATATCTGCGATTGGATCTGTCATTGTCATTTACCTCCTTCAAAAAATTACCAGCTTGCTTTCTTAACGCCTGGGATTTCACCCTTGTATGCTAACTCACGGAAGCAGATTCTGCAGATTCCGTATTTTCTTAACACTGAATGTGGACGACCACAAACGTTACAACGTGTATATTCTCTTGTAGAGAATTTCTGTTTGCGCTGTTGTTTAACAACCATTGCCTTTTTAGCCATGAATCTCTTCCTCCTATTATTTCTTAAATGGCATACCGAATAAAGTTAATAACTCGCGAGCTTCCTCGTCTGTCTTAGCGGTAGTAACGAAAATAATGTCCATACCTCTAACTTTATCTACCTTGTCATACTCGATTTCAGGGAAAATTAACTGCTCTTTAATACCTAAAGCGTAGTTACCTCTACCATCAAATGCGTTAGGATTGATACCTCTAAAGTCACGAACACGTGGTAATGCAAGATTGATCAAACGATCTGCAAACTCGTACATTCTCTCTCCTCTTAAAGTAACCTTACATCCGATTGGCATACCCTCTCTTAACTTGAAGTTCGCAATTGACTTCTTAGCGCGAGTAACAACTGCCTTCTGACCAGTAATAATCTCTAAATCCTGAATTGCTGTATCTAAAAGTTTGTGGTTTTCCTTAGCCTCACCAACACCCATGTTGATAACGATTTTCTCAAGCTTTGGAATCTCCATAACGTTTTTGTAACCAAATTTCTTAGTCATAGCGTCTTTAATTTCGCCATTGTACTGTTCTTTTAATCTACTCAACTTCTGTGGCCTCCTTCCTCAAATTAGTCAATCTTCTCTAACTTACCGTTCACTTTAGCCACACGAACTTTGTCTTTCTTTTCGCCCTGGAAACCAACTCTTACTGGCTTTCCTTTGTGAACATACATAACGTTAGAAATATCGATAGGTGCTTCTTTCTCAATAATACCACCCTGTTGGTTTGCCATACTTGGTTTAGAGTGCTTAGAAACCATGTTGACTCCCTCAACTAATACTTTATTATTCTTAGTATCTACTGATAAAACTTTGCCTTCTTTGCCTTTGTCCTTACCAGTGATAACTTTGACTAAATCATCTTTTTTAATCTTACTAGTTGCCATCTTGACACCTCCTTATAAAACTTCTGGTGCTAATGAAACGATCTTCATGAATTTCTTATCTCTAAGCTCTCTAGCTACAGGTCCGAAAATACGTGTTCCTCTTGGATTCATATCATCCTTGATGATAACAGCAGCGTTCTCATCAAACTTGATATAAGAACCATCTTTACGACGAGCACCCTTCTTTGTACGAACTACTACAGCCTTAACAACGTCACCCTTCTTTACAACACCGCCTGGTGTTGCATCTTTAACAGAGGCAACGATGATATCACCGATATTAGCATATCTTCTAGTTGAACCGCCTAATACTCTGATGCAAAGTAATTCTTTCGCTCCGGTATTGTCAGCAACTTTAAGTCTTGTTTCCTGTTGTACCATTGTATTTGCCTCCTTAATTATTTAGCTTTCTCTACGATTTCAACAAGTCTCCATCTCTTATCCTTAGACAAAGGTCTTGTTTCCATTACTTTAACTCTATCTCCGATGCGACATTCATTGTTCTCATCATGTGCCTTTAACTTATAAGTTCTCTTTACAATCTTACCATAAAGAGGGTGCTTAACGTTATCTATGATTGAAACAACAATTGTTTTATCCATCTTATCACTTGTTACAATACCTACACGTGTTTTTCTTAGATTTCTTTCCACAATAATTCCTCCTTCCAAGATAACTAAGCGTTAGCCTTCTCTGTCATCACTGACTGAATTCTAGCGATATTTCTTCTTACCTCTTTAATTCTGCTTGTATTCTCTAACTGGTTAGTTGCATTCTGGAATCTCAAGTTGAATAATTCCTTCTTAGCAGCTACTAACTCTGCGTTTAACTCTTCAACATTCTTAGATCTTAAATCTGCACGAAATTCTTTAGTTTTCACTGCCTGCACCTCCTTCTAAATCTGCACGGGATACAATCTTACACTTAACTGGCAACTTGTGAGTAGCAAGTCTCAAAGCCTCTCTTGCTGTCTCTTCAGGTACACCTGCAAGCTCGAACATAACACGTCCTGGCTTAACTACAGCTACCCATCCTTCTACGTTACCTTTACCTTTACCCATACGAACTCCGATAGGCTTAGATGTATATGACTTATCTGGGAAAATTTTAATCCAAACTTTACCAGTACGTTTTACATAACGAGTCATTGCGATACGGGCTGCCTCGATCTGGTTAGACTTAATCCAACCTGGCTCCATTGCAACAATACCATATTCACCATGGCTAATCTTGTTACCTCTAGTAGCCTTACCAGCCATAGATCCTCTGAACTGCTTTCTATACTTTGTTCTTTTTGGCATTAACATTATTGATCGCTCCCTTCCTTATTATTCTTAGTTGGAAGTACTTCACCATGATAAATCCAAGTCTTAACACCAACTTTACCGTAAGTTGTGTCAGCCTCAGCAAAACCATAGTCAATATCTGCACGAAGTGTCTGAAGAGGAATTGTTCCCTCGCTGTAGAACTCTGTACGAGCCATATCAGCACCACCTAAACGTCCAGAAACTGCTGTCTTAATTCCCAAAGCGCCAGTCTTCATTGTTCTACCCATACAAGACTTCATAGCACGACGGAAACCAATACGATTCTCTAACTGAGCAGCGATATTCTCAGCCACCAACTGTGCGTCAGCATCCGGCTTCTTAACTTCCTTAACATCTACCATTAACTTCTTATCTGTTAACTTAGCTACTTCTTTCTTAAGTGCCTCAATTTCAGCACCACCCTTACCAATTACAACACCTGGTTTAGCTGTGTAAACGATAACTTTAAGTCTATCTGATGCTCTCTCGATTTCAATCTTAGAAACCTGAGCATTGTAAAGTCTCTTCTTAAGGAATGTACGAATCTTATTATCTTCAGATAAATTGCTTGCGAACTCGCCATCCTTTGTATCAGCATACCATCTAGAATCCCAATCCTTGATGACACCGACTCTTAAACCATGAGGATTAACTTTCTGTCCCATTATTTGCCTCCTTATCTTTCATCAAGCACGATAGTGATGTGGCTTGTTCTCTTCTCGATTCTATAAGCTCTACCCTGTGCTCTTGGTTGAATTCTCTTCATTGTTGGTCCCTTATTTGCATAACACTCTGCAATATAAAGGTTTTCCATCTTCATACCATTATTGTTCTCAGCATTAGCGATAGCTGACTTTAACAACTTCTCTATTACACTTGAAGCATATCTTGGATTATAAGCTAAGATAGCAAGTGCTGTCTGTACATCCTTACCTCTGATGGCATCCAAAACGAAACATGCTTTTGTTACAGAAACTCTAGCGTAAGAAACCTTAGCCGATGGTCTAGTTTCCTTATTATTCATATTTCTTTGTCTTTTAATCTGGGATCTATGTCCTTTTGCCATGGATGAACCCTCCTTTCAAATCAAATCTTATTATCTAACTCTTGACTTCTTTTCGTCCTTGCCATGACCCTTGTATGTTCTAGTAGCAACGAACTCTCCGAGCTTGTGTCCTACCATATCTTCTGTAACATATACAGGTACATGTCTTCTACCGTCATAAACTGCGATTGTATGTCCTACGAAGCTAGGAAAAATTGTAGAACGACGAGACCAGGTCTTAATAACCTGCTTATCGTTGCTAGCATTCATAGCATCGACTTTCTTAAGCAAATGTTCATCTGCAAATGGTCCTTTTTTAAGTGAACGTGCCATAGGTCAAACCTCCTTATATTATTTAACGCTCTTACCATCTCTGGTTCTAACGATCATCTTATTTGACTGCTTATTCTTCTTACGTGTCTTAAGTCCAAGTGCTGGCTTGCCCCATGGTGTACAAGGAGCTGGTCTACCGATACTTGTTCTACCTTCACCACCACCGTGTGGATGGTCGTTAGGGTTCATAACAGAACCACGAACTGTAGGTCTGATACCCATATGACGCTTACGTCCAGCCTTACCAACCTTAACAAGACCGTGCTCAATATTACCAACCTGGCCGATTGTTGCACGAGCAATGATTGGAACCATTCTCATTTCGCCTGAAGGTAAACGAAGGGTTGCATACTTTCCTTCCTTAGCCATAAGCTGAGCAGAGTTACCAGCGGAACGAACCAACTGACCACCCTTACCAGGATATAACTCAACGTTGTGTACTTCTGTACCAACCGGAATATTCTCTAATGGCAAGCAGTTACCAACCTTGATTTCTGCGTTTGCGCCATTCATAAGCTTGTCGCCTACTTTTAATCCTACAGGAGCTAAGATGTAAGCCTTCTCACCATCAGCATAGCTGATTAATGCGATGTTAGCTGTTCTGTTTGGATCGTACTCAATTGAAACTACTGTTGCAGGAATATCGTCTTTTCTTCTCTTGAAATCGATAATTCTATATTTTCTTCTCTCACCACCACCGTGATGTCTTACTGTAATCTTTCCCTGATTATTACGACCAGCTGTCTTCTTTAATGAAGTTACAAGAGATTTCTCAGGTGTTGTCTTTGTGATAACATCGAAATCCATACCAGTCATATTTCTTCTGGAAGGTGTATATGGGTTATATGTCTTAATTCCCATTTTCTTTCTCCTTTCAAATTGCATTTATTATCACGCTTGCATGCGTATGAATCTTATATCTTATAATCCTTCAAAGATCTCAATATCTTTGCTGTCTGCTGTTAACTGAACGATTGCTTTTTTAGACTTAGCTGTCTTTCCGTAAACCATTCCACGTCTCTTTGTCTTACCATCAAGATTCATTGTGTTTACCTTTGCAACCTTTGTTCCTTCGAACATTTTCTCAACAGCTTCCTTAATCATAGTCTTGTTAGCTTCTGGATGAACCTGGAATGTATACTTCTTTTCAGCCATAGCGTCCATAGACTTCTCAGTAATGATAGGTTTCTGAATTACGTCATAATATTGAATATTTGCCATTATGCGTACACCTCCTCGATTGCTGCTACAGCATCCTTAGTGATAACTACTGTATCATACTTAAGAATGTCATATACGTTGATTGTGTTTGTAAGAGCTGTCTTAACAGTAGGAACATTCTTTGCTGACATAATTAAGTTCTGATCGTTATCCTTTGTTACAACCAACGCCTTAGCCACCTCAAGATTGTTCATTACCTCTACAAACTTCTTTGTCTTAATCTCATCTAACTTTAACTCATCTAATACGATGAACTTTTCTTCATTTACTTTAGAAGTTAAAACAGACTTCATAGCATTTGCCTTTTCTTTCTTGTTCAACTTCATAGAGTAATCTCTTGGCTTTGGTGCAAATACAACACCACCACCTGTCCACTGTGGAGATCTTGTAGAACCCTGTCTTGCATGACCTGTTCCCTTCTGTCTCCATGGTTTTCTACCGCCACCACGCACTTCAGCACGTGTCTTAGCGCTCTGTGTTCCCTGACGCTTGTTAGCCAACTGAGCTACAACTGCCATGTGAACTAAATGCTCATTTATTTCTACACCGAATACGGAATCATTTAACTCTAACTTGTCAACTTCTTTACCTTCGATGTTGTAAACAGCTACTGTTGCCATTGTTATTCCTCCTTCCTAAAGATTACTTACCGCACTTAACGGTTTCTTTAATCATAACTAATGACTTCTTAGGTCCTGGTACAGAACCCTTAACCAAGATTACGTCATTCTCTGCATCTATTTTAACGATCTCTAAGTTCTGAACGGTAACTCTGCAAGCACCCATATGTCCTGCCATCTTCTTACCCTTGAATACCTTACCTGGGTCAGAACAAGCTCCGTTAGAACCTGCATGACGATGGTATTTAGAACCGTGAGTCTTTGGACCTGTGTGTAAGCCATGACGCTTAATCGCACTTGCAAATCCCTTACCCTTTGACTTAGCAGTAACATCAATCTTATCGCCCTCAGCGAAGATATCTGCCTTAATAACGCTCTCACCAGCAACGTACTCTGAAGCGTTCTCAACTCTAAACTCTCTTACAAACTGCTTAGGGGTTGTGTTTGCCTTCTTAAAATGTCCAACCTCTGCTTTACCAGCACCATGTGGATTTCTGATAACTTTCTTGCCTGAAACGTCCTTTGTTGTTACCTTTTCCTTCTTCTCACCGTATCCAACCTGGATTGCTTCATATCCATCGTTTTCAACTGTCTTAACCTGTGTCACTACACAAGGTCCTGCCTGTAATACTGTTACAGGTGTCAAAACGCCATCTTCATTGAAGATCTGTGTCATTCCGACTTTTGTAGCTAAAATTGCTTTCTTCATTTTAAACTTTCCTCCTAATTAATTTACAGCGGATTGCCTTAGCAATCATTCTAAATCTGACTCCTTGAGTCTTTTAGGTTTTACTGTATTCACTTTTAATAAATTACTTTGTGTGGCCTTTACCACGTTGCGATTGTTCCTTATTATATAGATACTTTCGCGAATTATTTTGTTTTCATCTTAACATCGATGTAAACACCAGCTGACATATCTAACTTCTGTAATGCGTCGATAGTCTTCTGAGTTGGCTGAATCACGTCGATTAATCTCTTGTGAGTTCTCTGCTCAAACTGCTCTCTAGAATCTTTGTACTTATGAACCGCTCTAAGAATTGTTACTCTTTCAATCTTAGTAGGCATTGGTACAGGACCTGAAACCTTTGCACCTGTCTTCTTAACAGTATCAATGATGTTTGCTGCAGCCTGATCGATTAATTTGTGATCATAAGCCTTAAGTGTAATTCTCATTACCTGATTTGCCATAAAAAAAGCCGCCTCCTTTTCGCACTTAATGTTTCGTACGACAAGTGGTGACTGTACACTCTCCCGTGTGTGTCATGAATTGAAGCATTTCACAACTTTCTACACGTCATCTCCGCTCTCCGGATGGTTATTCGTACAGTGACTTGCCGTCAGTTTCTTAACTTGACATTCGCTCCACGGAAAACCTACCATTTCGGTAGCAACCTCACGCTTCAACACTATCAATGTCACAGCAAGAGTAAGAATAACATACAGTTTATGGGAATGCAAGACTTTTTTATAAGAAATTGTATTTTTTTGCGTGCAATCTACGAGCCAAGCGATTATCCAATTCAAGGATTTGTAGGGGAGCTTGCTCACATACAAGTTCTTGTGTTTGGATAATCATGTGGCGACAGCCACGACCGAACCGAAACGAAGAGTAGGCGAGGTGCGTGCTTGACTCATCTACAACCCTTTTGCTGTTATCTTTGCACATATAATTTTACCCACAACATGCAAAATTCCTCACAAGAATTTCTAGTAATTTTATCAAATACCACATCCAAGCTACAGTATAAATACATCCAAATAAAACACTTCTAATTTCCGCACCTTTATCTTTTAACAGAGTAGCTCTACGATTAAAATATAATGGTTTAAAAAGAATCCACCAGACAATCAAACTAACACGTTTAGTAATACACGCATCTTTACTAACCTTTATCATATCTATCAAATACAAAACAACCCCCAACATCTCAAGAAAACTCAACGAGAAAGAAAATGTCATTTTTAACAACAGGAAAAGAAAGACTCAAACCCATCATGATATACCCACTGTATTAAGATATGTCTTCCTTCGAACGGATTTCATCTTGTCCATTCATCCTAAACAGTTCTCCCTTCTATCACCGAAACCTTCACAATATCTAAAATGACGCCAACATCAACTTAGCCAAAGTCTGCTCAATATGAAACTCCCAACAAAGCTTCTCCACTTCCACCAATGCCTTTTTCCGTTTTGCCTCAGAAACATTTCCCTTCACCGCACGAATCAAGATATTCTTTGGCGAATGTGCAATATCAATAAACTCTAAAAGCTGCGTCTTATATCCACAATACTCCAGCACATTTGCTCGGATTGCATCCGTCATCAGCGCAGACATTCTTTCTTTCACAATGCCGTACTTCGTAAACAAAGACAAATCATCACTATGCACCTGCGCGTTTACTTCATGCTGGCAGCATGGTACAGACAATATAATGCCTGCATTCCACTGTATCGCATTATAAAGTGCATAATCTGTCGCTGTGTCACATGCATGTAAAGTAACCACCATATCAATCGGTTCATCCGTCTTGTAACCATTAACATCTCCCACTTCAAAACGCAAATTATCATAGCGGTACTTCTTTGCCGTCTCATTACACTTACGAATCACATCCTCTTTCAAGTCCAATCCGGTCATATGCACCCGGTAGCCTTTTATCTCTACTAAGTAGTAATATAGAATAAATGTGAGATAAGACTTGCCACATCCAAAATCAATAATATGCATATCTTTATTCGGATAATCCTTCACTACATCTTCCACCAGTTCCAAAAAGCGATTTATCTGTTTGTACTTATCATACATAGTACGAACCACTTTTCCCTCTTTTGTAAATACCCCAAGGTCTACCAAAGGTGGGATTACCGTTCCCTCTTGTAATAAATAATTCTTTTTACGGTTATGAGACGGAAGCGGTGTTCCTTCTATTGTAATTCGCTTACTTTCTTTCAGTGTAGACTTCTGCTCCGTAGACCCATCCGCCATCCTTTCTCCAGAAGCATTCTTCGCAACCACACCATGTACATTCGCAAGAAGTTTTCCTTTCTTGGTCACTTTGAAATCATATTGCTCATTTTCACCGAATATATTCATTTGCTTATATATAGAAGGAAAACATCCAAGAATCACATCAGACAACTGATTCAATTCCACATTTTCGTGAAACGCCTGCTTATCTGTAAAACGCTCTATCTGATATACCATCCTGCCCTTCAACGCTATTTTTTGAACAACAGTCTTCTTATATAAATGTGACTTATCCGAAAGATTACTCAACACTACTTTATTCGGTTCTTTTTCTAATATCTCTTCAATTTGCTTTCTTTCTATCATATCTAACATATATTTACCTATTTTAACCTAATATTTTTTCAATCCACTCAAAAGCCTCTTTTTCTGTTCTAAAAGACTCTTCTTTATAGGAAGCCTTTGACTTCTTCCAATACTACAATCAATTATATATCGTCAGCGTTATTTACACAAGAAAATATCAAGCACTATTCAACCGGTTCATACCAAGATTTTTAATTATAACCAAATTAACTTCATCTTCCACATTTCCTCAAACACCGTTTGACGAAAACGGACGTGCTATATATAATAAGACCATAAATGATTGACTATAAAAGCGAGGAAAACTCATATGTGGATAGCAGAAAATTGGAAAGATTATGAAGTAATTGATACATCAAACGGAGAGAAGCTAGAACGTTGGGGACAATATATTCTCCTTCGTCCGGACCCACAGGTTCTTTGGGACACTCCAAAAAAGAACCCGGCATGGAAAAATCTAAATGCACATTATCACAGAAGTAAGAAAGGTGGTGGCGAATGGGAATTCTTTGATTTGCCGGAACAATGGGCAATTCATTACAAGGATTTAACCTTCCATTTGAAACCCTTTAGTTTCAAACACACCGGATTATTCCCTGAACAAGCTACTAATTGGGATTGGTTTTCTGATTTAATCAAGAACGCAAACCGCCCAATCAAGGTATTAAACCTATTTGCTTATACCGGTGGGGCAACTTGTGCTGCCGCCAAAGCCGGTGCAAGCGTCACCCACGTGGATGCTTCTAAGGGCATGGTAACTTGGGCAAAAGAAAATGTCGCAGCATCCGGACTTGCCGATGCACCAATCCGCTGGATTGTAGATGACTGTGTGAAATTCGTCGAACGCGAAATACGTCGTGGCAACCATTACGACGCAATCATCATGGATCCACCTTCCTATGGTCGAGGACCTAAGGGCGAAATCTGGAAAATCGAAGAAAAGATTCATCCATTTATTGCATTATGCCAGCAATTATTGAGCGATGATCCTTTATTCTTCCTTGTAAACTCTTACACCACCGGTTTAGCACCTGCTGTTCTCACCTATCTCATTTCTACCGAAGTAGTAAGTAAGCACGGCGGCCAGGTTATATCTGACGAAATCGGTCTTCCGGTTTCCGACAACGAATTGGTTCTCCCTTGTGGGGCAGCAGGAAGATGGCAGAAAAACTAATATAGGATACAGATAACTGCAAAAGCACTTTACGCACCCTGCAACGAGGCACAGGATTTTACCGAAGCGAAGTGAATATACAAAAATACAAGTAAAACGTTTTTATTTGATGAAACACTATTGTTTCTATAGATATAAAAACGTTTTTACTTTTACATACTTTATAAATATCTTGTTCCAAAAATACACATTATATAAATAGGAGGTTGCGATATGTCCCCAAAAAACGTAATTGACAAAGAAAGAAAACGTGGCGATTATACACTATTTATAGAAAAAGTTCTATGGGTTGCTATCTTGCTTATTGTCCAATTAGCATTTATTGTTTTCGTCTCCCTACAGCTTCACGAACATTATTTCCAGATACAAACCCTTTTTTCTGCCATTAGCATGCTTATAGTTATCTATCTTGTAAACAAACCTATCAATCCTGCCTACAAACTGGCATGGTGTATTACTATTTTAATGATTCCCATATTTGGTGGATTGCTTTATCTCATCCTATCTATCAACGACACTCGCTACAAATTCCGAAAGAGCATTCGAGCTGCCGTAGAAGAATCTAAAACACATCTTTCTCAAGATAACAATGTAATAAATGAAATTAAGGAGATTAGCAAACATGCTGTTCCTCAAGCAAAATACATCTACAATCTTGCAAAATATCCTGTATATAACAATACCTCTGTAAAATACTTCAGCACCGGAGAGGAACTATCTATCACTCTCTTAAAAGAATTGGAAAAAGCCGAAAAATTCATCTTTATGGAATACTTCATCATCCATAACGGAATTCTCTGGAACAGTATTCTAGACATATTAAAAAAGAAGGTACAAGAAGGCGTAGACGTTAAAATTATATATGATGATATGGGAAGCATCCGCACTCTCCCACCCAATTACTACGAAGAATTACAATCATACGGTATCGAGTGCTACTGCTTCAACCCATTTAGTCCAACCCTTTCCTTGCGATTAAACAATCGAGATCATAGGAAAATCACTGTAATCGACGGACACACCTCCTTTACCGGTGGTATTAATCTCGCAGATGAATACATCAATCAGCGCCAGAAATTAAATGGTTACTGGAAAGATTCCGGCATTATGTTAAAAGGAGAAGCAACTTGGAACTTTACCGTTATGTTCCTACAATTTTGGCAACACGTTTCCGGTTCCCCAGTAGATTACGAAAAATATCACGTAAACCCTTGCGACTTTCCAACTGATTGCCAAAACGGTGCTGATGGATTCGTTCAGCCCTATGCGGACAACCCACTTTTTTCCGAAATCGTGGCAGAAAATGTATATCTTAATATGATTCACCGTGCCACCCAATATATCTACATCACTACACCTTATCTGATTATAGATAACGAGATGATAACTGCGCTGACATTAGCAGCCCAAAGCGGTGTGGATGTACGAATTATTACACCTGGTGTTCCAGACAAGAGTGCAGTATTTATGATGACTCGCTCCTTTTATGAACCTTTGACCAAAGCCGGGGTGAAAATATACGAATATACTCCGGGATTCATCCATTCCAAAATGATGATTGTTGATGACAATTATGCAGTCGTTGGTTCTATCAATCTCGATTACCGTAGTTTATACCTGCATTTTGAATGTGCAGCTTTCCTTTATCACTGTAAAGAAATAAGTGAAATCAAAGAGGACATCACGGAATCCATCTCTGTTTCAAAAGAAATAACCTACGAATCCTGTATGCAACTAAACAAACCATATCGTCTATGGCAAAGCGTATTACGATTATATGCACCATTATTATAAGACAAAGAAGGAAATCATATAATTCATACGATTTCCTTCTTGCTTTTGCTATCCCTTCATAGCATTTCTTTCCCTCAATTGTTCAACCTGTTCCACCGATAATCCCGTCTTCTCAGATATAATCTGCACATCCAACACATCTAAAAGACTACGGGCAATACCAATGCTAACTTGTTGCGTCACTTGTTGCGTCACTTGTTGCGTCACTTGTTGCGTCACTTGTTGTGTCACTTGTTGTGTCACTTGTTGTGTCACTTGTTGTGTCACCTCTTGTGTTACTCGTTGTGTCACCTCTTGTGTAATTTCACTGACTACTTTTTGATGAATACGTTTCTCCAATCCTTTTTGCCTTGCAATATAGTCATTCCGTGCTTCACATTGCATACGAATCTTCTCATCTTCTGTCAGTTGTGCCAATGTAGTGGCACATTCATCGAATACTTCGTTTTGTTCTGCTAACATACGGATTTCCTCCCAACTTTCAGCTTTAAACAACCTTGCCCACTGATAAAGGTCTGTATCTTTCTCTTTTCTAATTACTTTATCATTATATATTTGATGCAAATTCAAAACATATATAGCAAAATCATTCGCGTAGAAATTACGATATTCCGGATTTACATTCATCAAATAATATTTTGACAACAACTCTTCCACGTTCTCAAACAAGTCAAAATCCAAAATACTAATTTGTATAGCTGGTATTACCTTGTCATATTCTTCACCAGAATCCAAATTATCATATGTTCTACACAAATAGGACAAGGAACGTTCTTTCCAATATTCCTGCTTTGACACTTGCATTTCAATATTAATGTACTGATTATTATTCAACAAGACTTTAATATCTAGTATGCAGGTTTTTCTGTCAATCGCCTTTCCCAATTCTATCGGATTCTCAATCGTTAGTTCTATGACCTGTTCTAATGGTATCTCAAGCAATGCACAGATTAAATGTTTCAAAACGTTTTTATTCTTTTGCATGACTGCCCGAAACATATAGTCATTTGTCAAACGATATCGAATCTTTCCTTTTAATTCCTTACTTAATCCTGTTCGAAACTTTATTCTCTTATCCTTAAATCTTTTTCCCATAAACCATTCTCCAATCTTCATAAATTGTCATCAACTAACACTTTGTAATCAGAGAACATTATGGCTTGTGCTTGCGTAACCTCATAATCCTCCTTTCTCCTCTCCGCGTATGAACAAGCACACTTTTATGATACAAGAGAAAACAAGGAAACGCAAGTAATTCCTTTTACAACTTCGAACCAATGCCCAGCATAACAAAAACAGCGTAATCTTCCATTTTAATCTACACCTATTATTTCACAACTTCAAACCCTAAATCTTCGATCTCAGAAGTAGCTTTTTTCACAACGCTCTCATCGCCCTCAAAAGAAACCGTCTTATTCTCCAAAGAAACCTCTGCTATAATTCCCGCTTCCTTCAATCCTTCCACTACTCTCTTCACGCATCCCTCACACATCATGCCTTCTACTTTCATTGTCATCATTACAAAATCCTCCTTATTACAATCTTCCACATCAACTTTCCTACTTACAATAATTCTTTCTCTTAATATTCAATACCGGCAGCAAATCATCCTCTTCAAACAAATCAAGCAATGCATCTAACCCATTCTCCAGCTTGTAGTCCAGTTCTTCCTGATAGAGTGGAAACATTTGATAGAAGTTAATCTTCTTACCGGAACTCAGTTTCAAATCCAATGATTCGTACATCAAATTACATGCATTCAGCAACACAAAACTGTTCAATTCTGTATTCTCTGCAAACGGAGCCATATCTTCATTTCCGTGAATCGTATGACCAAACCCTAACCACGTATTCAATTCCAACGGCAATCTTCCCAATATCTTCTGATAACGAATCGGCCAATAGTCCTTTTCATCCGAAGATTTGATATTCCAACTCTTCGGTAAATATAGTACCAATTCCGCATATTCCAAATCGTTACCTTTCAATTCCTCCGGAATATTCATGGCATATGCACCCATTCCCATAGTAACCAGCTTATAATATGGGTCCTCGTCAGTAGGTGGAACCAGAATAATATCCAAATGTATATCCGGTGAAACTATCTCATGCAAAACCTCTTTATACTCACCAAAATTCTCCTGAATATAACATTCGTATTCATTGATTTCTTGTTCCGTGTAAAAATACATTTCCTCTTCATCAGTCATTTCTATCTTTTTCTTTTTAAACTTATCAAATAATCCCATCGCACTCCTATTCCTTTCTAGTAATTATTATCCTTCTATTGTCTCGTATTCATATAACCGATACATCTTCTTAGAAAGCTTTCCACCAAACATGAATCTAAAAAAGGTACACTCTATCCCCTTTAGTTCATTTATCATGCATTCCGGCGTCATATTATGCTCACCCACATAAGTAAGTCCGGTGTTTTCCTCGCATATTTGTGGATCATCAATTCCTACAACCTTTGTTACACCAACATCATTAATTGGATTCTTATATTTCGACGCCATCGCCGCGAACTCCGTATAACAATCCATCAACAACGATATCTTGTTGAAATGATTCGCAATCGCACCCAATGTATTCTGTAACTCTTCTACCTGCAAATACATACTGATACCTTCCATTACCACAATAGCATCAGCATTACTCGGAATATCATTCAACCATTCCGTATTTCTGACATCAGACGCCAACATAGTGTAATCCTCTGTTTCCGAATAATAAGTCTTCCGCTCTTCTATTACATCCGGAAAATCCACATCATACCACAAATGATCGTCCGTTCCGACACGCAACACTCTGCTATCCATTCCGCAACCAATATGCACAACAACTGCACATTCGTCCTCTTGCATTTTCTTCTTTACCCAACCATCAAATACAGCCGAGCGCATTCCCATATAATACGCAAGCCACTTCGACTTTGATTTACCCTTGAGGGCGAAACCTTCTTTCTCCCAAATTTCTTCTGCTTTAGTATCATGTAAAATAAGTCCCTTTCGGCTCACATATGCCTTCCCATACAAAGGAATATATAAAGTTTTGTTGACTTCGTTCATATCGCCCTTCCCCCATTAATCAGAACAATTGCCAATCCTTGTCGTATACCAGGAAGCAATTCGTATTTTACAACTTCTTTCCTCTTAAACGTAATGCATTACTTACCACACATACCGAACTTAGTGCCATAGCAAGCCCTGCAAAATGCGGACTCAGAAGCTGTCCGGTAAATGGATATAACGCTCCCGCTGCAATCGGAATTCCGATTACGTTATAACAAAACGCCCAGAATAGGTTCTGTTTCACATTACAAATCGTCATCTTAGAAAGATTGATTGCTTTTCCTACATCTTGCAAATCAGACTTCATCAATACAATATCACCAGACTCTAGTGCAATATCACTTCCGTTACCAATTGCACATCCAACATCTGCCTGCGCTAATGCCGGTGCATCATTAATTCCATCTCCTACCATCATAACAAGTTCTCCACCATCTTGCAATTCTTTAATATAACCTGCTTTTTGTTCCGGCAACACTCCTGCAAACACATTATCAATGCCAACTTGATTTGCAATATCCTTTGCTGCATTTTCTCTATCACCTGTTATCATGTATACCTTAAGTCCCTTTTCTTTCAAAACAGCCACGGCATCCTTGGATGTGCTCTTTACCGCATCTGCCACAAGAATAATTCCTTGTAAGGTTCCGTCTTTTGCAACATACAACAAGGTAGCACCTGTCTGCTCTGCTTTTTCACATTCCTCTTTCCATAACGTCAAATCAACATTACAATTCCTCATTAGCATTTCATTACCGATACATACTTCATATATCTTAGAAAGTCCGTCGCTATTGATAACACCACATGAATCTCCTGCATTACATTCATTAATAGTTGCAGACAAAGAAGTATCTGTAACTTTCGCACAAATCCCCTTTCCTGATACACTTTCAAAATCAGAAACAGCACCCTTGATTTCTCCAAATTCTGCTTCATAACAATTCACAACCGCCTGTGCCAATGGGTGAGCAGATACTTTCTCCACCATTGCAGCCAATCGCATTACTTCCATGCGTTTTTCTTTATCTCGCAAAACGATATCCACCACTTCCGGTTCACCTTTTGTGATAGTTCCCGTCTTATCCAACACTATCGCTGTCACTTTATGAATTTGCTCTAATGCCTCTCCACTCCGAACCAAAATACCATTTCTTGCTCCAAGTCCGGTTCCCACCATAATGGCTGTCGGGGTCGCCAAACCTAACGCACAAGGACAGGCAATCACCAATACTGCAGTGAATATCTTCAGTACAAATGCTGATGGATATCCTAATAACGCCCACGCACCGGCTGCAATAAATGCAATCACAATTACCGTTGGAACAAACATACCAGCCACTCGGTCTGCAATCTTAGAAATCGGTGCTTTTTTCCCCTGGGCTTCCTCTACAAAATGTATGATTTTCGAAAGTGTTGTATCCTCTCCAATCTTCGTCACTTCCATATAAAACGCACCATTTTGATTGACACTTCCTCCAATCACCACATCTCCAACTACCTTGTGTACCGGCACGCTCTCTCCAGTCAGCATAGATTCATCCACACCGCTCTCGCCTTTTACCACAACACCATCAATCGGAACCTTACTCCCCGGCTTCACTAATAATAAATCTCCAATCCGCACTTGCTCCAATAAAACCTCTGTCACCACATCATTCGCATCTACTTTGCAAGCAACATCCGGAACCAATGACATTAATTCATAGATTGCACCTTTGGTTTTTTCTTTATTATTGCTCTCCAAATATTTCCCAAGACTTACAAATGCAACCACCACTGCAGAGGATTCATAATACAACTCATGCACATGATGACTATCCACCGAAATCAGATAAGTGATTGCCAAGCTATATACAAAAGAAGTAACACATCCGATAGTCACCAACGCATTCATATTCGGATGCAGATTTTTTAGCGATTTCACACCGGACACAAACAACTCATAATTCAACACAAGAACCGGAATCGTAAGCAACAACTGGGTTAACGCAAAATTCACCGGATATGTCTGCATACTCATAATATCAGGAACCGATAAAGCAATTGGCAACATATGTCCCATGGATACATAAAGCAATAGTACTGCAAATATCATAGTGACAATTAACTTCTGCCTCTTCATCTTTAAAATCTTCCAGGCTTCTTCCTGTTCTTTCTTTCTCTTTTCCTGTCGCTTGCTGATAGTTGGTTGCACCACAGAGGAATTCTCTTTCAGCAAACAGTCCGAGACCCGCAATTCCGGCTCAGGAATAGATTCAACACCTTTATTTACATTATCGCCTGATTCATCTTGTTCTAACTTCTCACATCCAAACCCCGCCTTGTTCACCTTCGCAACAATCTGCTCTTCTCCAAGCAGATTTTCATTATAGACAATTCGCATCGTTTCCGTAGTCAGATTCACTTCGCTTTCTATTACTCCCTCTAACTTACGCGTCACCCGTTCAATAGAAGCACTGCAAGCAGCACAACTCATACCTGTAATGCGATATTTTTGTTCCATCATCCTTGTTCTCCCAAAAACTCTATTTTTCAAAGAAAGCACAATCTGCCAAAACAGACTGTGCTTTCTTAATTTCTGTCAATTTCAAAATTAATATGCTCTTCCGAAATATACCATCTTCTTAGCAGGCTTTCCACAGTGAACACATACATCTCCAAGCGTTTCCTGTGCAAATGGCATACAACGTGTAGAAGCACTGGTTTCTTCCTTGATTGCTTCCTCACATTCTCTCTCTTCACACCACATAGCTTTGATAAAGCCCTGCTTATTCTCAATAATATCTGTAAATGCTGCCCAATCTAATGCAATATGTGTGTTTTCTTCGCGATGTTTCAACGCTTTATTAAACATATCAGTTTGAATTGTCTCTAACAATCCACCAACCTTCGCATTGATATCATCCAACGAAACCTCTATCTTCTCACCTGTATCACGGCGTACAATCATTGCCTTATTGGCCTCGATATCTCTTGGTCCAATTTCTACACGAAGAGGAATTCCACGCATCTCCTGCTCAGCAAACTTCCAACCAGGGCTCTTATCTGAATCATCTACCTTCACACGATAATTCGACAATACATTCTTAAGTTCAAATGCTTTCTCTAATACGCCCTCTTTCTTCTGCATAACCGGACAAATCATAACCTGCGTTGGTGCAACTCTTGGAGGAAGAACCAAACCGGAATTATCACCATGCACCATAATAAGTGCACCAATTAATCTCGTTGTCATTCCCCAAGATGTCTGATGTACATACTCTAACTTATTATCTTTACTTGTATACTGAATACCAAATGCCTTTGCAAATCCATCACCAAAGTTATGGCTGGTACCAGACTGCAACGCCTTACCATCATGCATTAAAGCTTCAATTGTGTAAGTAGCTTCTGCACCTGCAAACTTCTCCTTCTCTGTTTTGCGACCTTTTACAACCGGAATTGCAAGAACCTGCTCACAGAAATCGGCATATACATTCAACATTTGAATTGTTCTCTCTTCTGCTTCCTCAGCAGTTGCATGTGCAGTATGACCCTCCTGCCACAAAAATTCTCTGGAACGAAGAAATGGTCTCGTCTCCTTTTCCCAACGAACAACCGAACACCATTGATTATATACTTTCGGCAAATCTCTATAAGATTCCACTTCATTGGCGTAGAAGTCACAGAATAATGTCTCAGATGTAGGTCTTACACAGAGTCTTTCCTGTAACGGATTCAATCCACCATGAGTTACCCACGCAACTTCAGGTGCAAATCCTTCTACATGATCCTTCTCCTTCTGTAACAAATTCTCCGGAATGAACATTGGAAGATATACATTCTCAACACCAGTCTCTTTGAAACGAGCATCCAACTGACTCTGAATCAACTCCCAGATTGCATATCCAGCAGGCTTAATAACCATACAACCTTTAACACTTGTATAATCAACCAAATCTGCTTTCAATACAACATCGGTATACCATTGTGCAAAATCCTCTTCCATGGAAGTAATCTGCTCTACTAACTTCTTATCCTTCGCCATCTCTTTATCTCCTTCTATTATATTCAGTAAACATCACACATATCTGACATTATAGCTTTATTACATCGCATTTGCAAGTGCATTTGCATTTCAATTCTGTCTCATTTCTAATCCATAACTTCTTTATTGGTATCATGTATCCACTTCTCATTACAACATTTGTATATTTCCTGACCAATCAAAACTCCTACCGGACCCAACAAAAAACCAATCACCCCAAACAACTGAAATCCAACATACATACTAACGAGTGTAAACAACGGTCGTATTCCCATCTCATTTCCAATCATTTTTGGTTCCGTTGTTTGTCGAATCACTATACATCCTACATATGCAATTAATATAGCAAATGCTTTTCCTATTTCTCCCACAATCATCCAGTATATCGCACAGGGAATTAAAATAGCTCCTGCACCCAATACAGGTAAAGCATCTATTAATCCCACCAACGGACCCAACACCAAAAAATATGGTTGCTTGACCAGAAAAAACACCAATGTACACCAAGCACCATCTAACAACATAATCAAACCTTGGGCTTGTAAGTAGGTCTTTAATGTACTTTTGCATTTCGCAATCATTCTGCAAACACCTTTTCCCCACTCTGTTTCCAACATTTTGCTTCGAATTTGTTCATAATCCTGTATCATAAAAAATGTTGCCATCACTGTTATAACAACCTCAAAGACAACCCCTAATATCATACCAGCTGCCTGCATCGAATAAGAAGTTACCTTCGGTATAATTCCCGTTAAACTGCTTATCTCCACAGAATCAATCATATTTTCAACATAAGCATAACTCTCTCCGTTATCCAGTCTCAAAAAGGAGTCCGTATACTCACAACAATCTCGCACCACACCCAACACTCGTGCTTGATAGAAAGGAAAATTCAGCCAAATACTTTGACATTGTCCCATGAGATAATAACAAATCGCACCAACCGATAGCAGAAGCACCACATAAAGCAAAACAACCGATAATACTAATATCCACTTTTTATTTTTACTCACCCATATATCCGAATTCTTATAAATTCTCCTCAAAAACGGATAATATATCACCGAGACAATGCCTGCTATTACAAAAGGCAACAGCAACGGTAGCAAAAAGCGAAACGATAAATAAATTCCTATAAAAATCAAAATAACCAGTATGAGTTTTTTCAAGTTTCACACCTCCATACTGGTTATTTTGGTCAATTTTTCTAAAGTTTATAACTGAACAAAGAGTTTGCTTACGACATCTAAGAAATCCTAAAATTCATCCAATTCAATCACGTCAAATGCTTCCCCTTCCGGTTCACACTTGAACACCATATGTTCTCCAGTTGTTGGATGTTCAAACTCTAAACGCGTTGCAAACAATGCAATTTGTTGGTAACGCCTCTTTGTTTTTGCAAAGAGCGGATTGTACTTAGTATCTCCATAAATTCCTGCACCTCTGCTCGCCATCTGCACACGAATTTGATGATGTCTGCCGGTAACCAACTGAATCAGTACATACGTCAGAATTCCATTGTCTGTCTCAAATACATCTAACACTTCATAATCCAACTCCGCATGTTTCGCACCCTTGGTTCCCTTTTTAACTACTTTAGACATATTGGTCTTTCCATCTTTCACCAAATAATCTTTCATGGTGCCGAATTCATCCGGCAATTCTCCAGTCAAAACAGCCTGATAGAACTTAATCATTCCACCATCTTGCACTTGATCAGACAAATCAGCCGCCGCTTCCTGCGTCTTGGCAAATACCATAATTCCTCCAACCGGCCTATCTAAACGATGCACCATTGCAAGATACGGTTCCTCATCCAATTCTTCCTTTTCAAAAATATAATTCTTCAGATAGCTAAGTACATCTGTATCATGACTCTTGTCACCTTGCGCCGGCATGCCATACGGTTTTACACATACAAGAATATCGGAATCTTCATGCAAAATTTCTACTTTCATATATCATTACCTCTTTTCAAGATTTATCTACCTTCATTATTTCTAAATTAACCCTATGAGCGAAAGATATACCCCACGCCCCACACTGTCTGTATGTATTTGGGATTCTCAATATCCTTCTCTATCTTTGCCCTTATTCTCTTCACATGGACAGCAACTGTATTATAAAATCCGTCTGCTAAATCATCCTTCCAGACTGCTTCGTAGATTTCTTCTTTCGTAATTGCACGTTCCATGTGCTGTGCCAAATATACCAAAAGGTCAAATTCCTTCAAACTCAACTCAACCTCTTTTCCCTCTACGATAACCCTTCGGCTGAATGCATTGATTTCTAACCCATTCACCTTAATAATTCCAAAAGGTCTCGTAAGACGTTTATACCTCTCTAAATGAGCATGTATCCTTGCCAGAAACTCACCTTGCCAATATGGTTTTGCCAAATAATCGTCAATTCCCGACTGAAACAATCGTATCTTCTCCCATTCGTCATCACGCTCTGACAAGACAACAATTGGTATCGGCACCAGTTGTCGAACTTTACCAACCGCCTCAACACACAAATCTACTTTATTACATTCTATTAAAACCAAATCAAAGTGGCGTAAATGATTAATATAATCATTCTCTAATAAATTATCCTCTTCTACTGTATAACCTCCCAAAGCCAAATACTCTTTTACCTTATAATCACTTTTTAACATTTCATGCAATAGTAATACATTACACATAATAAACCTCCTACAAATAATTCTAATCTGCCAAATAGGCAACTGCATGCAAGCATGCTTGTCTACTTGGCTCATTGTTAAATCGAGCAGGCTATCTCCTACTCGATGTAGTTAACACCACACATCGCATGCAAAGCATGCTCAGTGATGGACATTCGCCAAATGGATTTTCATACAAGCATGAATCCACTCGGCTCATTGTTAAATCGAGCAGGCTAACTCCTACTCGATGTAGTTAACACCACACATCGCATGCAAAGCATGCTCAGTGATGGACATTCGCCAAATGGATTTTCATGCAAGCATGAATCCACTTGGCTCATTGTTAACACAAAAGCCGAAAACCTTACGGCTTTTCGGCTTATTACATCAGAACTAATATAGGATTAAATGATTAAACTCAAACGGCTTTGAGTTTGAATTTCTGGATTTCCTTATCGGTTTCAACAACAGCAATCTGCCCACCTAGTCCACGAATCTTCTCATCAAAATCTTCGTAACCACGCAGGATATACTTAATGTCTTCAACCACCGTAAACCCATTTGCAACCAGACCAGCAATCACAAGCGCTGCACCCGCTCGTAAATCCGGCGCTACTACACTAGCGCCTACAAATCCTTCCACACCATCAATTATAGCGGTATTACCTTCCACCTTAATCTGACCACCCATGCGGAACAATTCGTCTACATACTTAAAACGATTCTCGAAAATACTCTCTGTAATAATAGAAGTACCTTCTGATAATGCTAATACAACAGCCATCTGAGGCTGCATATCTGTCGGAAATCCCGGATATGGTAATGTCTTAATATTCGTTGAGCGTAATCTGTGATTACTTACCACTCGAACCGCATCATCATATTCCATCACAACAGCACCAATTTCCTTCAACTTAGAAGAAATCGCTTCTAAGTGTTTCGGGATGACATTCTTAATTGTGATATCACCCTTGGTCGCTGCAGCTGCCACCATAAAGGTTCCAGCTTCAATCTGATCCGGAATAATAGAATATTCCGTTCCTTTTAATTTCTCAACACCACGAATACGAATCACATCTGTTCCTGCACCTTTGATGTTCGCACCCATGCTATTTAAAAAGTTGGCCACATCTACAATATGTGGTTCCTTTGCTGCATTCTCTATTGTTGTCTTACCTTCTGCCAAAACAGCCGCCATCATAACATTAATGGTAGCTCCTACAGAAACAACATCCATATAAATATGGTTACCTATCAAACGATCTGCTTCCACATGAATCATACTACTGTGAATATCAACCTCAGCGCCTAATGCTTTGAATCCTTTGATATGCAAATCAATCGGTCTGCTTCCAATGTTACAACCACCAGGTAATGCCACACTTGAACGCTTATATTTTCCAAGCATTGCTCCTAACAGATAGTAGGATGCGCGGATTCTACGGATAAACTCATCATCCACACAATTATCTGCATGTGGATTGATTGTTCCACCACATATTTTAACAGTATGTTCATCTATATACTTTACCCTTGCACCAATCCCTTGAATTGCCTGCAAAAGGACTCTTGTATCTCTTACGTTAGGAACATTATCAATTATAACTTCTTCATCTGTCATAATTGCTGCTGCCAAAATTCCAAGTGCAGCATTCTTTGCTCCTGCAATGGAAACCTCTCCAACTAACGGAGTGCCTCCCTTAATTACATATTGTTCCATAATGCACCTCGTATATGGTTTGTGCCACCTCACGGCGGACGTAATTATTCTAATTATAGCACGAACTTTGATTTTGTAAACATTTTTTGTAATCTATGTGAAAAATTAACCTAAATTATTCACGGAACAGTTTCTTTCCTAAAAACTGACCCATGAATCATAAAAATAATTCATGCAGACTCAACTAATCATTTTACTCCTGACAAAAGGGTATAGTATCCCTGTGACAGTTTTATGAATGATTAT
>JAFQOE010000033.1 GCA_017395635.1 Lachnospiraceae bacterium | reverse complement strand
GTTCAAACTTGGTGGCTAGCACTTAGGCGCTGCACCGTTCCTGAGAACCTTAACAAGAGATTGCAACATTGTCCAAATTGGACTTGCAACATTGTCCATTTTTGCTTTGCAACATTGGGTAATTTTATTTTACAATAAACAAATATGCCTAATTCGTTCTAATTTCGCCGATTTTTCAATTTAATTCAAAAATAAGTATAAACCCTCATTGCTACTCAAAAATGAGCAAATTTGACTTAGTTTGAACTAAATTGATTTGATACACGTTAAAATAGTCGTTTTGAAATTTTTTGGGAAAATTGTGGGAAAATTGTGGGAACAACCAAAAATGAAAAGAAAAAAGCTTCAACACTTATGTGCTGAAGCCCTTGATTTTACTAAAGAAAGTGCGGATGAAGGGACTCGAACCCCCACGGTCTCCCACTAGATCCTAAGTCTAATATATAGTGTCTATTGGATTTTGGTGAGTCCAAGAAATGCTTATTTTGCGTAGTTTCTTCGAAATCGTGTCATCCGATTGGTATACGTTTTGTTGCGCGTTGATGTCAGGGTTGATGTCAAAACCCCACTGCTCATATTAAACCAAAGTTGTATCCATCAACAAATTACTATGTGTAATGGAAATTAAGGATAACATGGCTAAATTGTGAATTGTATCGCATATTTCATAATCTTTGTTTTCTTTCCAATGCGGTTTCCAATTCATCACAAAGTCATACACGTCTTTATCAGAAATACTTTCTCCCTTTTTAGCTAATTCATCATAAGAATACAAGACCGTTGTAATTATCTCTGCTTGTTCAGTACTTTTAACTCTACCAAATAAATCAATTGTCTTTTTGGTTGCAGCCCATTCCTCTTCGGTAAATCTGTCCTTCTTTATAACCACATCATCTGCCACACTGAGTGAAACCATACGTCCTAAAGGTTTTTCCACTATCAAATTGGCGTTTGCCAATGCTGTTATTGACTCCTTTACGCTAGTAGAATATGGTCCATAACTACCTTTATCAAAGGAAAAACCTGTATTCACTCCATTTCTGGTTATAACATAGCATATTTTTTGATAAATTGTCCGTCCAACCGTTAATGAATATGTCCTATTATTCAATTCACGTACAGTCTGTAATATCAAATACCACTTTGGATTCACCTTTGAATTAGCTTTACCTTTAAGATCATTTTCAAGAACACTCTGGGATAAAAATTCTTCAGTAATCTCATTCCTACTCGTTCCAAAAGGTGCATATATCTCTACTTCGATAGGTAAATTCAAAAGCTTTTGATACATAATTGGTCCAACAACATCCCATGTCAGACCGCCGTTACCACATCCTAAAGGCGGAAATGCAATACTATCAATATTATACTTTTCATAATTGTCAACAAACCAATCTAATCCATCAATCACATACGATAACCTTGATGGCGATCTCCAATGATCTTTTGTTGGGAAATTCAAAATTTTGAAATCATCATCGTTCGTATAAACATATGGTGTTCCTGTTTTCACCTCGTTCCTATTACATCTCTTCACGTAATCCAAGAACATCTCTGGATACCTTTTCTTAAATTCGAGTGCTATACCTTTTCCCATCACTCCAACACAGTTAACGGTATTGACAATAGTCGAACATTTCGTTTCAAAAATATCACCAATCTTTACTATCATACTATCATCTCCTAAAAAAACACTCTTGGTTCAATAATTATTTCTTTATCAAACCCTACATCTTCTAACGACTCTGCAGCCCTCTCATTGACAACAGCTGCACAAACAACATACTCATACGGAATAACATATGGCACCAAAACTTCTGTATAGAAAACTTTGTCAAAGTGTCAGATTAAAAATCTGGCAACCTCTTCCCTGGTAAGCTCCACGAGCTTCTTATTATGCTTTTTCGCATAACGTGATAGTTCTAATAGATTCACATTGCATGATGGGGCGTTTACATATGGGTTAGGTTGTTCGTAATATAAGTTTGTTTTGCTCTCGCCTGTTTTGTTTGCAACAAAATTAGAATTCATCCTCTTTCACCTGCATTCTCTCTTAAAAAACAAAATAAACGTTTATGTATATTCTGTTGTACTATAACCCTCGACTAACCAACTCTTTATATTTCCTATTCAAGAAAAATAGTATTACACCTGCATATTCTCTTCGTTCATCTTCATTATATATTTCTTCCATTTTTTTCTTAATCCTAGAAGATGTACATTTCCTCTTATCCTTTAGTTTGCGAATGAATGCATCACACCACTCATATGCCCTTTTACGTCCGAGAATAATTTCTGTCGTGGTATCGGATACAGTTTTTCCGTTTCTATCTAATTTTCCATTTAAACATAGTATATAATTAATATCGTCTTCTATTTTTTTATCATATGGCTCTGTATAAATTGTACCATTTGTCTTATAAGATATTTTATCCATCATATACTTATTCAATGGATTAACCGTCATCTCATCCTCATCTTTTTTGCAAGCATCACAACATAATATTCTTTTGCCTTCAACAAACGTGTTTTTGCCACCGTCACAAACAGCTAGCATGTTCGAATATTCCAAAGCACTATCCTTGTCTTTGCTCAAAGGAACAAAATGCTCTATGGTTGTAGATAATCCATTATTATGTATTCTCTTCATACAATATGCACACAACCCATGTTGTTCCTTGATTAAGCTCTCTCTAATCTGTTCCTTAGGTAACATATCAAACTGTAGACGGACGGCATTCGTATCGCCCTCTTGAATCGATCTCCACTCAGGACTTCGCTTAATATCATTTACCTTAGCTAGCACCTCTGCTGGTACTCGTCCCTTTTCAATATATAACATATCTTAGTTCTCCTCAATCCAACGGTTCATTTCCAATAAATCAATTGCTCGTATCACTTCACTATGCGAATCTCCTAATTGTTCTTTCATTTCTGCTATAATCTCTTCTGCTGTATTATAATCATCTTTATTTAGAGCACGCTCCAATTTATCATTTAAGATTTCAATATTTCTAGGTTTAGAACTACTACCTTGTCGCAACTCCAATACATCTTCTACTGAATACCCATACGCACCTGGCTGATAATTCACTTCCCGATCATCTCCAACACTTATTAAATTGCCATCCTTACAAGACGAAATCACAATAGGCGAGTGTGTTGCGATAATAAATTGTACATTTGGGAATGTCACTTCTAACGCTCTCAAAATATTCCATTGCCATTTAGGATGCAAATGCATATCTATCTCATCAATAATAACAATTCCACTAATTTGCTCTAATTTCTTAATTCCTTGCGGGTTCAATATTGCTGTACGATATGCTAAATCCATAATCATCCACAATAACGACTGATAACCTGCACTCAACTTGGATATTGGCATTTCCTCCCCATTTTCAATATAAACCATCTCATTCAATTGAGATGAAAAGTATATTTCAGGAGCAGTTTCTGATTCATTAATGTTCTGCATAAAAGTACTAATCATACATTTAAATAATTCATACTCTGTAATTAACTTTCTCTTTTGAAATGCTGCCAATTCCATCTTAAGACACCATTCCTGAATCACTTTAACATCCAATGAATAATCTAAACACCCAATATAACCACAACGGCGGTCATTTAACTTCTTCTTTATTTCCTTTCCAAAATCACCACGTTTCACTCTCCAAACACGTGCTGCACTTTGAAAACTCAATAATGGCAAAATACTATCACTCTGGTTAGTTACTGTATTCATCCATTTGCAAATATCTCGATTATCAATTTTAGTATGTGAATTTTCCGAATCTACTCTACTACGATTCCACTGATACACTATATCATTTATTCGCATCTGACACTCTATAGCAACTGGCGTGTGATATGTAATTCCTGTTGCTGCATCCCCAAGATTATCAATCGAAATACGAATATCATCCTTTGTAATATTCTTCTTTGTAACTCCTGCTACATTTGTAAATAGTCCACCTAATGCAACAACTATAGCTTCAAGAATAGACGTTTTACCTACACCATTATCTCCAACAAGCAAATTCATTCCTGGTTGCAAATTAATTTCTGTGCTTTCTATCGCTTTGTAATTATTAATTATAAGTTTTTCAATATTCAATGCTAAACCCTCTCAATCTTTTTATGAGTGTTATTTCTTGTGATTTTTATATTATTACTCGTATTTCTTTATTATAAACGAACCACTTTCAAATTACAATTATATAGTTTGCATGCCTTATCCCAGTACTCTGACATTCTATTCGTATTAGTCAAACTCTCCAGCAATATACATTTTTTCCAAATTGTGACCTTCTCTTAATTCTCTTGTCGTTGCATCACATAACGAAGTCAACTTACCTTCTCTTGATAAAATGAACAAACAGTCTGGTCGCATCAACCGATTTGATATCAATTTCGTATTATGTGATGTTATAATAATCTGACACTTTGGATATATTTCCTTAAAGTAATTTACCAGTTTCTCTGCGATTTCATAATGATAAAAAGCATCAAACTCATCAATATAGATAAATGATGCTAAGTGGCTATTCGCAACGACCTTATAATATATGTCCGCCAGAGCAATTGTTCCACTAGACGCATTATCATAAAATGTTATCAACTTATCATACTTAAAGTATAGTTCTCTTTGATTATCTGGCAATCTTTCCAAAGTCAATTTGCATTGTACACCCATAGTATTTAGAAATTCTTCAAAAGCTTCTAATTCTTCTTTCTTTCCAAGAAATTCAAAGAATTTTTGGTAATCTTCCCTCTGACTACGTTTCATCAAATTACCTACTGAAATCATATCCATTCTTCTGACATATTCTATTAATTTAAGGATATTCGAATTTTCCTGTAATATTGTATTGCTAATAACCCATCGTAAAAATGGTAATCTTGTTTCAATCTGCTCTTCTACACAATTATACATTTCTGATGATTGCACATAGCGCTCTGTGTTAAGAGTTTCCGCATTTATGCATTCCAAATTACAAAAATCAAATTCACCATTAGCAAAGTCGCAACAGAAAATTTGCTTACCATTGATACACAATTTCTCATCACGAAATTCTTTATATGAATCTTTTGAATACTCATATAATAATTCATCATTGCCAAATACAAATGTGTACGAGAACAGAGCACTTTCATCTTGAGAATTGGCATTTAGAAAGCTGCATTCTTCCACATTCGTATATCCAAATAAATTAGAATGAATATCCATAATTGCTGTTCCTAGATTCGTTTTACCTGTTGCATTTTTGCCATAGATTAATATTTTGCTAATGATATTATCAGTGAGACATTCTGGATTGAATTGGAAAGCCCCGACTTTCGAAAAATCAATGGTGAGACTCTCCTTAAAATTTTTATAATTTTTCAATTCGAATTTCTTTAGCATAACATCACCTACATTCAACCATAAATTATACGTCCCTCTTCTTCGATATTGATAAAGAAGTCGTACCATGATTTCTTCTCTTCATACTCTATATACGGTACACAAACTGTATTCACAACCACAAAGTATTTCATTGCAAGCTCTGTTACTATATCAATCAAAATATCCGTATATTTTTCTGATTCTTTTCTATCGCAGTTTGTCAAAAGAATAATATCAATATCCGAACCGTCATCAAAATCTCCACGAGCGCAAGAACCAAACAAACGACATTGTATAATATCTTCACCAATACGTTCTTGAACCATGTTCAGAAAATCATCAATTACGTTATCAATTAAATTCTTATTCATTCTAATCAGCCACTTTCATCTCAATAACCTGCTAAAACCTCTTTTTGATTATACTGGATATATCGTCTCAATACTATTTAAGTAATCATCAATATCTCTATCTGGCATTAAAAAATCATTTTCTTTTAATGTATATACATCATACTTTAACGAGTATTTTAGCATCGGCATTTCCCGAACTTGTTTGTCAGTGTTTTTAATCATCAATTGCACTGGACTACTGTTAGCAATATAATTCGATATCTTGTTTTCAGTTATTTTACCCTCAAACTCTTTAAACCCTGAAAGTTGATGCTGATAAATTGTTTTATTATGATACAAATTTATTGATGGTTTTTTCCTTTCGATAAACATATGAAACGCAGAATAATCAACAAAACATACATCTTCAATCATGTTTTCTATTCCAACTGCATTAGAAAGCAATACAATCTTTTTTGTCCGTATAACGCCATTTTGCATTCCTAATTCCTTACTCAACTCATCCTTCATACTTTCATATTTTTGAGCAATTCTATTTATTTGTTCAAACGCATCAAAGCACTTCCCATTACGCTCACAATATGAATTTATAGAATGTGGTTCTCCCCATGCTTTACATTCACATACAAAAAGTGTTTTATTTATTCCAAATAAAACATCGCATTGGTATTCTCCACTTTCATCACGATATCTTTTACTTATTGCCTTTATTCCTGCTTCTTGCAATAAATTAAGCACGTTTTTTTCAAAGGCTTCTCCCCGAAAGTAAAACTGATTGACACACGACAAAACCACTTGTGCAATGTCAATTTTCTGAACCATGCTCGGGATCAGCATAACTTTATTATTATACGAAATCAATGGTGTATCAAAAATATCTTTATAACTTTCATACTTCAATACTTGTACTAATATTTCCGCCTGGTCCTTTGATATTCCATTTTCCACAAACTCTTTGACAATGTCTGCTTCCTCTATAATCAAACATACTTCTGATATTTTATTGGAAAATACTTGTTCTTCATCAATAAATTTATCTACTTTTCTCTTAATGACTGCATATGCTCTCACTAAATCACTAAGACACACTTTATATTTTTCGTTATTTCTTTTATGGATTTCACACATATAGGATAAATGCTCTATTGCCAAGACATTTTTCAAATACAATATTGAGCTTTTTTCGTCATCGCTCAAGCCATTTTCTTTGCTAATTATCTTAGCTGCATCTTCCCCTATCCATATATCATTCATAATCTTATTTTTTCTACTTGAAATCCTATTTCTGACTATATGAAAATCTAGAAATTCCTTACTTTCACAGTAACTCTCTACTTTTTTATCTTCTCTATTTATTGTGCGATTAAAAAAACGCCATTCTTTTTCTATGTTTTGAACAACAGATTTCTGATCAGCAATTTCAATATGTGCAAACGAAGCTTTCTGATACTCGTCTGTAGTTTCTACATCATGTGATACCTTGCTACATTTATAAAACAGTAAGTATTTTAATATCATATCCGAAATACAAACCACATTATCATACATATCTATATATTTCTCTGTATCTGTTTTATTATCCTTATATGCATGCTCCGAATAAAATTCAAAAGATATCTCGCCATTTTTTACTTCGTTACCTTCTATTTTGTTTATTAAAGAACGAAGATATTTTTCTAATATAATTGCAAAAGAAATAAATGCATTCTCTGCTGGCACATTTTTTGCCATTTTATATAAATCCATGCTATACAAATCACTGTACAAGTCATTTATAATCTTTGATTCTTCTACCACACTTTGCCACTTCGGAACATCTGATTTATATTTATCTACTAAATGCTTTTCTATCTCTTCTATAAATGCTTCATTTTCCGATTCCGTGTCATATGGATTAATTAAAACTCCAGATACTCTTATTTGCTCTATAAATTCTTGTCCACCGATCTCATCACAATAATTTATATAATCCTCAATCCTTTTCAAATGTCTTATCTTATGATGATTTAATATTCTCTTCATTCTTGCCTCCATAATAAATATTACAACATTGTAAATCTGGTACTATTATTCACATATGTGTGTATTTTTATTTAATCTGTAATAACAACGGAAGCAATGCAATTCCTACATCAACACCTTTATCAGCAATCCACTTAATAATACCTTTTGCGTTTTCCCATTTTTTTGATTTACGCTCAGACGATTTTACTATATTTTCCAATTCATTTATCTTTTGTAAAATTTCCTCTATTTCAGCATTGACATAGAAATCGTACCTTATTTTTCCACTCAAGCTAAATCTATAATGTTAGCCTGTGTCTTCATTGCAATTTTACCTTTCGGTGCGAAATGTGCAGTCCCACCTATAGCATCTGCAATACTTTTAATCTTAGCATCATCACCACTTATTATAAGCGACAGATTTTGTGTTGCACGTGAACAAGCCACATAGAAATCTCTCTTTTTCTTTTCGTTACTAAAACTCAATTCGTCAATATCAATAATAATAACAGCTCTACTCTCAAGTCCTTTGAACTTTTTTGCTGTTGTAAATAACACTGATGAATTACTCTTCTCTCTTGTAATAGGAATGCCCGATATTTTATGTATATTGTTAAGAATTGATTCTTTCTCCGTTTTTAAGGACAAAATAACAACATCACCATACTCATAACCACACCGATCTCCTGTAAGCAAATTCAAAAGTTTTGATAGTTTACTAACAGGATCACCTTTCACAAAACTCAAGTTTGTCTTATCACCATTCGTCATCTGTATCTTCTGGTTTAATTCCACATCAATAACATTATACGCAGTTAATGCAATCTCATATGTATTTCGACAATTTTTAGTCAATAGTAATTTACATTCAGAATCTCGAATCCATTTGGGAACCTCTTCTGTCATAACAACTTGGTTTTTATCATAGAATACGAAGAAATGTCCTTCTTTAATTTCGGCAAACTCCTTGAAATACACTATCTCCTTATTATGAAAATCTTGCCCCTCATCTATAACAACATCATCAAAATCAATATCGTCCCAGCTTATACCTTCCAACACATCTGCTCGTTTATCCGCATCTGATAAGTCTTCAATTGATTGACCATATTCAGAAATAAATGTATGAATATTATAATATGTAACATTTTCATACGGATACTGATGTTTCAAAAAAGTATATAAAAACTTATTAAAGCATAAAAACAAAACTTTACGACCTTCTAAGCCAAATCTACGTGCCGCTTCTTTTGCTATTAAAGTTTTTCCTGTCCCTGCAACGCCTTGGATCGTTGCGCTTTTCTGTTCGGAAATATAATCCAACAAACCAGTCTGTTCTTGAGTCAATTTTAAGAATGCCCTATCAAGTTCATCCTTTTTAGCTCCAGGAGCTGTTATAAGCTCAAAATCTGTTGCAATCAGATCAAGGATCTCTTGAAACTCATCATCTGAAATATCAACTTTATCTCTTGATGCGTAAAAATCAAAAATATCATTGATAACTGTTGCACCTTTTTTCAAACTGTTTATATCTAAAACTGCTGGTGCTGCCTCCCTATACGCTAACGGAAACCTTCCCATTTTTTCACCAATATCACAAGTAGGAAACCACACCGCAGCTTCTATAGGAAAACGATCATCTAGCGCAAGCCTTGTACTTGTTTGTCTATGAAGTTTTTCAAGAAGTCCTCGATAATGATAGACTCCATCTATCGCTTGGGACAGTGGATCCTTCTTCTTTTTGGGATCAAGAATAGCTACTTCTTTCGTTCGAGTATTAATTTGATGAAACACAGTACCAGTATATTCAATGTCACCACCCTTAACTTCAAGAACTAATCCTCCAAGATTTCTATTCAAAATCAAGAAATCATTCTCTTTCCATGTAGCCGCCCATTTCTTTGTTTTCTTCAACCATTGAACAGAATGAAAAATATAAAAATTTTTTCCAAGTTTTTCAAGCATCTCATATACACATAGTTCAGCATACGGAAGATCTGATAAATCTTCTTTTATTGGATAAATTTGTGCCATCAGCTAAGTACTCCTTTTATCTCATCCATGTTAATATTATAAATCCTATATGCATGCCATCCTTTTTTTGAAAAAGCATCCATAACATCATCCGATGTATCTTGTTGACAAATAACTACTTCCTTCGAAGGCCATGACATTACAATATTATCACCCCAATCAGACTTTTTAAGTGTCGTTTCTAAATATTCTGGAATTGGTAGTCCAATTGCTGCAAGTTTATTGATAATTACATGATCATTTTCATCAAAGAAATATTGCAAATCAGACCACTTTTTGTATTGATGAGTTGGGTAAGACTTTTCTTTATCAATTGAATTTATCATCGGCACTACATTTATTGGCTCGGACACCGTCGCACACAAGACATCATATCCAAGAAAATAATCCTCTATATAATCCCAACGCTCCTTATCACTTGTTAACCCATTAAAAAACCTCAATAAAACACTTACATCTCGCTCATGTTTTTTCTTTGCTCTATTTACATAGTTATTTGAATAATACGTATTGCCAAGTACAATATTCTTAATCTTATTCGGATCATTTAAACGTATAAAGATTTCTGGCTCCTCTCCGCCAAGAATTTCATATGTCGCATAATCAAAAATAGAAAGAAGCTTCAATGCAATATTAGACCAATCATCATTAGCAAGACTCATATAACTTGAATAACTTGTTTCACAACTCTTTGTAATAATTCTAATTACTTTTGACTTTATGATAGGCTTTCTCATATATTCCTTAAAATTACCATTGGCTAAAGAATAATAATTCTTAATTGATGCATCATTTGAACGGTGTTTCACACATGTTCCATTTGGATCAACCAAGTCAAAAAGAGAATTTGCTATAATACGAGCTTTTGCCATTCCATATTTCTCTCTAATTACCCTTGAAAAATCATCTATAGTAAAATACGATTTACCAAACTCTGCATAAAGCGTATCGCCTATATATTCAAAGTCTTCTAAAATAGCATCCCTGATTTCGTTTAGCAAATACGAGCCCCTAGCCTCTATATTCACCTTTTGTCGCGGAGAAAAACACTCTCGAATAGATGGCATAATATCTACTTTATTCTTAGCTGTAGATGAAGAATTGAAATACCAATACTTAAACTGCGGAAATGAAATATTCGGATGGAAATCTTCCCATATCTTTTTTAAATCCACAGTATAAACATCACCAGTATCACTAAGAAGTGAACCATCTGGTTGTTTTTCCTGATAACGTCCTTTTGCAACATATTTAAAACACTTTCCATATTTTGAATTTAATACTTTGTCTTCTGAATCTTTATTGATAACAACAAAAGCCTTTGTGAATACACTCTGAGGTCTTGAAATAATAACCTTAAAATTATATTTATCGTAAAAGTCTTTTTCTAACATCAAGAGACAAGTCTTCAACTTATTGATACAAGCCCCCTCATTTTGCACACCTTTTCCGTTAAAAATATATGTAAATGACTCTGGAGAAATCAGAAAGCTCCTAGCGCCCTTTTTGCTTTTATATGTATCATAAATTTCTTCCAAAACCTTTTTAATTTGATATTGTCTTATCTGTGACATACCAAAGAGTTTATTCATAAAAGAAAGATCATTGTAATAAAAATCCGTTATCGCAACACCATCCACTCCCGATTTACGAGCTGCACGACCTATCTCCTGAACATAATCACATAAATTTCCAGATGCCGCATAATGATAAACATATTCGACATCATCAATATCTACACCCATACCAAAAGCCTTTGTTGCATACATAATTGGTTGAGTTCCATCTCTAAATTTATCGAATGTTTCCCTTTTCTTTTCATTAAACATCTCTGTACTTACTTCATCTACATTCTTTCCAGTAAAAACACCAATACGCTTGTCGCAAGTAATACCTGCAAATTCTCTTACACCTTTAGCGGCATCAACCGCATAGGTTGCATACGGAAAATAAACAATAGTCTTCTTATTACCACTAAGCCATGACTTAATCCGTGCATTCATATTCTTCGCTTTCTCAATCTCATATACAGACTGCGCAAGTTTCTTACTTTCTCTATGTACGATATCAAAGGAAATATCATCTCTACGTACATATCCTATATATTTTACAGGATTTTCCATATAAAGACTAATGACCGTATCACTTACCGAATCATCAAGACCACCATTTACCGCAGTTGCAGTAAATGCACAAATCGGAAATTTATAAGTTTTTCTATCCTTGCCTGCTGTAGTCTGAATCTGATTACGAAGTCTATTAATATAACCTCCTAAATACCAATAGTCTGGTCTAAAACCCATTCCCCATGTGGTAACGATATGTGCCTCATCCACAATCAAAAGACCTATATCTCTATCACCAATAATAGTTTGTAAACGGCAAGTACTTTTCCATAAATTTTGGCAATTATTTTTCCATAATTACCGGCATTTTATTTTCCATACTTTTTAGTCCCCACGGATTGCTCCGTGGGAGTGCTGTTTACTGAAATGGCAATTCCTCGTTTTCGTCTATCTGAAAATCAAATTCTAAATCCGATTCACCGCATTGCAACGGTAATTCTACTTCTTCAGACCAGCCATAGTATTTCAATGCAAATTTTCTTGTTTCTTCAGGATTCATTCCTTTTGTATGTTGTCGGATATACTCTTCATCCCGGTAAACTGACAAGAATTCTACCGGTATCTGTCCCTCGTGCCATGCACCACTGGGATTTTCATAAACACTATAACCATCTTTTACCCATTCGCGAACTGCCCGTTGTTCCTTCTTTGTCATAGGGGTGTTCTTTATATATTCCTTGTATTGTTTTTCTAGCATTTCCTGTCTTTCTTTTGGTAAATATTTATTAAATTTCATTAGAAAGCTCTCCTTTATTCAAAAATGATTTTCGATTTTCTAACCGGTAGCTTTTTCCGGACATTTGAATACGGTCACAGCGGTAGGACAAACGGTCAAGGATTGCTGTTGCAAGTGCGGCATCATCCAGAAATTCCGCCCATTCCTCAAATCCTTTATTCGTTGTGATGATAATGGATGTCTGTTCCTGTAATTCTGATATTAACTGAAAAAACAGATTCCCTTCTGTTGATGTGATTGGAAGATAGCCGACTTCGTCCACCACTAACAGATTTGATTTTTGTATTCGGTTCATCTTCGCTTTGCTGCGTCGGTCTATTTCACTGGTTCTGAGTACCTGCATAAGAGACTGCATGGTTGTATAGCTGACGCGATATCCGTTTTCACATGCCTGATAACCAAGTGCTATTGCCAGATGTGTTTTACCAACTCCTGGCGGTCCGGAAAGTATTAAATTGTAAATACCGTCAATCCAGTTAAGCTCCGATAACTGATTCAACTGTTTTCGGGTTATGGACTGACAAAAATTCAAATCGAAATCTTTCAAATATTTGGGGTATGGAAAACCAGCCTCCTTTATTCTTCGTTCTTTTGCTTTGTCCTGCCGATACCTTATTTCATTGCCAAGAACACGGCACAAAAACTCGGTATAACTTATCTCTTTACTTTCAGCTTCATGAAGCAGCTGTTCTAATTCATTCTTTGTATGTACAAGGCTTAAAGATGTGGCGTATGCTTTTATTTTCAGTAGATTATCCATTCACGACACTCCTTCCCATTGCTTCTTCATAAACGCTTAAATCTCTGACTTCCACTTGATTTCCCTGATATTTTTTAGGAAGTGCCGGTCTTGTACTCTTTTTTTCTTCATTTTTTTCTGAAAGTACCTGTTCCAGATAAATAATACTGGATTTTAAATCACTGGCAGAATAAAGTTCCTTCTCTGTGCAATATTTAAGCCCCCTTTTAACAGCCTCCGCATTCCATTCCTCAAACAACCTACGGATGACTCCTAACTGGTCTCTGTAGTATCGAGGCTTGTTTTCATGGATATGCTCAAGGAAAGGTTTTACCAGTTCATCGTTTTCAAACAATTCTTCCACCAGACGTTCCTGTTCCAGAATGCTTTTACTTTTATCCCTGTCAGTACGTTTTTGACCAATCAGCATTCCTTTTTCATGACATAAAGGATGGGTAGCATATATTTCTCCTGTAAGACAATCAGTAATCGCTATCATATCATTTTCAACGACCATATATACCTTTTTGCCGGGACAATAGGTGCCTTTGGGTACCCGGTAACGATTTCCTTTATACAAAACAATGTTGTCTTTTCTGACCTGATAGGTTATACTTTCATTAGCAGTAGTGAAACTGTAACAGGGTACTGACAGGAGATATTCTTTTTCAAGGGCGAATACTTCTGCCGGTATCTTTTTTGTTGTTCCATGTTCTTCTGCGTTTCCTGTTCTTTTAAGCCATGCAATACATTCATCGTTAAAACTGTTAATATCCCGCAGTATTCTGTGTTCTGCAAAGCTATGCTTGGCGTATTTTACTACATTTTCTACTTTGCCTTTGGATTCAGGATCTGCTCCACGACATAAAAACACATCAAATTTAATCTCGTTTATGTAATTCTGAAAACCTTCCGTATAAATGATATCTCCCTGATTTTCACTGACTGCAAGGATCTTATCCTGGTCATATACGATTTCTCTTGGACGACCTCCATAAAACTCAAAAGCCTTCATGTGGGCTGTTATAAATGTATCCGTTGTAAATGGATTTAATTGCCACAGGATAAACTTATATCTGGAATGTGCAAGAACCATAGCAAAACAGTAAACTTTTTTATATCTTCCTGTTGTAGTTTCAAGCTTAATCTCCCCCATATCCACCTGTGCCTGTTGCCCCATCGGAAGCTCCTCCACAGCTTCATAATCTCTTGGGGATACAGTTTTTTTAATCCCATATTGTGTACGTATTTCCTGAACATAATTCCGAAAAGCACGCTTTTTAAAATCAAGGGTTTCCAAGCTGGTTCGCTCTTTAATCCAATCATAAACCTGAGCTGCCGACATATCCGGGTACTTTGTCAGACATTCCACCACAAAATCTTTGTATTCATCAGCCTTCTTTCGTCGCTTTTTAGAAGCTTGTTCTGCTTCAGCGTATTCTGTTGGGGACATATCCCAGTATTTTAGAATAGTTTTGTAATCAACCTCCAATCTTCTTGCAACCTGACTTTTCTTAAGTCCGTTTCTTTTGTATTCTTGGATTTTTCCATAATCCATCCAATCAATCATCCTTCCTTCACCTCCGTGATAAAGTATATCACAGAGTAATATTTGATTGAAAACTATGGAAAATTAATTGCCATTTTCTATGGAATATAGTATACCACTTACAT
>JAFQOE010000113.1 GCA_017395635.1 Lachnospiraceae bacterium | reverse complement strand
TTCTGTAGTGTGTCAGTCTTATAAGAGGAGTATAACAAGAAATAGTAAAAGAATATAGAAAGAATAAGCGAAGCGAAGGAAACAGGGTTTTATGCCGCATTGGTGCCTTTCGCGGCGCGGAAAGGCGGAAAATAAATATGATAATAAAAATTTGATTATTATAATTGAAAATTCATTTGATGGAACTATTTTAAAAAATGAAAAAGGAACTATATTAACTACAAAAGGAGATAAAGAAAATCATGGAATAGGTCTGATTTCTATTCAAAATGTTGTGGAACGATACAATGGGTTAATGAAAATAGAAATTGAAGAAAAAATATTTAAATTATCTATCGTATTGTATGAAGGCTAAATTGAGATGAGCGAACTGGCATTTGCCAGTTCTTTTTTGTAATAACAACATTATGGAGGATTCGATACTGTGTTTGAATGATGTGAGTTGTATTGTAAGGTATCTAAATAGTAAGGGAGAAGTTACATGTAGAACAGGAGAAAATTACAATACGAGATTAAGTGATACTTTGTTTGATATAATTCGACAAAAAATGGAGGTATGTCAGATGAAGTTTAATAAGGTATTACTAGCACGTTATATAGCTACGTTTGCACTTGTTTGTTCGATTGTAGGTGCTAATTCTAGATGTTGCTATATTTTTCATCAACCGGAAAAACCAGATATGCGAAAGTTAAGGAGATATTAATGGAGTATTTCGCAGAAAAATTGGTTGATTTTATTCTAAAACATAAAGTGATTGAAGAAGAAGATTATGCAATTTATAAATATGGATTGCAAACAGGAATGGAGACGTCTTTGTGTGTCATTGTTAGTGCGTTTATTGCAGTAAAATTAGATGCTTTTTTAGAGTATTTAGTTTTTGTAATAATGTTTTTCCCACTTCGGGCGTATATGGGAGGAATACATATGAAACGTTTTTGTTCCTGTTTTTTATGTTCGTGTATTGTGATAACAGTAGGTTTGTATTTATCGACACAATTTACCTTTAGTGGAAAAATATTAGTGTTACCGATTTGCTCGTTAATGTATATTAATCACAAATTAGCTTATGTCACTACGAAAAAAGATTCAAATGTAGAAGATATAGAATTCTATGCATTGCAGAGAAGGAAAATTATTACATTGTTATGTATTTGTTTACTTTGCTTTCTTGTTTTTCATTTAGATCAAATGATTGTATTGATGTTGTATGTGTTAATAGTGTTGTTATGTGCTATGCTTATTGAAATAATTTTGGAATTTTATAGATTATAGATGTTTTTAGGTAATGATAATGGAAATATATCATAATGTAGTTGCCTTGTATTAATTTTGAAAGATAATATTAAAAATTGTAAAATAGATTTCTATTAAAGATAGAAAAATGATTGAAAAACAGTATGATAATTACATATTATCAGTATAAAAATATATTAGATATATAAAGAGAATATGGGTGAAAATTACATCTTGACGTGGGTGTTTGTTACATGATTTCGATTTGTGTTTTTTAATATGTTACCCTAAGTGGAAAAATCTCGTTGCAAAGATTTGAAACTAAGGATAGGGAGGATATTATGAAAACAGTACGAAAGAGACAAATCAAACGATGGGGACGGCAATTACTGTCCTTTGTGTTGGTTGTAGCATTAATGCTTGGTCTGATTCCAAGTAGTGCTTATGCTACAGGAGTAACACCTACGAAGGCGGAGCAGACTTATGCTTCACAAGGGTGTAACATTACTTACAAGGAAACCAGTTCATGGGGGAATTATGTCAATGCGGATATAGTTCTTAAAAATGATACAGACAGTGATAAAAGTCTGTGGAAGATAGAAATGGTTTATGATGGATGTATTGATAATATTTGGAATGCAGATATTATCTCATCCGAGGATGGACATTATATTATAGCAGCGAAAACCTATAATAACACGATTACAGCTGGAAAATCAGTCAATTTTGGTTTTATAGCGTATGGAGAAGATGGAAAGCCAGAAGTTCCATCGAATATTTCTTTTGTAGAGGATAGTGTGAACAAAGAAGAAGCATCTACAGAAGAAGATAATAAAGACGATTCCGTACAGGAAGAGGATGGTAATACTCAAGAACAGGAGTATGAGATACCGGAAAAATGGAAGGGGCTTAATTATGCCTTATTTACTTCCGGAAAAGAGAAGCTTTCGCTTCATACCAGTACAACGAATATTAATGGTTCCGTGCATACCAATCAGGATTTTTATTATAGAGGAACCAGTTTGAAAATAGATGGTGTGTTAGAAGCGACAAAGGGAATCACATTGAAAACATCCAGTGGGAAAGAGAACCTTTTTGTTGCCTCCAAAAAAGAGAAGGCAGATGTACTGGAAATGCCGGACATCACCAAAGAAGTGTATTCTTATGTAAAAGAAAATGGAACAATCTATGAAGGCAATAAAGATTTTAACAGGGATAGTGTTGTCATTGACACGCCAATCGGAATAGAGGGTAATGCAATCTTTAATGCATCAACATTTTTAGGACAAGGTATTGTGTATGCCCAAAATTGCGTTACATACAATGTCGGGGATTTATCCACACCGGAAGATTCCCGTGTTTTTATTGCGTCTGAAAACGGCAATATTACGTTAAATGGTTCCAATATTGCATTGAATGCAGTGTTGTATGCACCAAATGGTTGTGTATATATTAATGCCAGTAACGTAAACATAAATGGACGAATTATTGCAAAGCAGATTTGTATCAATGGTTCAAGGATTAACATTAACGCAGGACCATATGACTATGATATGCTGACATTTTTGTTCAAACCGCAAATAGCGCTTACCATTGGGGGAAATCAGAAGGTAAACCGAAAAGTGACCTTATCGGTAGAAGAAATTCTGAATACAGAATATATTGTGAAGGAAGATACGGTCTGGAACATTACAAAAGATGGTACGGTAGCAGACGAGCAGTATTCAATTGATTATGATAATTCCAATGCGTTTCATAAAGAGGTGCTTTTCAAAGAAGCAGGTACTTACACAGCGACGGTTACAGTTACCACAGGAAAAGTAGACTATACAGTGACCAAGGAAGTGGTGGTTGTAGAGGATATGTTTCCGATTGCAGGATTTACGCTAGATTCGGATTACTATACTCGTAATGAAGGGGGAACTGCAACCATTGAATTAAAGGATTGCTCTACTTCTCCAGATGGAGATGTTATCGGACAGCGTATCTGGACGATTTATTATGATGAAAATAACGATGGGGTATATGACGAGAGTGAAGGAAGTATTCTCAGTGATGGCAATGAAACGAAAGTCACTTTCGAGATAGAAAAAGTAGGAAAATATAAGGTGGTTTTGCGTGTCGTTGAAACCTTTGAGGACACCATTCCAAAGTTTCTTCCGGAAGATGCCTATTTGCAGGATGACACCACGGAATATACAGAAAAAGAGTGTGTATTCGAAGTAGGAAATGAAGCGCCTTTGGCAAATCTCGATATTGAGAAATCCAAATCAGTTGACATTGTGTTTACTGTTGGTGACACAGATAAGGACAGCTTAGAGGTATACAACGCCAAGGCAGAGTCATTAAAGAAGATACTTGCTGAAAAAGAAATTGATGCGAAAGTAGATACGGTTTCTACATCTACCTTTACAGCACAGGATACTTTTGCGTGGAAGGAATATAGCCACTATAATTGTGATGGTTTCGCAGAGCATATTATGTATGAGGATAATAGTATCAAAATGGTGGGTTATTATAGTTCACCGAAAAAGGATTTCTTGTACATAGCAAACGATAATCCGGGACAGAAGACATTTGAATTTGATTTACAAAGGGATCGTTCAGACTGGCATAGTATGGAAGGTGGCGGATTCCTCTTTAATACAACAGTGGATGAAGAAAACAACACCATCAGAGGTTTTTGTATATTGGTTTCACAGGCGGGACTAAAACTTGTTCAAATTGATTGCAATAACTTAAAGGCATTCAGAGATGGTTCCTATAACTGGGTACAACATGCAGGTAAGCTATTAAAGACATTCCCTATCCAAAACCTATATGATAGTCACCATTTTAAGATTGTGGTAGATAATAAAACCATATCTGTTTGGGATGGTGATACACTTGTTATTGATAACTATATCCTTCCAGACAATGATTATGGGTATGGATTTGGTCCGATTACAAGTCATGCATCGCACGGTTGTAGTCAGCGTTCTTATTTCACATTCCAAAACATTCGCATGGAAAGTATGACCGGTAGCAGTCTGTCTGACATCGTAGATGGATATGAATGGCGTCCTGGTGCGTCACATTATGTATTCCATTTCAGTAATACAGAGGTGCCAGAGTTGGCATCTGAAGAAGAGACAGCAGACCTTGCAGCAGCATTGATTAAAACGGACGCAGCATTTATCGGTATCGGGAATGAAGCCAACGAAGGTCAGTATCTTTCTTTATTAAATGCAATCGAAACCGGCGGAATGTATCTGCCAATGAATGATATCGGTGGACAGATGGATGAAGCAAATGCATACATTGTAGATTCCGTGTTGGCAAAGAATTATACCATCGAGCAGTATATCACCACAGATGATATCGTAACCTACAAGGGATACTATCAGGATGCAGAAAATGATGAGATATATGAACAACAGTGGGAGTATGAGTGTAAAACAGCACATTATCTCTAAACAAAACATCAAACTTTTTCTAAATTATTTTCTTTATTTTTTCAAATTTATTCTAGAAAACACTCAAATTATTCCTACAAATTGTATATACAAATCAGAAAAAAAATCTGTTGATG
>JAFQOE010000032.1 GCA_017395635.1 Lachnospiraceae bacterium | reverse complement strand
GTTTCTTCCGATATTACTTCTGCAGCATCACTCCATACTGTTTCTTCCGGTATCGTTTCAACAGTATCGCTCCATACCGTTTTTTTCGATATTACTTCTGCAGTATCACTCCATACCGTTTCTTCCGATATTACTTCTGCAACATCACTCCATACCGTTTCTTCCGGTATTACTTCTGCAGTATCACTCCATACCGTTTCTTCCGATATTACTTCTGCAGTATCACTCCATACCGTTTCTTCCAGTATCACTTCCATCCGACTTTCATATGCATCTTCATCACAGATTATCGATTTCTCTTCCACCACTTCACTAAAGACAACATCTTCAAATGCAACGACACTTTCTTTCGTATATATCTCTTCTACCGAAACAATATCCTCTTTTGTTTCTAAATTTCCCTGTATATCCGTTTCTTGTTCAGTAATACTCTCCTGCTTCATTCTATATACATCAAAGTCATAGTCTTCCACTTCAAATCCATGATTTTCATAACTAGCCTTTGATTCAAATCCAAGGGAATTCTCTCCTGAATAAAACTCTTTATTGTCAATCATTTGACGTAATATACCTGCAGCATCCGGCACTTCGTCTTCTAGCGTATCATCAACATCTGAATGTACAACTGTAATAAATCCTAAAGAATCTAATGGTTGTATTTCTTTCTCTTCCATAAACTGACTTTTTAGCTCAGCATATGTAACACCATCTGACTGTACAACATCCTCCACATCTGCATCTTGTTGGCTATGTAACGTATTCTCAGACTCAGCAACCGCCAATGTTTCTGATGTTGTTTTTGATGTTTCTTCAGAATCATCATTCTCTTCCGGCACGGATGTCACTCCCAAGTCACCCTCTGTTTCCTGCTTAGGTTCAACCGTCAAATTGTCAACTTCTGTATCATCGGAACATGCTATTTCTAATGAGGACTCTTCCATCGATTGTTTCTCTTCATCAACACCATCTCGTATTGACTTAGCATGTTTCTTTGCTTTCTTTTCTTCTTCTAACTTCAACGAAGCTTCTAACGCCTCAAGCTCTAGACGCTCCATTTCTTCTTTTCTTGCTTCGATATCCGCAGCTTCCTGCTCAGACATAGCTTCTAATGAATCCGGAATTAGCGCATCCAATTCCTCATTCACAACAATTTCTCCAACCATTTTCTTCGGTGGTTCCAAGACACTCTCAATGATACCATCAAGAATCTCCTCATCTTTCGTTTCAAGACCTTCGCCCGAAACATCTTGTGTCTTTTCATTTGATTGCTTAGCCCCAACAGCCTCACCAAAAACATCGGATGCTTTTTTGACATTATCCTTAACTGCACCCACAACGTTCTTCACCTGCTGTTTAGCATGCGAAACATCAATTTCTTTCACTGCCTGGGCTGCTTGTTGTGCAGATTCTATCAATTTGTCCTTATCAATCTTTCTTGATAATATTTTCTCTAAGGCTGCTTCACGTTCTTTCTTAATCAGAACTTCTTCCGAATCCATCGCACTATCTATCTTTTCGCCATCAACCTTCGAACCAGAACTTGTTACTTCTGGTATCTCAACTTGTGATACCTCTTTTTCACCGGAATCTTCATTCATTATCTTATCTTCATCCGACTGTTTAACCGTTCCCTTCGTATCACTATTATCATTAGAAACCAAACTCTGTTCTTCAACACCTTCTGATAACGCTTCTTGTTTCTTAGAATTCTTTCCAAACATTTTCTTCGGTTTCTTTTCTTTCTTTTCTTTCGGCAGTTTGACATCTACAGCATCATTATCATCTGCTTCCACCATAATTCTTGCCTCCGGTGGATACATCATAAGATAATCTGCTTCCAGAAGCTTCTCTTCCTGTTCAATCAAATCAGCATATAATTCAACATCTTCAGGCACTTCTTCTTTCGGATATACATAAAACCACTCATCTACATCCAATATGTCTTCTATATAGTCAATCACTGGCTGAACATAAACGGACTCTTTGAAGTTTTCTAAGATATAACGGCTTTCTTCCAGCGCCATATCTTTACGTTCCATCTTGTGATACAGCAAAACAGCCTCAAAATTCCAATCATCACCCGGCATTCTTTCTAAAATAGGAATCAATATTGCCGCCAATTCCTTCACATTCGCACCAGTTGCTTTCTTCATAATATATTCAACATAATCCTTCTGTGTATCCTCAGGAGTTGTATAAAACATATATTGTTCATAATACTTCTGAGCTTTAGAAAAATAACCTAATTCCAAATACAATTCAATCAATTCTCGAATAATTCGGTTCCCTTGTGGAGCCATCTGATGAGCCTTCAACAAGAATTTGCGACTATCATAATATCGCTTATTCTCTCTGAAAATTTCACCACTGATCCTCAAAAACTGTGGATTAATTGATTTATCTAAATCCTGTGTATCTAAAATTTCTAACGCTTCCTTGAACTTCTTCTGTTCTGCTAATTCCTTTATGCGATTAATACTGGATATACTAATTCCGGTACTCACAAACATCACCTCATAAAAATCACTTATTCTAGTTTACCATAATGTGAAATCTTTGACAATAATAATCCTCCGATTACCCCTGCAATCAAACCACCTATATGAGCTGCATTATCAACACCTACACTCGTGAGTCCATGATAAATGGTAATACCTATCATAATCAAAAACCGTTTTGGGGATAAATTAGGTGTTTTAATCTGTCGAACAAGCAAAAGAACAAACAATGCTCCAATCACACCATATATCGCTCCGGATGCCCCTGCACTCACAACCTGTCTTCCTTGTCCATGGTAGTACCACAACGATGCAAGATTTCCCACAATACCAAAGCACATATAACTGATAAAATATGCTAAACTTCCAATCTTACGTTCCAATTCACATCCCGTATATGCTAACAAAATCATATTATTCATCAAATGAGTAAAACCAAAATGAAGAAAAAAGGATGTGATAATCTGATACCACGCACCATCCATTACCGTTGCATAACTCATGGCTCCCATAGATAGCATATTATCCGAATTATGCGTTGCAAAAAAATCACCATAAACAATTGAAATAATAACTAACAACAACGCATTAACAATCACAAAGAAAGAATTAACTGGTGTAAACCGAAGTGCAACTTCTTTCTTATAATGTTCAACACAATGAAACAGAACTGATTCCACATCATCTCGTATGTTATCAAAATCAACCGGTTGTTTTTCGAAAACATACAATCTTCCAGTATCTCTCGCTATCAACCAAACATTTTGCAACTTATCAATCAAATGTTGCTCTGAACCTTGAAACATACCATTCTCAGCTAATACAATATGCAAGCATTGCACTTTCTTACCACACCTCGTTGATAACATGAATTGTACTTTTCTTTGAATCGCAATGTATTCATCCGTATCGTCTTCTTTCGATGCATAACTAAGTGTAATCGCCCTTACACAATCCTCACACTCTCTATACAAAATTCCTTCTGTATCGTCATTTAATAAAACATAACCTTTACGCAACAACAAATCCGTTATATGTTCTAACAATCTGACTTCCTCCCATCCAGAACAGCAAATAATTCTGTAGGAGTATCAATGATATATTCAGCTCCCATCGACAGTAACAACTCCCTGTCGCGAAAGCCCCATGTAACACCCACACATTGTAATCCCGCATTATGTGCAGTCATTACATCCACATCCGAATCACCTACATAAATGGCAGATTCTCCTGTCACATTTAACTGCGCTAAAGCTTCGTATACAGAATCCGGAGCAGGCTTTTTGGCAATAGATGCAGATTCTCCAATCGCTACCGGAAACAAACCCTCAAAATAAGTTTCATTTAATCCCTTCACGGCCGAATCAAATTTGTTAGAAACAATTGCAATATGATAATTATCAGCAATCAATTGTTTGATCAAATCTAATATGCCATCATACGGTCGCGTCTTATTGTTCATGTTTTGGCTATAGTGTTGCTTAAATATATTCAGACAATCCTTTTCTTCTAATTCGGATAATCTATGCTCTACCGCTCTCTCTATTAATTTCTCTACACCATTGCCTACAAAATCACGTATTTCCGAAACCTGACGCATTGGAAAATCAAACTGAGAAAGTGCATAATTCACACTGTCTGCTAAATCATCCAATGTATTCAACAATGTACCATCCAAATCAAAAATAACTGTATCAATCATTACAAGAGCTCCTTCTACCCCACCGGTAAAATCATATCATTCTTCTAGAGTACGTACCCATTTACACAAGGAAGGTGACCGGAAATATTCCAGTCACCCTCACACCTATTCCTACTTACAGCATGCCGTAATAGATGCACTTTCTATCTATGTATTAATCCTCAAACACCTTCAAGACTTTATCTAATACCGTAGCAGTCATATCTCCTCTTGTTCTCTCATACTGCATACCTGATTCCATAATCTCTAACAATTCCATACGATACTTAGCATCAATAGAACCCTGCTTAATGTATACCATTAATACATCTTTCATTGCAGCGACATTCGGAAGTCCCTTCATCTTATTGCACATTTCTTCATAATTAAATCCTACACTTGATTTCAAATCATCTTCTTTACGTCCACAAATAGAACATTCCTCATCACCTGCAGCATTAATATAACCACAGTTACATAACCAAGTAGTTCCATCTGACTTATAACGTTCTACGGCATCTTTGCCACGTTTCTCACGCAATCCATCAAACGCTCTTGGTGATAATTCAATATCAATTGGATCTGCATCCGGTGCAAATACTCCCTTCTCAGTTACATATTTCTGCACATAAACCTTAACATCTTTAATCAACGGAATATCTTTCATTGGAAGTTTACATTCGACAAATTCAGCTTGAAGCTTCGTTATATTATTCTTCTCAAACACAAAATCAATTCCCTGAATTAATAATTTCTCTCCATAGAAATTCGTAAGCTCAATATCACAACGAACTGCTTTCACTTCATCTTGGTTGTAGTTATAGAACAATGGAGCAATCTTAACCACATTATCCTCACCTGCCAAAGTAACTTCAACCGGTCTCGGCATAAGTATATTATAATAATTGCTTACGTAAATCTTCGATGTAATTACTTTATGAATTGCCTCTTTCTTGCGAATAACAACTGCCGTACCAGAAGCAACCGTTCCAATTGAATTATTCGAAAAATTAGTATAATTCAACTCCACACCAATAATTGCATTCGCACCACTTTTCGCAGCAACTTTGATTAAATTCTCAATTGCAGTCTCACTTGCACTCTCTAACTTACTTGTAAATACCGTATTCTCTTGCGTTGTAAGTTCTGCTAAATTTGAAGAAAAATCTTTAAAGAAATTTGAACTCAAAGCAATCTGACCATTCACAAAGCCAAGATACTCTACAATTTCATATCCTTCAAAGCTACCTCCTGTTGTTAACATGATATTTGCCATATCTTCTATCCTCCTAAACCATAAATCTAAAAAGTATTATATCATAAAGACTATCATTAACAAAGCTATTTTATATATTTTGTGGTTTTTCCCATGTTTATTTGTATATATTCAACAAGCGTTCCATTTTTATGTCTATTTTTGAATTTTTACAAACAGATTGCTCAAAACAAAAGTAGTTTAAGAAGGGAGTAACAGTACTCCATACACCATCACCCCAAATTTTCTTAAACTACTTTTCATTTGCATATTCAATTCTACTTATTCATCCATAGACTTCGGATTTGCATTCTCATACTTGTAAAAATAATACTCCAAGTCAAAATAAGTCTGCTCATCACTCTCGCCTGTAATTGTCCAATTCTCTTTTCCATCAAGATTTGGGAAATACTTGTCCGCCTGATAACTATAATCAATCTTTGTCACATGCGCAGTATCACAATATTCATATAACATCTCATATACCGTTTCACCACCAATAACAAAGATTTCATCACTGTTATATTGCTTCAATTCCTCAAATAATTCTTCTTTGGAATGTACAACCACTGCATCCTTTACCGTGTAATTCTCATCTCTTGATAAAATGATATTCTTTCTCCCCTTCAACGGTAATCCATTCGGAAATTCTGCCAAGGTCTTTCTTCCAAGAACTACAACATGTCCCATAGTAGTCTCTCTGAAAAACTTCTGATCTTCTGGGATTCTCACAAGAAGTTTCGTTCCATTGCCAATTGCCCACTTACTATCTACTGCAACGATTAACTGCATTTGCTTTACCCTCTTTTCTTTAAGTTGGTTGTTTGAATGATATTCTCCTTATATCATTTCATAACTATCATTTACTTTCTTACACCATCACACCGCAATCGGAATATTCTTAATCTGCTCACCCGCTTGGTAATCTTCAATCTTGATATCATCCGTTGTGAACTGATAAAAATCTTTGATGTTCGGATTCAAACTAAACTTCGGTGCCGGATAGGTCGGACGCTTAATCAGTTCCTTAACAATATCAATGTGTCTGTCATAAATGTGAGCATCTGCTATAACATGTACCAGTTCACCCGGCTCCATGTCGCAGACCTGCGCCATCATATACACTAACACTGCATATTGTACCACATTCCAGTTGTTAGCTGCTAAGATGTCCTGGGAACGCTGATTCAAAATTGCATTTAAAGTCAACTTGTCATGTCCCGGTTTCTTGGTTACATTAAATGTCACACTGTACGCACAAGGATATAGGTTCATTTCATGCAAATCCTGATGCACATAAATGTTGGTCATAATACGTCTGCTATATGGATTATTCTTCAAATCATATATCACTCTGTCCACCTGGTCCATCATACCTTCTCGATATTGGTGCTTAACACCCATCTGGTAACCGTATGCCTTACCAATCGAACCGGTTTCATCTGCCCACTCATCCCACACATGACTCTTCAAATCATTGATATTATTGGATTTCTTCTGCCAAATCCACAGCATCTCATCTACCGCAGACTTTACATAGGTTTTTCTAAGAGTTAATGCTGGAAACTCTTTCGATAAATCATATCGATTCACCACACCAAACTGCTTAATGGTGTAAGCAAAGGTTCCATCCTCCCATTTCGGTCTTACCTTCTCTCCCTCTGTGCTATATCCATTCTCAATAATGTCTGTACACATTTTAATAAATAAATCGTCTGCGTAACTCATGCTTTCTCTCCAATCTTTATGTATTAGGAAAGCCAGCAGGTAATCTGCCGGCTGACTTTGTTCTCTATTCATTCCACTATGCATGCACGTCTTGCATGTCATCTTGTTGTCGCTTGCTATGCAACATAATCAATATTGTTGCCCTTGGTTGCTTCCGCTTCAAATGCTTTCTGATTCTGACTAAATGGATCCTTGCCATAAGTCTTCATCATAGTTCTTGTCGTTCCTCCTGCCACATAAGCACTTCCACACTCTGGACATAACGCTGTCTTCAAAGACACATTCGCGGAAATCAATTCCTTGCCCGGCTTACTTCCCTCTGCAATCGCATTGGTTACATGCTCCTGTTCGTGAGCACTTACCTTAGCATAGGACTCTTTCGCCGAAATCTTTCCAGGTGTCTTGAAGGAAACCATCTCATCCGAACCATCCTGATATCTGCGATTCTTACAAGTCTCACACTCCACCGGATTCACCTTACTGGAGCTTGCTACGGTATTATCTGTATTGATTGGTGTTACCTGACTCACATTGGCAGTCGGTATGATATATCGATTACTCATTCCAATTGGACTTAACATCGTACTCGCTCCTTTCTTCGTTGGCTAAATGAACACTGCTGTTATAGAATTCCTATATCAATAAACATATATATGTATATTGTAAATCAATTCGCTTCGAACTACAAGCATTTTTATAAAAATCCGTCTGTTCTATAACATTTTATCATCCATCTTTTCTCAATTCTCCAGTATCTCTCAAGTACTCCAAAAAACCTTCCAAACCTAACATAATATCATCATAGGTTTTGTCGAAGTTACCTGTATACCATGGATCTGCCACATCCCGTTTGTCATTAGTAAAATCCAAAAGACGATAGATTTTATTCTCCTTGTCCGCTCCTGCAATTCTTGCAAGGTTACGAAGATTCATACTATCCATACAAATGAGATAATCATATTCCTTGTAGTCGGATTTCTTTACCTGAACTGCTCGCTTACCTTCGCAAGATATTCCACACTCTGCAAGTTTCTGTCTTGTACCACGATGAACCGGATTTCCTACGGTTCCCCATATTTCTTCCGTGCTTGTAGCTGCAGATTGAATGTAGAATTGGTGTGCGATGCCACGTTTTTGAACGATGTCTTTTAATAAAAATTCTGCCATTGGGGAACGGCAGATGTTGCCGTGGCAGATGAATAATACTTTTATCATTATATTTTCCTTCCTTGTTTTGCCGTAAAATGCCGAGTTTTAGCCAGTTTTTAAGGCATTTCCGGGTGATTATATTTTCCTTCAAAAATTCGGTCACTTGGCAAATTATAGCATATTTTTGCAAGTTGTTGCGACCTAATAGTAGTAAAAATCGTAGTAAAACAAAAATTCCTACTACTAAGTTTTTTGTCAACACTCCGCTTACTCTAATCCAAAGAGAACCGTTCATAAATCCAATCATTTATAAACGGTATAATCAAAGTAAATACCGCTATTATTATTGAATTGATCCATAAATTCGCAACAAATGTATCTGGAATAAATATCTTAACTATAATCGATTCTATAATAGCTTCTCCACAATCTATCATTCGTTTGATAATTCTATTTTTCCAGACAAGATCATTATCATTCCTTTTGTAAATCAACAAACAAATCCCAGCCATGAAAAAGTGTATTAAAACAAATACTAATGGCGAAAGTGCTGATGTAATGTACATTATAGCTCCTGATGCTCCATCTAAACTCTCAATATATCCACCATTTTCTGCGTTCTGAGTCATAATTATCTTTATCAGGAATCCATAGAAAAAAATAACATTATAAATGCAGCCACACCGGAACCATTATCTGGTGCAAAATACAAAACACAAAAGCAAGAAATAATATCGGCTGTGCTACTTGCTTTAAATATTCTATAATACTATTCACCAATGTTTCCATCTATTTTTTCTCCTTAATCACTTCAAATATTTTGTATTCTTCTCCGAAGGGCTTCCAATACAGAGATTTTGTCATAAATGTAAATCCTTCTCTGCTTCTTGTAAGCAAAACTCGATAAGCACATCATTCTCTAATCTTTATAATCTATCATACTTGCAACCTAATAGTAGTAAAACGAAAATTCTTACTACTAAGGATTTTAAAATACAATCTTACTCAACACTTCCAAAACATTCTCATACGAAATATCACTGGCATATGCGAACTTCTTCTGATATTTTCTCCACATGTCCTTAAGATCATCACTCTCTGAAATCTGTTTCAAAATACCCTCTACATCAGAAATCTGTTCTGTACTTCCTCGATGCTCTGCTGTTGCTCTCAAAGCTTCCTTATAGATTTCCTTATCGTATTCCTGTGTTGTTCCAAGTATGTAAACATCATAATAATCTCTTGGCCTTGTGGTAAACACACCTCTACGCAGAATTGTCTCCACTTTCTCTGCAATAACCGTCTCTATATTATATCCCCATAAGCTAATTCGAATATCTTCATCAAAAATACCACAAAACTCATACTTTACTGCATCTGGGGTAATCACATCTCCTGTAGAAACATCAATAGATAACGGTGTAATTATTGTATCATATATTGCGTCTAAACGAACACAATAACCGCCATAAATATCATCCTTGCGAATGGGCTCAATTGACTTTACTGTAAATATAACATCATCTTTCATATCGATTTTACTGATTGTCTCAACTGCTTCTGTGATTTTTTCCTCTGTCAACGGCAGATTACGGAGCGTGGTGTCTAAGTCCATCGTAGATCGGGTGTCCAATCCTACAATAGCTGCTATCAGCATCCCACCCTTCACGACAAATTTTTCACTGTATTCGGATACTGATAACCTTGCAAGGAAACATTCAAACATATAATTTTGGAGAACTACCTGGGCTGCTATGTTATTACTCTTAGCATAATTTTTAATTCTTCCCTTTAAACTCATTGCATTAGAACTCATAGCAACACCTCCAGATATTGTTTCAAAATCTTGCTTACTCTAAATTTTTCCGCATATGCAGCCAGACGATTCAAATCCTTATCTTTATATGCTGCATAATTTTTTATCGCACTTATTACTGTTTCTTCATCCATGCGGTTTCTGGAACGTAGCAAATCACATATAGTACGTTCAGCATCATAACATCTCACTTCATTACCGAATGTCGTCTTTTTCCACGCCATTCCCAGCTTAAGCAACTCCGGCTTTATATAATAGCAGGTGCATTCTTCCATTAAAGTATCTGATAACACTGAATTACTTGGAATTGTAACAGAATGTATGAAAGGGGTTCTTTCCGATAATCCATTTAAGAACAACGCTGTATCATGGGAAAAAACAATCTTTTCCGACCTGAGCATCAATGTATACATATCATCATGAACCGAATTCGGCAATATATAAACCCCCTGGCGGCCACGTTCTAATAAGCCTTCTTTTACGTATTTGGATAATAAGGCTCTGGAAAACCCTAATGCCACCACTTGCGCAGTTGTAATCATATTATTATTTTGTTGTATCTCTTTCATAATCACCTGATTAATTTCCATTACAACCACCTCCAGCAGTTTACTTTTATATAAATACAATATTTCATTTCTATATGATTGTCAACCTTCTTATTTTATATTCATATAGAAATCAAGCACAGCATTTATGTAAATGTAAACTTTTTTATATAATTTTCAGCTGATTTGTACTCTTATGCCAAATCAGCCGAATTTACACACCTATTCTTCATAGGCTACCAATCAACTTTCATACTAAAAATCAAAATCATCCGGATTCAAACCCGCAGCTTCCAAAATCTCTCGTCTTTCATCATCATCCATAAATTCTAATTCTTCCGGATCCAAACCTGCCTCTTCAAGTTCTGTTAAATTTTCATCATCCTCATCGTATATTTCACCAGATACTTCTTTATCTAATGATTGTATAAAACCAAACTCCATAGTACGCTCAAAAGAATCCAATTTTCCATCACGGTCAAAATCAAACATATTACCAAATATTCCACCCATTACTTATTACCTCCATTGATCTCATCCTCAGCCTTTTCCAACACTAATTCACAAAGAACTCCCTGTGGAAGCACATATTTCACGATACCTTTTGCCGTATCTCCAATACGATCATACAGTCTTCCTGCACTCATGCTCTCACCCTGCACGGTAAATGGACTATTTGCCACATAACCAACAAGTCCTAATCCATCCATCTCCACCTTGATAGCTTCTTTATCAAACTCGTTGTCCGGTTCTTTGATGAGTTTCACTTCCTGCTTTGCTTCAAAAAACTCCTGTCCGTAATGATGTTTTGTACCTGCAATTGTAAAATAGATTTTTTCCATAGTCCATTCCTCCATATCCTACCTTCCCAAGTAGGTTCTGCCGAGATTTTTCCGGTAAAAACCAAGAAAAGAGCAAAAAAAATAATGCCTAACGGCATAACCACTAGGCATCACTCTAATTTCAATATGTTATTGTTGGCATTTCCAAAGTGCCATTGGATGTTCCTTAATTCTTTCCACGATTTCTTTATCATCAAACAACAATTCTGGAACATACTCTTTTGCAATAAAACGGTCCATGTATTCCTGCTCTCGTTCCGTCAGCTGCATCAATTCTGCAATGTAATCCTTTGCCTGCTGCTTTCTTTCGTCCAGTTTAAAATTATCTTTCTTACTGAGCACAGGAAATAAATCTCTTCGTATCTTATCAAACTTTAAGGAATCAATGGCTGATGTATCAAAGTTTCGATTTACAGTCTCTGCGGAAATTGTTGCATAGAATGCAAAGCACTTACGAAACAGATCTCTTTCGTCCGCAAACAAATTCTCAGTAATCAGATTTCCCCAGTCATACAAATCCCTTGCAGCAGCTCTACTAATCAGCGCATTTCCTTTTGCTGCGAAAATCTCCATCGGAGCTACCATACGAATCTCCAAGCCATCGTCAAATACTTCCGGAAGAATTCTTCTATGTACCGGTTCCAAAATATGTGCACGTAAAGAATAATTCAATTCTATCTTAATCATATCTCTGTTACCACCGGCATTCTGATACTGATAACAGAAAGCATCCAAGCTGTGTGTAAAACGAGAACCTTTGAATAGCTGATATCCTTCCGACTCCATATAATCTTTTATGAGAGTCGTAATCCTATCTCTAACTTCCAACATATCTTCTTTCGTATCATTTGGTGTGTAGTCCATATCGATATCCACAGACAAACGAGGCAGATTGAATACCGTCAAATTGATGGCTGTTCCACCTTTTAAAAGCAGATGTTCTCTCAGATATTCTTCTTCATTCAGATAACGCAATATTTCCTTCAGGCGCAATACCTTTTCAAAGGTATCTCTTACACATCCGCGCTGCTGTGCAACACGTCCAATCTCTACTTTATTATATATCGGCATCCAGCATCACTCCATTCTTCATAGCTTGTAAACCATCCGGCACTACCAGCTTCCAAGTATCATCATAACAGCCCCCGTCCTGGTCACGTGTAAGATAACGCTTGCTTTTCCCAATTTCTTTCTTACATTTTTCAAAGAACGAATCGGATAATCCCATTTGTTCCTTGTGTTGCCATAACAGATAACCCATCTTTTGATACAAGAATTGATTTTGAAATAGCTCCAGATACTTAAGCAGTCTTTTTTCCTGCATCCGGTGTATACTTTCTATATTCTGTACTACCTCTTCAATACCGGAAATCTTATCCATATCCTTAATACTGTCTACAATGGTACGTTCCAAGTTAGTTACTGCAACACCGCCACTATAAGGAGGTTTCTCAATTCCTTCTAAACTTTTCGATGCAACATAACAGTACGTATAGCCATCAAATGTAAAATCACGAAAGCTAGTCTTAGAAGATACATACACATCATAAAAAACCTGATCTGTAATTCCGTAATATTCCATGGCCGTATGATGAGAAACATAAGATGTTGACGTAATATGACTGGCTATCTGGAAACGGTTGGCAATCGGTGCTCCAGTTTCGCCACTAATACAGGTGTACATATTATTACGTATCTTGGCCACCATACCATCCCTCATCAATCGTTTAATCGCAGAGCGTGCACTATTCATATTATTATAAAACTCATTTACATCTTCCATATTGAAAATTGGTTTTTTCAATAGTTCGAAATATAAGTTCATGTCCTACCTCCGTTCAATTTATCATCATTTTAGTTCTTTTGCAAACCATTTTGTCAATCTTTTAAACCAATAATACTCTCATATCTTAAATTTGTCAAGTTTATATTTTTATCATTTTGGTTCATTGCAAAACCATTATGACACAAAATCAAACTTTTATTCTCAGAAGTATAGTATTCTCATCCTAAATCAGTTTCATACAAATAAAAAAACAGGTCTACTGAAGCTCTCACTCCAATAGACCCATTTACTCTACTTATATTCTCTTCGCATAATCCAGACTAATCCATCCAGCACCGCTTTTCAGCTTGCCCCACTTCGTTGCTCCCTCGCCATCCGCTTCTGCAACAATGGTAAACACACCAATACCGGTATATTTACCAACCTTATCATAATTCGTACCAGGACCTTTATAATGGTCATGGAATGGTTTGATGGAGTCGATGCTAAGCATCGTAACTCCATTCTTAACCTTTGTTGCCGGTACACTTACCGCTGTATCCTCTGTTAATAAATCTACTGCATCAAACACTTTTCTTCTTTCATTAGCCTTCATAAGAAATCAACTCCTTCGCCAGTTTTCTGTAAGCCACACCTGCAGATGCTTTTGGCAAATACTGCTCCAATGGCTTGCCATAATAAATACTTTCTCTCACCTATGCTTCGAAATACAAAAGTCACATCATCATCCAGATCTATTTTGCATATTTCATCAAACATATGGCAAATAGTATCTTCATTTACAGGTAAGCCCTTGATTCTGCTGATACTTTGAAACAGATATACGCTCTAGTAATCGTTCCAACATAAAATTCTGCATCACAAGTTGTGCCGATATGTGCTTTTCTTTTGCAAGGTTCTTGATCACAGCTTTTAACTGCATCGCATTTTTCACAACAACACCTCCAAATATGCCCGTAACCGTTTCTCTACCTTTAACTGCTTTGCATACTCTGATAAAGTAGGTATGTTCTTATCCTTCCGCTTTGCATACCGTTTAAAAGCTTCCGTTACCACCTGAATATCAACATCACTTTGCGGACGTAAAATATCACAAAGCGTTCGCTCAATGCTATATACTTTTACTTCATTTCCACCCGGAGTATTTGTCTCAACAATCCCCAAATCATAAAAAATATCTTTGCACTGTGTGCAATGAACATTCTCTTCCTTCGGCCCAGTCAGATTATAATTCGTCGGAAACGTCATACTATATGCATTCGGCGTTCTATCCGTCAAATCCCAAAGAAACAACGCCGTCTCATGAGAATAAATCCCTCTCTTAAAACGATTTTGCAAGTTGAACATTTCATCATCCCAAATTTCCGGTAATATATATACGCCTCTTGCAGATTTTTCAATCAAGCCCTTTCCCTCAAGATATTTGATATTACCACGCGAAAAACCGGCAGCAACAACCATTGCAGTCGTAACCATACCATTGTTTTCTTCTGCCATTTTAATAATTTCTTCCGTTGCTCCCACAATATCCTACTTCCTTTCTATATTGACTTCTATGCTTACTATCATACCTCGAACAAGCACCAAAGTCAAATTTAATTTCTATAAAAATTCTAACCAATTCAATAATAATATATAAAAATGACGCCCCAACACCTCTGTTTGCCGGACGCCATCTATCATTTTACGCTTTATTAAATTGATAGATTGTATAAATGAGCCATAACCCAAAGAACACTGCCAATGCAATCAACGCATTATTCAATGATTTACTTGCAAAACCTAGCATAGACAACAACGGTGCAATCATAACCATCACCAGAAAGTTTAAAAGAATATATAAGCTAGAAGTCGGTGTGCGAAGTCCCGGATCAATCTCTTTCATCATAATCATTCCATTGTAAAATAGACAGTTTATCTTTTTTCATCCGTAGTTTTATCGTAGTTACACATTATACATATGCCACTATACATCAACACAATGCCTACTTATGCCTCGTATTCACTTCCCCCAATGTGGCAGATGAACAACACTTTTATCATCCCAACTCCCCTCTCACCTTCTCAATCAACGTCACATCCGCAGGCAACCACTCCACCGAATCCAGTTCACCCTTCGTCAACCACTTTGCCGCTTCATGCTCCTTAAGGACCAAATCTCCTGATATTATTTCACACCAGAAACAATCCATGGATAGATGGAAAGTTGTATAATCATACTCGATGGTATCTATCAATGCACCAACATTTATTTCCGTTTCAAGCTCTTCCATGATTTCACGTTTTAATGCTTCTTGCGGTGTTTCTCCTTCTTCGATTTTACCACCAGGAAATTCCCATCCACCTTGCAAATCTCCGTAACCTCTTTGAGTTGCGAAGATGATTGGTTCACCTTTTTCATTTACTGCTTTGATAATAGCTGCTACTACTCGTATTGTTTTCATACTACTTTTTTATCCTCTTTCTCTTTGATACTACTTTGCAGGTAACGTAACAAATCATCCCTTACCGGATGGCGCATTTTCATCTTCACCTTTGTAATATCACGTTCTTTTCCATTGTTATCTTTCTTCTTGTCTGCCTTTTCTTCCATGATGTCAAATAATCCCATGTAATAGAAGTTGGTTTCTGCATCACTCTTTTTTACGAGTAAATGCTTCCGCGTCGCTGTTCTTACTTCTTTCATGTAGGAACTGTCAATACCTCGACCAATTTGGGAATCCCAACGAAATATCATATTATCCTCAAATGCATCTGCATAATCAGGTTTGCCTTCTACATAGTTCTTATCATCATTTTCACTGGTTTCCTTATGGTAGGTAACAAACACAAATACATCATCACCCACACGCTTCATTCCATACATGGTAGACGACAAGTCCTTTCCACAGTTCATTAACAAGCTGACATCTCTTCTAGAATACTTCTCATACAAGACAAATAGATTATCAACCATCTGACCTACAGCATACTTATCCCGATATCTTCTAAGTCCCACTTCAATAATATCATCCACCTGTTTATAAAACTCTATATCGAGCAAACGATTAGCAAACAGATTCATTCGTTGTAGCTTATAAGATGTATCACCTTCAATAATATCTACATGACGATATCGATTATACTCTTCCTCTTTACTTACAAAACGCCCCTGTAGTACCTCAATAGCATTTCTAAATGATTCCTCATTAACAAAATGACCGTACTTTTCCTGTATCTCACCCATCATGTTCTTTACATGAACTTCATCACTATACAACAACCGCTTCATAATCTCTAATTCGTATGGTCTTGCACCGGAAAGTATCGTCTTTGACAGGTACTCTAGAATGACCATTTCATCAGCCATTACTTTTCCTGTATACAATTCTCTCTCTACAGATTCCAAGAAAGTCTGATAAGTTTTATACTCACGGATAATCACAAGCGGATCCACTTCTCCATTTTCATAGAAATCAAGAAGATACGGTACTCTACCCAAACGATTCTTCAAGGTAATATAGCTTTCCTTGATAATGGATTTCATACCCTTGATTCGATCAATAGATTCAAATATCTTATCTTTAGCCACCTCGTCGAAATGCACGGTTGATGCACCAGGAATCGTACTATTACCGCTAATAACATATTTGCGGATGGTATCCGGATTATATGTTCTATCCCCGGATAACGCAATTGGAATCATAAAGTTGTTATTGTAATTACCAATGAAATCAAGCACAACCACATACTCTTTTCCATCCGCCTTACGCAAACCTCTACCAAGCTGCTGAATAAATACAATTGGCGACTGGGTTGGTCTAAGCATAATTACCTGGTTAACCTCTACAATATCAACACCTTCATTTAATATTTCCACAGAGAAAATGTAGTCTAACGGTTGCATTTTCTCCGTCGCATCTTCTTCATTCATTGCCAGGCGCTCAAAGGCATCTGCTCTCTCATCCTCGGATGCGCTACCATTTAATGCAATGGTTCGATAGCCTAACACATTAAACTTTGCAGAAAGCTCCTCCGATTCATCAATTCTACTACAGAACACGATTCCTTTCACACGGTCACCACTATAACCATAGTAGTCCGCCTGCTCGATAATATGTCTCACGCGCTCATCACTGGTAAGCATGTTGAAATCTTTCTCTGTAATCTTTTTCGCCTTAATCTGCTTCTCATCAATCAAGGAAACATCACTAATTCCAAAATAATGAAATGGGCACAAGAAATCCTCTTCCATTGCTTGCTGCAATCGAATTTCATATGCTATCTGATAGTTGAAAATTTCGTATATATTTCTGCCTTCAACGTCATCATCTCGCTTGTCCGGTGTCGCTGTCATACCAAGCCACAGCTTCGGCTTAAAATAATTCATCACCTTCTGATAGGTGTTAGCAGAGCTGTGGTGCGCCTCATCTAATATAATACAATCAAATTCATCCGGTCTATATTTCTTCAAATGTTCGTCACGATTCAAGGTCTGAACCATGGCAAATACATAGTCTTTGTCATAATCGGAATAACCAGCACCTACTAATCCCATAGAAATGGACTTGTCAAACACTTTCTCATAGGACTTTTTCGTCTGTTTAGCCAACTGTCCTCTGTGCACAAGAAATAGAACCCTTTTGAATCCTAGCTCACGCATGGCAAATGCTGATGCGTAGGTTTTTCCGGTACCTGTCGCCGAAATCAAAAGTGCTCTTTCTTCTCCTGCTTCTAATATCTTTCTTAAATTGGCAATAAAGCCAACCTGCATTGCATTTGGCTTTAACTTATACTTCTCGATAGAGGTGACATTTTCTCTCTTTGCTATCTCTCGCTGACGTTTGATAATCTTATATTTCTCTTTGTAGTTCTCATAAAAATCATCAAATGACAACGCATATTCCGAATTCCACAACTCATTAAATTCTGCCACAATATCCTGTGCCATTTCGCCCTGCTCTGTGGAAACAATCTTGGTGTTCCACTCTCGGTTGGTTGTAAGGGCGGTCCTTGTCATATTAGAACTTCCGATAATAATTCTATATATCTCATCTTTTTTAAAGATATATCCTTTTGTGTGGAAACCATCTCCTGCAGCTTCTACGTCATACATTTTCAGTGTTACGTTTGTAAGCCCATTTAACTTTTTCAAAGCTCTTGGTTCGCTAAAGTTCAGATAATTGGTTGTAAGGATTTCTCCTTTTATGCCTTTTCTTTCAAGCTCTTGTAATGTCTGTAACAAAGGAGTAATTCCACCCATGGTTATAAATGCCACACTAATCTGGAATTGTCCGCATCGCAAAAGCTCATCCTCAATGGATGATAGTACTTTCTTGCCTTCCTTGTAATTGTTGGAAACAAATTGAGGCTTGAACGCAAGATTCGATGCGTGTGAACCATCGATGTATGCAGTTTTAAAACCAGATTGTAGTTCTAACAGGTTATCGTGTTTCATTTGTGGGCTCCTTGTTGTGTCTTTTGTAATTACATGCAGTGTGGGCATTTTCTGATAGCAACATCGCATCCATTTGCTTCATATTCAAACCCACAAACATTACAGTGCATTAAATATGCCATTTGATTATAGTGGTTTCCTGGTTTATTCAAACAGCCTCTATTTTCTTGGTTATTTTTATTGATATAGCCAACAACTAGAGTTTTTCTTTTCTTCCCTGTTTGGTTAGTTCCTTGTTGTTTCGGTGTTGATGTTGAACCAGAATTAATTACACCTTTATTATACTTCTCAATAGGATAAATTGGTTGAATTCGATTTTCTTCCGGTATCTTTGCATCAAGCTCTAACAGCTTATTCACTCGAATGGTATAATGATTCATACTAGGTACATAGCTTCTAAATTCCCATGCCAACGCGCCTGGACCATTATATATTTCCTGAATAACACCATTTTTCTTGTCCAAATACTCTACCAACAGATATTCCGGTTCTTCACGAATCACAATAGCATCTTTTCCTTGGGTTCCCTTTATCTGAACCTTCTTGCCATCCACTTCACCATCATGTGTCTTCTCAGACTGTTTGTAGAGAGTGATACCATATGTATGAGCTGTCAATACTTCCACAATATTTCCAATGAGTATTCCATCCATTTTGAATGATTTTTCAGGGAATACTTCGCCTATTTCTGTAGTTATTTTATTCAGTTCTTTGATTTTTTCGGATAGAAATTGAATCTTTTGTTGTTTGGTCATGGTGGCGAGTCCTCCTTGTCATCCATTTATGTTATTCTTTCATATATTTATTTAAATACTCATACAAGGAAATTATAACATACTTAAATAAAAAGAACATTGCAAAAATAATATATTTTCTTGCCAAACTAAGAATAAATGCTACAACATATATTGCTAGTTGATTATCGTTTTTTCTTTATAAAATATGGGACAAACAGAAAAGAATCCTCAATAATAAATCATAACACAAATTCATTAATATTCCTATCATTATAACCACAGCACTTATTCCAAATTCCAATATCTATTCCTCAAAAATTATTTATAAAAATTATTTTTCTTGTATTCTTTTGTTAAGTTCTATTAACTTGTCATTGTATGTCAACAATCTAACCATAAATTCATCATCAAAACAAACTAATTTTTTTTCCAGATAAGCGTGCAATATATTCCAGTTCCATTTCTAATTGTGGATGAAATCTCATCGGACAAATAGTAGCAATTATATCTACTCTTGAGTCATGTGACATGGTTAGTACTTGCTGAATCATCTCTCTAGCCTCTTTTGTACTTGTCGTTAATGTTTCTATTGTTGGTGATGACTTACTTTTAGCTATACCTACCAAACGTTTTGTCGAGTTTTGATAAGTAACTTGAAAATTAATATCCCCAAACTCACTGTTTTGATGTGGACTTGGTCTAAATCCAAATGGAATAAAAAGATTCATTATGCATTTCCTTGTACTATATCCACATCTATTTACTCTCTCTACTAAGCATACTACACCTCTTTGTTAAAATTAAAAAAACATTCTTTATATCATCAACTCAAATTTTGATATATACTATTACCTTCAAAAAATATTTATCGAATATTTTTACTTTACTTTTGTTTTTTATCCATTTTTATCATAATGTATATGAAAATTACCATTTGCAAAATCGGAATCCCAACATAATTTACAGCCGGTTTCCAAATAATTGGAATGGACATAAAAAACCAACCTACCACTAAAGAAATTATTAACATCAAAACAAAAGCTAATATTTTGTCTCCTCTCTTATTAAAGGTATTCATAAATGGAATACATACTGTAAGCAAAATAAACCAAAACCCGCCTGTTAAAAATTTAATCCATGGTGTTCCTTGTTCCCTTCCACTAGATATCACTCTTTTTATAGTCCTATTTACCTTATTCATAACAGAATTGATCGTTCTATCTCTTTGTTGCTCAATTTCTTGTAACATAGATTCATATTCTTTTTTGTATGCTGGATTGCTGTTAATTTTTGCTTCATCTAATTCCATAACTCTTTCTAAAACATTTATTCGTTTCTCCATCCTCGAAAAATAGAAGAAATTCGAATCAATATAGGGAAATAGCATTAACAAACAAAAAACACATAATCCCAAGGAAATCCACAACTTTGGCTTATTATAATTGTTTTTATAAAACACAAGTAACTCTTCAATAATTCTTCCAACCGCATCTTTCATATATAGTTCTTATTCCTCCTCTACTATTTTATCTATGGTATGTGACACAAATATAATCTTGCAAAATAACATTTATAGATTAGTCTCTCAGTAATCACATTTACATCTCACCTATACTCACCTCGTAACCTTCTCCAACCTCTCCACAATCCTTTCTTTCTCCCCGCTACCATTTGTAGCAAAACGAATCAATGGCACTCCATACAACTCCATAATACGATTCTTCATAACATCCCTTTCAGCCTGTTTTGTCCCTGCTTTGTGGTACTTATAACCATCCACCTCTACCGCTAACACAGGCTTTTTACTGATTCGGTTAAAAATGAGGAAATCAAGGTGAGTTGCCGGATTCATAGCATACCTACACTCTTGCTCATTTAATAGGGATAAATCCCTGATTAACATATTCATAGGAAATTCAAATACTACATCCAGACTAGAGAATCTGTTATCCGATAAAATGTCTTCTAACAGTGCAAACATCAAATTTTCAGAATGATATTCAGATACATTGCTATGCTTTTGTAAATATGCTTTTCTCTCTTCTGTATATTGCTTGTAAAGATAATCGAAAACCGAATATACTTTACTCTCCGTCACTTCAAAATTATTGTATTGAATATAGGAAACCAAATCTATAATGTTGCGTTCCTGTGTCTGTTCATTGCCCGACACTACTAGAATTAGTTTCTTCTTCGCTCTAGATACCGCCACATTAATCAGATATTTATCATCTGCAAAATCACTAATTTCATCATCTACTGTTGAAATAATAATCGTGTCTTTTTCTTTCCCTTGAAATTTATGTACGGTATCAGCATCAATATCTGGTATTTCTTTTTGCAACGCTGCCACCTGATTTTTATAAGGGGTAATAATACCGATTTCTTCTTTATCAGTTGCACACTTCAGCAGAACCTCTTGCTTAATCACATCAATCTGTCTCTGGCTGTAACGATCCCTTACATGATTTCCTTTCACCGTTTTGACTGCTACTAAAACATCATCTTCGCCTTTATCCTGTGTCATAATTACAAGTTCACCATTGTAGAATTTCTGATTACAGAAATTAATAATTTTAGGATGGCAACGATAGTGTTCACGCAATAATGTCTGTGTTACATCAGGCAGGACTTCTAATACTGATTGCAAAAAGCTTTTGGTAAATTGATATCCTTGATGAATATGGAAACTGTCAAAAATAGCTTTTGCTTTCGCCTTTTCTTCATCCTTAACTACATTCGGCAGCTGCTTCGTATCTCCAACAATCACAATATTCCTTGCACAGGACATTGCCAGAACACCGGTTGCTATATCCACCTGAGAAGCTTCATCCATAATAACGTAGTCATATATAACATCTTTCTGCAAACTACTTCTTGAAGAAAATGTTGTACTTAAGATAACCGGATATTCCTTCAGCACATCCTGCGGATGCTTCCACAAATCGTCCTCCTTAAACATAGGTCTCTGTTCATTTCCTAAATATTTCTGTGCCAACTTATCTTTTAAAATAACCATGGAACGATTACACAAATCATCTATCAGATTCTCGTTTTCTCCTTTTAGGAAGTTATCATTTTTTGTAATATCATCTTCTAACTCTGTCAACTTTTCACAATAATACATATACTGAAATGTTGTAATAATCTTTCCCATTTCCTGTTGGTAGAAATGGAAGTCCGTAATACCATATTCAAAGAAATGTCTTATCTTAAACCACACACTAATCTTTTTATTCTGTTCAGAAAGCATTTCACAGTTTTGCCACAAGCGCATCCATTTCTTTGCAGAAATTCTCCTTTTAGGTTTTAACCTATCAATTTCAACATCTGTCTCATCCACATATCTTTTAAAATATTCAAATTCGGTTTCAAGTTGTGATTTCTGATGCTTTAATCCCGCCAAGATTTCCTGCTTAGCAAACACCTCTTGGGCATCGGCAGATATACGTTGTACATCTTCCCACAATCCTTCTAAAGGTGTGCTTACCTTCCATGAAGTCATATCTGGATATGTTGCGTTCTGATTTTGGATAAATTCCTTTTTATTATCAGAACAACCTAACTGTGCAACAATAAAACCTAGATTATATTTTGATGAGGATAACTTCTCATATACGTTCTCTGTTGCCGAATTATTATTGGATACAATCTGTACCGTTCTCCCTTGCATAAGAATATTAGCAATAATATTCAATATCGTCTGGGTTTTCCCTGTTCCCGGCGGTCCCTGAATCACACTAATCTGATTTTCCATTGCATTTTTAACTGCCTTATACTGGCTACTGTTACAACCAAAAGGAAAGATAGGAATCCAATTCCCATACTGATTACTCTTGCAAGGCGATGGATTTAAGTACTTTGCCAAAGCAACATCCTCACCCACAAAAGACATGGTTTCAAATTTCTTAGCCAATAGCTTATTATCTTCATCGTCTTTCAAATTACTTAAAGTTGCAACCTGCTTAATATATTCAAAAACATTACCTGCTTGTTCTTTTGTCAGACATGATTCAACAATCTTTAAATCCGTATCCTTGTAGCTTCTTTCATCACCATTTCCAAAACATATGTGAAAATATGTATTGTATTTTCCATAAAAAACATAGACCGTTTCAATATTATTAAATTCTTTTCCATTTCGATAAGACCTGTATGCATTATGATTGATAATTTGTGGCTCTGTTAACTTCTCGACATTATCATACGCATATGAATAACATTTATTATTGTTATAAAAAACCACATCCATTGTTTTTGTATCACGATTATATTGACAGGACTTAATTTCTTTGGTTTTGATTTCTCCATTAATAATAATCATATATTTTCTAGTATTCATATTGCCACACCTTACCTATCCTTTATCATACTATTAACCTTGTCCCACACAACTCCCACCAAACCGACAACTACACAACTCAGAATTACTACAATGCGGTCAACAATGTCGTGCATTCCATCAACAAGAACATTTCCCTGACTTGTGTAGTCATCAGCCGTTTTATGGTGTGCATCACTTTCAAAAAATCATATCCATTAAACCATGACTCTTAAAAGCAAACAACGCACAACTAAATTATACATTTATCGACAATATTCCTCTATCCAGCTTTCATAAGCGTACCCTAATTTTACATAAGTGCAGTTATACATGGATATATGCCATTAAATGCGTAAAATGGTGCCATAAAGTGGTGTTTCCCAAAAGACTCCCTAAAATCTGAAAAAAACCAAAAACAAAAGGAGTCCCAAAGGACCCCCAAACATAAAAATAACACCCAAACGTCAACCAACTGACATTTAGGTGTTATTATCTATTTGCTCGCTCATATTCCCTGTTAAAATATGCCTTCTTAAATCGTCCCATTTTCCGGTCTGATACATCAATATCATCACCATTGCTCAGATAAATAATTTTGTCCTTTATATCATTTATCTCATCCAAATTCACAATATATGCATGATGACATCTGTTAAACCAGTTATCCGGTAACATCTTCTCAACATCTTGCATTCTATCACTGCATTTGACAACTCCGTGTTTCGTGTGTATCAGGATATAATGTTTCTCTGTCTCGATATAAATGATATTCTTTAGTGTTAATTTCCGAACACCATCGTTGATAACATTGACTTCTATTTTTTCATTTCGACCAAGAAGGACTTGAGCCGATTCGATGGTCTCACGCATTTCCTCAAGTTGCGTTTTGTCTAGATATCGAAAAGCATTCACAACATAACCCTTACGGCTCATCTCCACATGGGTTGTGAGTATCACATAAATTCCATTGGGATTATATTTCCTTGCTGCGGAAATCGTCTCAAAACCATCAATTCCTGGCATTTCAATATCAATAAATGAAATATCATATTGCGCTTGTTTCTTCAAATATTCCTCACCGCTCAGAAAAACATCAATTTCCATTTCTTTATTTTCATCATAGCGCATAACTTCATTTTTGATACGCTCGACCCACTTTGGATCATCATCTACAATTGATATTTTCATACAATTACTTCCTATTTCTAAATAAAATTTTTACAGTAAACATTTTGTCATCTGTCTCGATGTCAAACACTCCATTGTACCGTTCAACACTATCTTGAATATTCTCTAATCCATACCCATGATAATCTGTATTGCCTTTTCGCGTTCTCCATTGTGCATTACCATTCTTGGTTTGTACATCAAAAGAGTTCTTGACAATAATAATGATACTTTTATCCGTATATCCACATTCTACGAATATATATTTCTCTTCTGTTTCCCTCGCCGCCTCTAATGCATTGCTTAGCACATTAGAAAATATCGTGCACAGGTCATATGTATCAATGTTACAATCCAAAGGAAATCTTCCTTTTACTTCCATGGTGATGCCACTTTGCTCAGCTCTTGTATAATACTGATTAATAATCGCATCTACGATGGAATTATGCACAGTAATCACATTTCCAAAAGTGTCTATTCTCTCATGCATCTGCTCAATATATTCATCTATCTTATCGTATTCACGACTCTTCGCCAAATGCGAAATCAACTCCATATGACTTCTCAAATCATGCCGAAATTTCTTCGTTTCTCTCTCCCTATTCTCCAAATACTCGTAATGGAGAGTTTGCTCATTCAAATATTTGTCCGTCAGTTCTTCTTTTTCTTTGTAAACGTTGCGTTGGGTAAAGAGTAAGATTACAGATGCCACTTGGATGAAGATACCTAGAATGACAAAAACTATGGCAAGTAAGTATATGTTCGTATATCTCATAGTTTCGAACTTTGCATTCATAACTGTAATAATTGTAACTACTACGGTATCTATTGCTAAAAGAACTGTAAAACCCATTAAATTGGGTATACCAACCTTCTTCAACGTTGCAGAAGTATATTTTCTATATATTCTTCCTACAACATAAATTAATACTATAGAAATGATAGCCACTGCCAGATTAGATAAAAAATCCACATTAACATCTAATATTTTCATAAACATGTCAAATAAAACAGCAACCATCGTGTCTATCATAGACAAGGCAAATATTGTCCAGATTGTTGTAATAACTATGGTATATATCGCTTCCTTATAGAAAATACACAATAATAAAATTATAGTTAGTGTATATATTAATGCTTCTATAAAATAATTATCATACATATAAACAAACACTGACATTCCTGCTACAATAGTATTAGTTAATGTCAGCATTATCCACTTGTGTCGAAATCTTTTCCTTTCAAAGAAAAAATACATGTCACACACTAAAAAAATTTTAAGAAAGTGAATAATATCAGCTATTATATTAATTAACATTTTTCCCTCCCAAACAAGACAAGTCCATTAATAATATAACAAAGATTCTCTTGTTTGGAAAGAAAAAAACTACACCCTCTTAAGAACCAAAGAATATGTAACTAATGAGGTCATAAATGACTGTAATCACTACTCTATCCTTTCCGTATATACTGTTGTATTATCCGGATAAGTACAGAATAGTTAATTCCCAAATTAAGTAAATAGATTTTCCATATGCGTATGTCTTTTTTCGCTAAGTGCTCATTCACCATTTCTGAATAATTGAATCGAGTAGGAGGGAAATTTAATTAAATTTCCCGACCTCTCACACCACCGTGCGTACCGTTCGGTACACGGCGGTTCAATCAACTTAACAAGCAACACACCTTTCGGTGTAGTAATCTAACATTGAGACTAATCCGTATG
>JAFQOE010000112.1 GCA_017395635.1 Lachnospiraceae bacterium | reverse complement strand
TTCGGGGTAATATCCCCGACACTCCGAGCCGCTATAAAAGCGATATACAAGAGTGGAACGCTTTGTCCTGTAAGCACCCAACGATGTGATTTAGCCACCCCTAAAGGTTGGGCTACATACTACAATCTTGAAGTGGTCATTGCTCTTGCATTCAGGTTGAATGCTTATGAGGTAAAAAGAAATGGTATTGAAGGTTTTTCCTGTACAAAGAGAGTCGAATCAATCTACGATTTCATTGGGGTATGATACATTAAAAGATGTAATATTATCTTAATTCAATAGGTAAAAGGCATTTAAGTCTGCTTAGTTAATATTACAATCGAAAATCTTTTATACCTTTGTAGTATGTTTTAGCAATAGAGAGATAAGACTATGAAGGATTTAACCATTACAAGACCATTCAGCGAAGAAGATTATAACGAATTACTGCAACAGGCCGTAGCAGTAATTGAAACTTCTCGATTACGAATTGCAAAACAATTGAATAATATTGCGATGTCTTCCTATTGGGAGATAGGCAAGTTGTTAGACGAGAGAAAAGTTGACAGCAGGCATGGCGATAGTATCGTAAAAAGGCTATCCATAGATTTGAAAACAAAATATCCTGATATGGGATTGTCTCCGAGGAACTTATGGAATATGAAACGTTTTTATCTTCGTTATTGTCAATACGATACAAAAGTGCAACAGGCTGTGGCAGTTTTACCATGGAGTCATAATCTGCTCCTTATGAGTTACGATTTGTCTCCTGAGTATATCGTATTCTATGCTAACGAAGTATATGCAAAAGGATGGTCAAGAGATATGTTAAATCACGCATTGAAGTCTGAATACCATCTTTCAATGCAAGCGGTAGAGAAGTCCAACAACTTTGACTCTACATTGCCTGCTCAGCAAGCGGATTATGCTAATGAGGTCTTCCGTAGCAGTTATAATCTCGGATTCATTGACGCAGTTGAGCCATTGAAGGAATTGGAGTTGGAACGCCGCCTTGTTCAGAAAATCACGACCTTTATAATGGAATTAGGTAGCGGTTTCAGTTTTATCGGTAATCAGCATACACTGACCTATAACGATAAGGAGTATCGTGTTGACTTACTGTTTTTCCATCGCCGACTCCGTTCTATGGTTGCCATTGAATTGAAGATTGGCGAATTCAAACCCGAATATGTGGGTAAGATGAACTTCTACCTATCCCTGCTGGATAAGTTAGAAAAGGCTTCCGATGAAAATCCGTCTATCGGTATCATCTTATGTGCCGAAAAAGACCATTTGGAGGTAGAATTGGCTCTGCAAGATGTTAACAAGCCAATAGGAGTAGCTGAATATCAATACTTGTTACCTAAAAATAAGTTGCAAGAGCTGGTTGCAAATGAGATGAAGAAATATATATATAAAGAAGGAACGTTGCAATAGTAATAATTAAGAATTTACTAACGACTAACTAAATATTAAACTCTTTTAATATGGCAAACGACAAAATTATAATAGACTTAAGCAAAAGTTTGAATGCCCGTTCTTTTGAAGGCACTGATATTATTCATAAGACGGAGTTTGATAGAGTAAAGAAACTGATTGATGATAAAATAAAGGATAATGATAATAACAACCCTAAGATTTGTGGTCGTTATAATGATACAATCACAATCTTAGGCTCACGAGGAAGCGGTAAAACATCTTTCTTGATGAGTATTCTTCATACATACAATGGACATGACAATATTGAAATTGTAGAACTTATAGACCCTACGCTTATTGAGGAAAAGGGACACATATTTTTAACATTGATCTCTTTAATTACTGATAAAGTTGAAAAGAAAATAAGCAGGAATGAATGTGACCCATGCTATAAAGAATATCGTCAAAGGAAATCTTGGGATGATAAATTAAAGAGATTAGCAGCAGGCTTGCCTTCCATTGATATAGACAATGCCTCATTGTATTCAAATTGGCATGATCCTGAGCATGTGATGAGAAAAGGTCTTGATGCTGTAAAAGCGGCAAAAGAGCTTGAAGATAACTTTAATAAAATTGTTGAGGAAGCACTTAATATTTTGGGTAAAAAGGCTTTTCTAATAGCCTTTGATGATATTGATGTTAATTTCAATAATGGGTGGAAAGTACTTGAAACAATACGTAAGTATCTTACATCTCCACGTATAATAACACTCCTAAGTGGGGACCTTAAGTTGTTCTCCAAGGCAATACGAAAATATCAGTGGAATAATTTTGGGAATGAGCTTCTAACATGGGAAGGTGAAAAACTTAAAAAAATTGAGAAGTATGATGAATTAGTTACCGAAATAGAGAGCCAATATATGCAAAAAATCATGAAGGCTCCAAATCGTATTCATTTGCTTACTATAGGGGAAAAACTAAATAATGGTGACAAAATCTTTATTAATCAACAATCAAATGAGGTTACAATATATAAACATTATGAGTATTTTTTGAGTAAGTTAGGATTACATAATAAATATGAAATTCATGCGGTAAATACATATTTGTTGGGATTACCGTTAAGAACTCAAATTCAAATACTTAAGCAGATTTCCGATAGCAGCCTAAATATATTAAATATAACAGATGCTTTTGTGAGTGATTTGTATGAATCAGGTGTTGATGTTGAATTGGCAAAATCACAACCAAAGGATTTCTGCAATATCGCTCATGACTTTCTGCTCAAGAAAGAGTTACTGAATGAAACATATCAATTATTACCGACATCTGCATCTGTAAATTATAATGCTGTTCTGTTTTCATTATATACGATGTTCGTTGAACATTCAAAAAGCAATCCATCAATATTTTTTGAATATTGGATTGCAATTGCAACGATAAAGAATCTTCTTACTATAATGCCATATCGCAGTGACCAGAAAAAGGATGTGGCACTTGTCCCTACAATTGAAGGTGTGTCAGATTATTCTTTTATAGGGCAAAATAAGGTTTATAGAGATATCTGTAGCTATTTATCAACCTATATTAGGGCAAGTCTAAATTATAACAGTTCGGAAAACAAGGCGCCTTGGGGCGGCACATTAATTCTTAAAGGCTTGGCAAAAAAAGCGAAAAAGTCTTCAATTGAAACGCAAGATAGAATTGATGTTGCGTTCAAAGATGAATCTTTAATTAAAAGACAACTTGCATATTTCCCAGTGTCAATAGCATCTTATGCTCACAAGCAGCAATCAATAGTAATATATTCGTTCTATACATTATTAGGAACAATTGTAGAACTATTGAAACGATACAATGTTATAAAAATGAAAAACAAGGACATTGAGGCTAATTCAGACGAAGAAAAATATAATAAACATATAATGGATATATATGTATTGCTAAAAGAACTTTCTCAAGTGAAAGATAATGTTATGCCTGTTTTTGAGAGAGTGACAAACATATCGGAACAAGAGCCTATATTAAACACTATAAAAGAAGAAAAAGAAGAAAAAGAGTTAGCTAAAGTATTATATGCATGGATGGAGAAATGTCCTAGTTGTGTTCCGTCACATCTGATTGGTAAAATTGCAACACGAGCATTTTATGCTATGAGAAGTATAGATGACAAAAAGGTTAAAAGTCCAAACCTTGGTGATGCCATGCATAGACGAATTGTAGCTGTTATGAATTCAATTCTTGTTGAAGATGCCAAAGAGAATTTAGAGAACTCTAAATTATCAAATAATAATCCTATAGAATCCAGCCAAATATTTAGTTTAAATCTTGAAAAATTAACAGAGTCGGAAATGGGGAAATTGCATTTTTCACGCTGGATGCTATCCTGTCCCCTCTTTTTATTATACTTAAATCCAAAGGAACAAGTAAAAGGTGATGAAAATGCAAATAATATATGGGAGAAGTTATCATCATATTTAGAAATCTATAAAACAGTTGATTTCTTTAACTCTACTATGAATCAAGAAAAGGAGAGTAATATTTCTAATACTATTATTAAATGGTTTGAGAAAAAATCGATATATGAAGGTCTTAAGGGGGTTTACATATATGGAAGAAGTGACAATAAAGAGTATCTAAAAACAAAAACAAAATCTAATAAAAAAGCAGATTCTAAAGACACCTCAACTATAGTATAGTTCGCAATATAATATTTTATTATGTTAATAGATTCTATTATAAAATATCTACTAGCAGACAATATCTCCCTTAATGATTATATCTGTGGCAAGGTTCCATCTTTCACAGATGTTAAACGGCGTTTGTTGCTACTCCTGCGCAGTGAAGACAAGAATGTTCCAGATCACTATTATAGACTGAATCAGCGATATTCGTTAAAAGACATAGACTCTCTTCCTAATCTTTTAACAAAAGGCCTATATAAGTTAGCTGAGGAACATTTGGAGATGATTAATAATCATATTTATGTAAAGCAGGCTATGCAGAACTCGTGGCAAGAACTTATAACATATATCCCGCCACTAATTCTGCAAATGGCATTCTTGCATGTAAAGAAACCATTGTGTGTGAATGCCGACATATCTGAAATAAGAGAGTATTGTCTCAAAACGATTCTTCCAAATGTTAAATATACAGCTTTACCATATCCGTATATTCCCGAAATTGCGCATATTGTGAATCAACAACAAGGCTTTCACGATTTGCACATTCACTTAAATGGCTCGACAGAAGCAGATATTGTTTGGCAAGACTTGATGATGTATCCGCAGAAGATTTTGAATTTGTACAATGATTCTATCACTAATAGTAGTCTTGCACAAGAGCAGATAGAGCAAGATTTAGCTCCAATGAGTACTGAGAAGTTGGAGCAATTACTATTAGTGGCAAGAAGGATACGGCAATACTTATATATGGTCTTATTCGAGGGTCACATTAGTGATGTGGAAGAAGATAAAGAAAAGCCACAACATCAAGGTAAAGAACAAAACAAACAACAACTTTTCAATGCAAAAGACTTGTCGGAAGTTATTTCCTTTCTCATAAATAGCAATGACGAGCTTAATGATGGAATAGAAAATCCGTTTGCTACAATTACTATTGAAAGAGGAATTAAATATGGGACACCTTTGAATATAGAAGGGATGATGTATATTCTCGTATTTGGGTACTTAGTTGACAGTCAGAAGGAAAGTGTAGCGGCTGCATTTCACTTATATTTACTAATACTCGGATTTTTCAATCGTCTTCTCGTACAACAAAAGCATGATTATGGATTTGAAGAATTTCAAAAATATACAATGAATGGAATTCGTGATAATTGTGAGAGGATTGATTATAAGACACGTTTTTTGCAATTGTGTGGAAATAGTGGTTGTAATATAGCTTTTGTGGAAGGACGTTTTTCTCCGAAACTGTCAACGCAAGAAAATGAACAACTCATATCCAATATAATTCAAGGTTGGGAGAATTGTTGGAAAGATCTTAGCAACTTGTATGAATCAGATTGCAAACAAACTCCTGAGTTGAAATTGATAGCTCACTTTATAAAAAAGAAAGATAATGACCCAACACTAATCAGGCATGAACAGTTGCGTAAAGATATATGGGAAAGGGCAAATGTACTTGCACAAATGAAGGTCAACAATTCACCTGCTTCAAGGCATATTATTGGGGTAGATGCTGCAGCCAGTGAATTTGATGCTCCTCCAGAGGTATTTGCACCTGCATTCCGTTATCTTAAAAGGAAAGGTTTCAACCACTTCACATATCACGCAGGAGAGGATTTCTTTCATCTTTTAGGAGGCCTTAGAAGTATCTACGAGGCTGTAGACTTTTTGGATTTCAGTTATGGAGATCGCATAGGACATGCTACTGCTGCAGGGTTGTCTCCTAAACAATGGATTGAAAACGTAGGTGAATATATCTATATGCGCAAAGGTGAGTATCTTGATGATCTTGTTTTTGCATATAATCTTATAACAAAGTATTCAAACGATAAGTTAAAGCATACAATTAATAATCTCGTAGTCAAAATCCACGAGTTATATTATAGTATATATAGTCATTCTTATTCTATCGAATTGATAAGTGAGGTATGGAAACTACGTCGTTTATGTCCACTTCACGTATTTGCAGGGAATAAGGAAAGTGCAAAGAATATGTCGCTATATAATCAAGAAGAATGGTGTGAAGGATTCAATAGACTTAATCTTGATTCTGAGGATGACAAATGTGATTGTGGTGAGCATATGAATGAAAAGGATGAAAGAATAACAATGCTAAGGCAATATCACTGTCCTAAATTTAGAAAGAAGTATGATGAGATAATTGAAGTGAAGACAACTGAAATTTTCTCTGAATTGGATTTGGAGGAGTTGCAGTTGATGCTTTTGCGGTATTTGAACGAGAAGGAAATTGTAATAGAAACACTTCCCACGAGCAATGTGAGAATCGGGCATCATCATACATATGATACATATCACCTGTGGAATTGGATTAAATGGGAAAATGAAGGTAAGCCTATACCTCCGATTGTTGTTGGCACAGATGATCCTGGTATATTCGCTACTAATATTTATAATGAATACTCAAACATATACTGTAAACTAGTATATATACATCATGTAAGTAGAAATCAAGCGATGAGTGTGATTGAAAAGTTAGATAAGAACGCTAAGATATATAAATTTATTTAGCATTTCATACTAATCATAATGATATTCAATGATATTAACAAAAACTTAGCATATATGAAAACAACATTAAATAAGATTCTGGATAGAATTGCTGATGTGTTCAGCGTTTTTGACTTTTCATTTATTATTTCTGGGATGGCTGCTTTTATAATGATATATACATTCTTATCATTTTCATATAGAGAAGCCTTATTACTAATAGATAGCAATAATAGTTGGATATTTATAATTTTTATTATTTATATATTAGGTCTCATAATGTTTGCATTAGGTAGATATATTAGACAGGAGGTCTTTGGACAAAAGAAGTCAAAATATCAATTATTCAAAAAATATGGTTTTAGCTCTGAGTCAGATGAAGAAATAGATATATTGTTTAGTCAATATTGGAACAATCTTAGGAGTGATAGTAATGAGAAATCCTATGATTATTATAATCGTTTATGGGTTATGACTGCAGTATATGAGGGACTTGCAGGTAGTGTTATTCTTGCATTTATATTAATAATTTTATGCTTTTGTACAATCGTTAATAGCTGTGGATGGTTACCTGGCATTCTTTTAATGATAGGTATTTTTTTATTAATATGTTTATTAGTATCCATCTTATTCCGTGAGGCAAAGAAGAATGCCGAAACGATTATTATTGATTTAATAGCAAGAAATAGGCATTGAATACAAACTATCTATACATAGATTTTAGACAAAATTAATGAAACAGTTGTGTAATATATCAAGAACTATAAGTAGTATTACTTATACGATTTCAGCGTAAGGGCAATACTTTTATCGGCTATGCTGTGCCTAAAAGTGTCACTATCATTCAAAGTCTTGACAGTTCCCGCGTTTGTCTTTGCAGGCGTGGATTTACCTACAATGACATCCGATAAATCTGTTTTGTTACTATTCTTTTTGATTGTTATTACTCAAATAGTTGAAGAACTCGGTTTTAGATTACGCAAGCATCCGATAAATACTCAATAATATACAAATAATGGCGACCACATCACTCACAGGGATAGTTACCATTGTATTATTACAACCTCACTTGAATACTTGCCATAACACTCCGTCCTCGTAGACGGTACATATATTCTGTTTCGCTAAGTAGTCCGTAACTTGCGTATCGGTACTCTCGTTGGTTGAGGAGGTTTGCTGCCGTAAGGCTGATATCGACCTTCTTTGATATATTCCACCGGACGGAGGCATCCAGTAGTATAAGATTTGCAGAACTTCCCGAAGAGAATTTTGTGTAATAGTGTTCTCCACCAATAGCGACTTGCCACTTCTTTGCTGGAACAAATGTAAGTGTCAGATATTGTTTCAATGCATCGTAGTTGCTACCTGTAGCATCCTCAATATCCATCGTGTTTTTTGAATACGACAAACGATAATCAGCCGAGAACCAATTTGTAAAATGCCCTTTCAAATAAGGTTGGATATTAAGCACTTGCAACATATAGGGCGATATTGAGTTTTGTCTCATAGCATTATCCCACATCTGTATATATCCTGCATCAAGTCCTATCGTCATTCTGCCAGACATCAATCCTTTGCTTATGCTACCGTTCAAAATCAGACTGTGGTCGTCATTTCTTGTTGGCGATATGGTACTGAGTATATAATTATCCATAAATAGTTGGTTGGTCATATATGGATTGCTGCTCCATTCATATTGTCCTGTTAGGTTGAAGAATAACGATGTAATCGGATTCCTGTATTTGAATGTCATCGTAACAGATCTCGTATCGCTATATTCCATAATAGGAGTATCCATACACAGGTTTCTAAAATCCGTCATCATCAGACCGGAAATGTATGTTGATGCTTTCGGGGGTGTCAATGAATATCTCAACTGTGCGGCTATCTCCATTTTAGCATTTATCTGATGGCGCACATACAATGAAGGTGTCGCAGCCACATAATTATTGGTGGTATTACCATCCGTTTTCTTATCTCTGATATGATGAAGATTGTAGCTTGTCGGAACAGACAATCTTACTCTCCATTTGTATGACTCGTATGATACCTCAGGAGCGAGGTAGGTATTCAATAAGGAGAAGTTTACATCATTCTGCATCACATATGGCAATTCCAATCCGGTGAGGCTACTCATCAAGTCGTGGTAATTGAAATCTACTCCACCACGGGCATATACTCTCAAACGACCGAGTATCCAGCCGTAACGGGCTTCCGTTACCGAGCGAAAGTCTCCGCTTGTAATATCCTGCACAGCGTTTTCGGTTCCAGAAATAAATAGGGAGTGAGGCTTGTAAGAATATCTGTTTCGAGAAGATACGGTAAGAAGATTATTATCGATACGCTTTACAAGTTGCAAGTCATTTGTCGCGCTGAAAACGAGAGTCTGTCCATCTGCTCTCCACTCTATATATCAAGCAATTGCCTTTGCCCAGTACTATACTCCCAATTCGAGGGACACTTGGGAGGATTCAGGGTGTCGTTTTCGAGTCCGACTTTTGCCATACAAACTTCAGAACTACAGTTGCTTACGACAAATTTACGAATAATTTTTGAATTGACAAAATCGAAGAGAGATGGCCTCTATTTGTAGCCACCTCTCTTCGGTTTACTGAA
>JAFQOE010000111.1 GCA_017395635.1 Lachnospiraceae bacterium | reverse complement strand
TGCTTCATAACTTGCGGAACGATATATGAAAGTCGTTTCTGAGATTCTTCCATAGGGATGTACGGGTATCTAAAATGAAGAAAAGAATCAACTTGCGATTTTAATTCTCTTGCATCCCACATTCCGTCGTAGTCGATAAACCCCTTTATCCATATTGACAGACTATATGCAACTATCCATGCGGGATCAAAATTTGAATAGACTTCCATTTTTGGACTTACATCCAAATACGGCCACACCATATATGCAACACAGTCTATGACTCCCTTTAGAAAAATATCGCTTTCGATAAACCTTATTACCTCTGCATCGTAATAGGCTGATGCTGGTGTGCGGGGAATACACATAAGCTCCTTGCCTCTTATTTCCAAAATCTCTTTGGGGATTCTGTAAAAGATAGGCAAAAACTGTGAGTTGAAGTAGTAATACTCACAACCATTGTCCAAGGGCAGAGTAGCCACCGGGAGATGTACCTTCATATCCATTTTTAATTCACTTCCTTTCCGAGAATAGTGTTCTCTATATAATAACGACATTAGTATATATAAAATGTTCCTAATTTTTCAAAAATATTTTATAAAATTCAAAAATTGCTGTCAATAGATATAATATGATTGAAATATTAACAAAATGGTTCGGACAAAAAAGATGCCTCTTTCATTTGTTTTGCAAATTTACATATACTTAATTTTGTCAAAACACATCAAAATTGACCGATTTATTGATTTTCAACACTTTTCATGATATAATTATTTTATCTAAGACAGAGGTGTAGAAAATGTATTTTGAAGAATTTGAGTTAGGTTCAAAAACGCAGATTGAGCCTGCCGTTATAAATAAAGATGACATGATTGATTTCGCAAAGAAATACGACAATATACCCTTACATACAGACGAAGAGTATGCAAAGTCCACATTCTTTGGTAAACTCATTGCTCCGGGCGTTATGTCATTTATGTCAGTTTGGGCGAAATATCTTGAAGTTGACTTGGCTGGAGATGAACTTCTTGCAGGAAAGTCCACTAAGATAGAATGGTTTAAGCCTGTATTTGCAGATGATGTTCTTACAAGCACCTGCACAGTATCTAAACTTACAAAACGCAATGAGAAAAACGGCATTGTTGAACTTACTTTTGAAGTATTTAATCAAAATGGCGAATTGGTGCTGACAGATGTTACGGAAATGATTGTAAAATGCAAGCCTGAAAGGTAACGATTATGAGCAAGAAAAAAACCTTAAAACGATATATTTATTTATTCTATGTCGGGTATTATTTACACCTAACTTTCATCAGCAACAAACAATAGCACAATTATTTGCAAAAGTCTACGAAGATATAAAATTAAGGCACTCGCAATCGAGTGCCTTGGTATATGACTATATTCACTTACAATACGGCTGAACGCCTTTTCTCTTATGCTCACTTGTTTTATGCAACCTATCAATAATCTTTATTTTATCTTCGTCAACAGCATTTCCGGCAATATAAGCATCCAATTCACTGTAAGTTATACCCATCTCGCTTTCGTCAGTCTGACCGTCAAACAAGGCTGCTGACGGAGCTTTTTTTATTATAAATTCAGGAGCATTAAGGAATGTGAGAAATTCATATATTTCCGTTACTGTTAAATCAGCTATCGGATTAAAGTCATGTGCTCCGTCACCCCACTTGGTAAAATAACCGACATAAGCCTCACTACGGTTTCCTGTTCCTGCAACAAGTCGGTTTTCACTTGCAGCGATAGCGTATAATGTAAGCATGCGAATACGAGGTGCCATATTGCTTAGAGCTGAATTATTCAATTCCGTTATGCCTGCAAGTGCATTAATCTCTGCTTCTTTTACAGGAGTCAGATCCACGGTTCTTGTCTCAATGCTGTATTGCTGTGCAACCTCTTTTGCATCCACCGCATCTTCATCATAATTTCGTTTTGTGCTACAAGGCATAATAATTCCAACAGTGTTTTCGCAAGCAGCTTTGCAAAGAATCCCAACCAATGCAGAATCCTTACCTCCGCTATTTCCGTACACAATACCTTTTGCACCACTATCAGCTAATACAGACTTTATGAACTCGACTCTATTTTCAAATTCTGCTTTATAATCTCGCATTCATATCACTTCTTTCCAAGCAAACTTACCAAACGATTTGCAGCTTCTACCGTATCTTCCGGACTTCCGAAAGTGGAAAATCTGAAATATCCCTCGCCGCAAGCGCCAAATCCTTCTCCAGGAGTTCCGACAACCTGAATCTCATTTAAGAGATAATCGAAAAACTCCCAGCTTCCCATACCATCCGGACATTTCATCCAGATATAAGGAGCATTTTTACCACCGCAGTACCATATTCCAAGTTTGTCAAGTGCCTTCATCAGCACCTTTGCATTATTCTTATAAACCTTTATATTATCATGAATTTGTTTCTGACCTTCGGGGGTAAATACTGCAGCACCGCCTTTTTGAATTATGTATGATACACCATTGGTTTTTGTTGTACGGTTCCTTACCCACATTTCATTAAAATTCATGCCCTGTCTTATAAGCTTTTTGGGAATAACAGTATAACCAAGTCGTGTTCCTGTAAATCCTGCTGTTTTTGACAGTGAACAAATTTCAATTGCACAGGTTTCTGCTCCATCTAATTCAAAAATGCTG
>JAFQOE010000110.1 GCA_017395635.1 Lachnospiraceae bacterium | reverse complement strand
CAACAGCGACCTTACTACCATTATCAATAAATCAGAAGCTGTAAAGAAGGCGAAGAAGGAGAACCCCGATCCGACACCAAAAGAGAAGAAGGAGCTATCAGCCGAGGAAAAGGAGATGAAGAGCAAGCGCAAGCAGATTCAGGAGAAACTGATAAAATTTGCTACTCGAATACCTGTATTTATGTACCTGACCGACTATCGCGAGCGGTGCCTTAAAGACGTTATCACACAGTTAGAACCCGGACTATTCAAAAAAGTAACGGGCCTGAGCGTAGAGGATTTCAATATGCTGTGCTCGCTCGGCGTGTTCAATGCTCCACTGATGAATGATGCCATCTTCAAATTCAAACGCTACGAGGATGCCAGCCTCACCTATACTGGCATTGACAAGCATACCAACGATGAGGTCGGCGGTTGGGACACTACAATTCGTAAGACTCAGTATGAGAAACTATTCTATAATCAACAATCTTCAATGAGTGAGGTTGATTATAGTGCATATTCAAGAGTTGTCGAACCTATTGATACCACTCGCAGAACTGCAAAACCAGAGGATAGTAAGCTAGCAGAAAGTGTGTCGCAAGTGAAGCCTATTGTTCAACCACAATCTGTAAGACCTACTGCTACTACTGCACCACCGCCAGAGTCACAGACAATGCAAGACCTTGAAACAAAATTAGAATCAATCGGAGTTGATAGTACTGTCATACACAAGAAATTCGGCAAAGGAACAGTTGCAAAAATCAACAAGAACGAAAAGTTTATTCATATCAAATTCACCCTCGGCGAAAAGAAATTCATATTCCCCGATGCGTTCTTGATGGGATTCTTGGAGGTGGAGTAATAATTTTCAATCCATCATTTCACCACCCCTTTCACATTCATGGCAAGGGGTGGTTAAGTAACAAATACATTGATCAGTAATCAATTACAATAACACTTTCTCGAAGTTTTCCAATCTTATCGCTTTGCTGAGGACTAGTTTTTAAATCTCTAGCTTTTCGTATTTCCCTAACACGAAAACCGCATGATTCGGCAATATCTGCTATTATATAATCAACAGGAACTTCGACACCATAATATGCAGAATTTGCAACATTAAAATAAATGACGCCTCCTTTACGCATTTTCTTCGAGAATGCAGAAAATAAGAACTGCATATCTTCAAAATATGCACATATCATATTTATAATGTCCGAATTCCAAGTTTTACTTGTGTTGTTAGACATTTCTAACAGGCATGCTTTAAGCCGTCCATTATCTATTGGAGTAATTCTCTCATAAGGAACTTGCACGTGAGAACGTAATGTATTTTTACGCAATGTACGCAGTTCCTCATGGGAGTTTATAAGTTGTAGAACTTTTAACTCCAACATATATATATCTGTGTAATCTCTTGAGTTTAGATATGGAGGTGATGTTATAATCAGGTCTATTTCTCCATCAGGAACATGCTGTATATACTTTCTTACATCGCCCAAATAACATATTTCAGAATTATGCACAGTTGGATTCTCTTGTGAGATGATTCTAATATCCTCTGCAAAAATTGAATTTAATTTATCCAAGAAAAAATTATGAATCTCCTTTCGGTTAAAGATTCTAGTTTCCCATCCTTTCTTGTACGACAAACACTTGCCATTACGAAACATGTTGCTTGCTTGAACTATAATTGATGCTAGTGCGATTGTAAATAAATTCTTATAATCATCATTGTCAATAATCGTTCTAATAGCATGTCGTATATCAAGAATACCATCTATAGCAGTATCATGAAAATTCCATTTTTTACTATGCTCCCTTTTTACAATCGTATCGCCAAAAGGTAATGTTTCTATTTTGCGTATATTTCGGCTTGTACGTGACAACTTATTTGTTACAGCCTTAACATAATGCGCAAAAGTTTCTACATTATACTTTCTACCTAATTTGACAGTTGATAAGAGATGCATAAAAGGACTTACCTCAAAAGAATAGCACTTTATCCCGTGATTCTGCAGCTCGACAGGAGTTGTTCCACTTCCACAGAAAGGTTCTAATGCGCAGACCGGTGCAAAAGGCAATTCATTCAAGATGTCTTCAATAAACTCTTTAGAATATCCTTCCACAAAAGGGTACCAACGATGCACAAAAACATTCTTGTTTTTGTCAAATTGCATAACCGAATGGTATTTTTCTGTGCAATCAATGAAGTTATAGTCTTTCATGAATCAGCGAGGATTTATATTTACAACGCGAAAATCATCAACTTTTTTATATCGATGCAAATGTTTTTTTAGTTCATCAGGAATTCTTTCGGTCTTTATATCCACTCCTGTATCCGGTGAATCATCTTTACGAGCATCAAATACGACTAAATATCCAATTTTTATGTTTTGATCTTCTTCTAAAAGTTGATTGATATATCCTAGAACCTGTATAACTGCATCGGGATTGACTCTTGATGTAGTATATTTAGTTCCATAATCATTCCCATCAGCATTAATACACTGTCCAACCCATTTAATCTCTAGGAAGTATAAATCTCGTCCTGTTTCATCCAATAATTCAATATCTAATCTATCGAGATTTTCCATCATCAACTCTCGATAAACTACAACCCTCATATGTCTTTTTATATAATTACGGATGTCCTCTCTAAAGCATTCTTCAGGTTTATTCCTTAACAAATGTTTATTGTTTTGAATATATTTGTCATCAGATATGTCAACCTCACCCTTAAATGTTTTAAGAGCCTTTATTTGTGATTTTGGTATAAAAAACTTGACATAAGTATCTTGAATTCTTAGCGTTTTGCGATAATCTTCCAATACTTCTTCGAGTTTGTCTATAGTTTTAAGTTCTTCGTAAGCTTTTCGTGAACTACTGGTATAGAAAATACCATCTCCATATTCATTTCCATCAATAAAGTAGTTAATTGTAGAATCTGGGTCAATTAAAAAGCATATAAGATCACTATCCTTTGAAATTAAAGTGAAATAACGACGCGCATCATTGTTCTCTTCTGGAAAAGGATCATTATTGGAATCGATTATTTCTAGTCTTGAATTAACTTTTACTGTACGATTGGTGATAAATGTTGGTTCTTTGAAAAGTTGCTCTACAAACTCATTTGCCTGTTCTGATAATGATTGTAATTCACCTTTGCTTATAATAACCAATCTATAATCTGTTTCTTCATACTTGCGCCTACATCCACTTAAAAGTGTTCTCATCTTTTGAAATTGGGCAGTTTCCTGAACTCCATCACTTGTTCTCTGCTGAATATCTTTCTGCTTTGCTTGAAGCAATGCCTTGAATTCTTGATTATCTGTGAATTTCATAATCATTACCCTTTTATAATTTGGCTAAAGATATAATCAAAGTACAAACTGATATACTCTTCTTTGCTTATAGAAGTGGTATCAGGCAACGTATCTTCAAATGCTTTTTTAAAGTCATTTAGAACTAATAAAGTTTCATTCTCTGATGTTACTTGAATTTCTGAAGGCAGATTTGATTTAACAGAAACATCATATAATGGATCGTTTACAATAAATCCAAAAATTTTGTTTTCTCCGTATTTACCTAGTATTAATAAAATGGAGTCTATCCAATTTATTCTTTCTGTATCCATTTCATCAACACCATCTTTAGAGATTATCTTCACATCTCCATCCATATCTCCTTCTAGACGTCTTGTAGATAATAAAAATACAACACTTCTGTAGATTAATTCAGAATATGGTCCAAATGTTGTTACATTAAAGTGGTATTGATTGAATAAATTATTTTCTGAACTATTAATAAATGAGTATAGCACCTTTAACAAGTATATAAAGCGTTGTAAAGTGCTGACACTAATTGTTTCCCATCCAATCTTACGTGCATGGGCTGCAATTGTCATTATATCAATATTTACTTTTACTAATTCATCTTTATTCATAACTATGTACGCTCTTTAATACTATTATATATTGCTTTTAACTGATTACTAGTCCCTTGGATTGCTGATTTCTTTGCAATGTCTAATAATCCTACCATTGAAAAATGAATGTTTTTATTCTCTATTAAATGACTAACAAATGAACTATTGTTCAGATTTGATGTAATTATTATAGAGTTAGGATTATCTAAAAATCTCAAAAAAACGCTTGCTGCATTCTTTTCATATGAAATATCCAAACTGCTATCAGGCGTTTCAACAATGTAAAACGCTGGTGTTTGATAAAAAAATGTAAGAATACTCATGCGAAACGAATGGTCTATGAAGAAACGTTGAGATTCAGACAGCGATTCTTCATGCCTACGTGTTTTACCATCAATCACTGGATAAAATCTTCTTATAGCACTATCATACTTTGTGTACGCTAAGGAGCATTTTACACCTAAGAAACTTTCGGCGTATCCTGAAAAAATATTTGAAAATCTTGAAACATTTTTTAGGATTTCACCTTCAATTTGTTTGGTCAAATTTTGCTCAACCTCCGAGTATTCTGAACTCTTTTTTTGAAATTCTTCCTTCTCTTTTGAGTATTTTTCATATTCATCATATAAGGCTTGTAGCTTTAATGGTTGATCATTAGAAGAATTCTGATACTCTAATTCTCTAATTTGTTGTTGTATTGTTCGACGCTTTAAATCAACGTTTTTATATTCATGATCTAAACGTTCCAATTCAGTTTCCAACACTTTGACTTTTCGCTGCTTGTTAGCGATACTTTGATATAGTCCTTTATGAATCGCTGTTATTTCTTTATATTTCTGACTAAGTTCCTTATCCTCTGACAGATGAATTTCATTATTACATGAAAAACAATGTGTAGAATCACTTTCGACTTTCTTCACAAGGGCTTCATCAGGTTGATTACACATTGGGCAAATATGATTTAATTGTATATTTTTGATATACACATCATATTGAGGGTGTAATTGTTCCCATAGCTTTGTGTTGAGAGCTTTTTCTATAGCATTTTTTTCTTTATCTACTTCCGCAACCCTAAGACTAGTGGCATTTATCTCTCCTTGTAATTGAGATATCTCCAAAGAAATGGAGTTGCGCGATGCATGAATATTATCCAATTGTAATTTTAACTCACTCAATTGATTTTTAAGCAAAATAATGTCTTCTCCTTTTTTTTCGGGTACATTGTTTTGTGTATCATTGTCTTTTGTTATCTTGTTTAACAAGTTTGTTATTACTCTCATGTCTTCAGACTTATGTCGAGACAAACTATCATAATAGCGCGCTTGTCTTTGGGCTTCTTGGCGCTGTATATCTAATTCGGGCTCATTGAAGTATTTGTTAAATAACTCATTTTGAACATCATATCTTCCATCAAAACCGTCATTCCAAAGTACTGTTTTATGATCTTCTCCAAAAAATAATATTTCATTCACAAAGAAGATCAAATCATCAAAAGAGAGATTTGAATATCTAGCTACCGCATCTTCATATTTGCTTAATAAATAGTCAGATTGCAATTCAACAGATAGTTTTTCGTATTTCTCTTCAGAAGTAACTATTCCTGAAAGTATTTCATTGTCAACTTGTACACATAGTAACATTCCACTATCAAGACTTCTTTTTACTGTAAATCTAGTATTATTAAATTTATAGCATAAAGAAACGGTAGCTTCCTCGCTTACTATAATATTATCGTCTTTTCTAGCATTAAAATAATCCCATGGGTATAACAACCTTTTAACTATGGCTTTATCTTTATATGTTCGTGTATAATCCCTCTGCTTCTTGTATAATCCGATAAGTCCAAATTTTATAATATTGACAAATGTGGTCTTACCCATACCATTTCCTCCCAATATCAGATTTATTCCCTTTACAAAATCAAAAGAATAATCTAACCCATTGGGATACAAAGTATAATTCTTTATGTTTATACTTAATAATTCAGGCAGATATATTTGTCTACTCATATTATATCTTATATAACTTATCATTAATAAACAACAACTAGTATGCAAACACAGATACTTTTTAAGTGTGGGCAGCATACAATACTCCTAATTTAGATGCAAAGATAATAAGAATTATCCGAAATCTGATATATCAATTCCATTATTTACCATGTGGCTTTTCAACTTGATATGTTTTGTCGGTTGTTTGACAAAATCAGAAGATTTGCCTCATTCTCTTTTCGAGGGCATAAACTCTCCAACACCTTTTGCCTAACCCTACTTGCCTCATAGGAGTTCAAGCGAAACGCAAGTGCAATAACCACCTCAAGTTTGTAAAATGTCGCCCAACTTGCAGGCGTTGCCAAATCGCATCGTTGGGTTGTTGCAGGGTTAAGCATCCCACTCATATATATTGCTCTGATAGCAGCTCGAAGTGTCGGGGCTATCACTCCGAACAACTCCACCAATTCCATTTCGGACATCCAAACATTACCGCTTGGGATATTTACTCTACCACTTTCGCTGATTGTTATTATTGCTCGTTCCATAGTTACATTGCTATCGAGATTTCAATAAACGATTGATTAAGTCGGTTGCCGAACATAGTCAAATCCTTGTCAATTTTCTCGGTGGTAATCTTTGCATACTTTTGTGTCGTAGTAATGTTTGTATGCCCCAAAACTCGGCTGACACTCTCAATGGGAACACCCTTACTGAGAGCAAGCGTAGCAAATCCATGACGTGTACAATGGAATGAAATATCCTTTGAAATTCCACACTCTTTTATCATCTTTTTCAGTGGTTTACAGATATTCCAGTAGTTGAGATTTGGGAATACCAACTTATTCTCTTGGAATCTCTCATATCGCTTGATTATCTGTAATGGAAT
>JAFQOE010000067.1 GCA_017395635.1 Lachnospiraceae bacterium | reverse complement strand
GATCCTGCGGAGATAGCTGTTAGATTTGTACAGCTTGTGTGTATGCTGTTCGGATTGACTAGCCAGTGCTTTACTGGAGATACATTGGTATCAACAGAAACAGGTCTTCGTCCGATAGAAGAGATTCAGATTGGCGATTATCTTTGGTCAGAAGATACAGAAACAAGAGAAAAGGAACTAAAGCAGGTTACAGACGTTTCTGTAACTATGACGAACACTTTAGTCTATGTGACAACTGAAGATGGAACAATCATCAACACTACTGAAAACCATCCATTTTATGTAGAAGGAAAAGGATGGTGCGCGGCAACAGAACTAGAAGCAGGAGACATCTGTCGAACCAAGGAAGGGCAGACAGAGGTTGTTGTAGGTGTTGTTATAGAACAGCAGGAAGAACCTGTTAAAGTGTACAACCTAACCATTGAGGATAATCATACCTATTATGTGTCAGAAGATGAAGTGTTGGTGCATAATGGTTGTGATGAAGTTCCCGATACATTATTGGTAGGTGAAGCAGATACAGATGTATATTTTGGTGTGAAAGATGGTAAGAATATTTATGTCGGTATTACGAAAGATGTACCAACACGAGAAGGTCAGCATGGTGAACGATTTGATTATTTATCACCAATAACCAAGAAGAAACTCACAAGAAAGCAAGCACGAGCGATAGAGCAAGTCTTAATAGAGTTAAATAAAGGTGAATTTGAGAATTTAATTAACAGTATTAGCTCCAAAAGAGATTGGTATGATGATGCAAAAAAATGGGGAACCAGTTGGCTTGAGAGTATGGGGATTATATAATTAAGGAGTATGGAGAGAAGATATGGCGTTCGATAAATTAATTGCAATGAAGAAATCTAGAAAAATTCCTTGTGAAGGGGATGTGTTTTGTCTTCAGCCGTTATGTGGAGTGTTTTATTTTGGAAAAGTTATTAAATGTAATTTGAAGAATCCAACACCATTTATAAACGGCAACTTATTAATATACATATATGATGTTTGTTCAGATGATAAATCAGAGATGCCTGATTTAGAAAATAGAGAGCTTTTAATTGCACCAATAATAGTTAATAAGCAGCCATGGCAAAAAGGATATTTTGAAACGTTGTATAACGATAGCGTTTGTGAACATGAAGAAAATCTAGATTATGGATTTTTGAATATTGTGAAAAAACAAAAGGAATATCTTGATATTGATGGAAACGTCATGCATCATATACCTCAATATTGTGGCATATACGGACTAGGAAGTTATGGAGTAGTTGGTAAGGAGGTTCAAAAAGCTATTGGAATGAGGTAGAAAGATGATGTAACAAAATAGTAAGCAGATGTGATTAGCTGATAAAGGGTTGTCTTGTCTAAAGAAATAATTTGTAGCATAGAACAGTTTTTTGTAATGATTTTATGCCCTTAAAATATATAGGAAAGTTATCATTTATACCAATAGTGACATTAGACTTATCTGTTGGTAATACCACTGTCTATACTTATGTCGATAACGGAAATGTCTTACGCACGGTAGATGCATATGGTAACAAAACAGATAATACCTATGATAAGAACAACAACCTGCTCAGTACCACGGATGCAAAGGGTAATACCACAAGCTATGCATACGACGCTTCCGGTAATGTAACGCAGGTAACAGCACCGGATGGAACGAAGGTCGAAAGTACCTATACACAGGAAAATTTTGTATCCAATATTCAGATGATGGATCAGACCGTCATGGCAATGGAGTATGACGCTCAGGGAAGACTGGCTTCGGTAGAAGACGCCAATGGTAATGTGACAGAGTATAACTATACATCCGACGGAAAACTTACCGGTCTTACAGACGAGATTGGAACTTACCAGAAGGTAACCTATGATGATAAGGGTAATGTGGCAACTACAACCAATGGTGCAGGAGAAAGTG
>JAFQOE010000031.1 GCA_017395635.1 Lachnospiraceae bacterium | reverse complement strand
AAAAAAAAAAAATGCAGTCCTCATTGACTGACATGAAAACTACATTTCCTAATACATCACTATTCCTAATCTATGTTCTGCATTCCAGACACTTTCACAACATAGATAAATTGGTTCGAATCTGTTACAAACATCACACATACCTGATTCTCAAATTCTGCCAAATAATATGTCACAAAATCAAACTCTTCTGTTGTATCTGCCAAACCATAATTTCCCGCTAATATACCATCAACCAGTGCATCTGTTTCTTGCGCAGTTAATTTGCGATATCGATTTGCAAATTTATCCCCAGATTCAAGTTCATCATCTTGTACACAAGAAGCCATCTCGTATACACAAAAATTGCTTGTTGCAAATAAATCACATACTTTATTATATAACTCCATGTATTCCTGCCTAAAATCTGATGTACCTTTTGTTGCACTTTTCGAAAATGCTGATTCCACTCCTGCCTGAAGTCCTTCTCCACCAATCACACCAGTTTTACCTATCGTAAAAGCAATTGTACATATCAACACAAAACAAGCAGCAAATAATGAAAATGTTTTCCACCCTGAATTTCTTGCTTTCTTAGACTTTATGTCAATTACCACAGTATCTGTTCTTCCAATTTTCTCAAAGTTCTCAGCATTGTCATAATCTACATACTCCCCTATATGCACAATGTCATCGTCCTGCTTCACAGACTCCTTTAAACGTCTAAGGAAGTCATCATCTGGTTTTATCAGTTCATTGTCTTTGATATATTCTTCTCTAAACATCAATATCCTCCTTCAACAATTCTTTCAATCTGATTCTCGCTCTTCTCATCCAAGATTTCACCGTAGAATCTTTTGCTGACAACATTTTAGATATCTCTTCTACCGAATAACCCTCATAATAATATAAATGTATTACAATGCGGTATTTTTCCGGTAATTTCTGTACAGCATAATACACATCACTTTTCTCTTCAATTACTGTACTCATTAAATCTGCTGCTTCCATTGATGTGCTTTTACGATGCCATGCAGAGGTAACCAAGTTCTTACTGCTATTAATCGCAACACGTAACAACCAAGCCTTTACATGATTCTCATCAAAAAAAGGCTTTGTTTCCTTCATGTACTTAATAAATGTGTCCTGCGTAATGTCTTCAGCATCATTCTTATTGCCCGTTCTAGCATATGCCATTCTGTATACATCAGTAGCAAATCGATCCATGGCTACTTCCACAGACATTACAAATTGATTATCTTTATTCATATAATTCATATCCCCAGAAAATAATTTTCTTAAGGTATCTATTAATAATACCTTTTATAATGTAAAAAAGTTGCAAATATAAAAAATTTTCTTAAAAAAATCAAATGCTTATTATGGAGTTCCATCACACTAACGATATCCAAATGCAAACTTCAATCTTCCTCTCCGACATCTGCAGCCTGACGAAGTAAAAATCGTCTCTTATATTTCAAGACCGCATATTCCGTTATACGTTTCAAACAAGTTATATCTGTAGTTCCACCGACAACACCAACAAAAGTGGTGCCCTGTACAAACTTTCCATATAAAAGCTCATGCGATAACGCCTGGGCCGAAAAATCAATCTGGCGAACTATCTGTAATTCTACAACAAACGGATCCGTCTCACCATATTTTTCCGGCATCACTTCTTCATTATAATAACGTTCTATCAAATGATTCAAGTCCTCATCCTTTTGTCGAAGAACATCACCACTTTTAAGTGCTGTATCAATCACTTTTAATATGAATAATTTCTCTTTATCCGTAGTGTACGAATATCCATAACTAATCGCAATTTCATATATACTCTTCAAAAGCACTGATACAAAGATAGGAATATCCGGAATGCCCAACCCCGCCAGGCCAAATCCAATTCCTTCCACTGAAGATATCGCCAAGTTCTTAACCACCGTCTTCTTTGCCTGCTTCTCAAATTTACGAACACTTTTTCCATTAAAGCCTTCTGTATCCAACTTATTCTGATTGAATTCATACTGCTGAATCTGTTTATCTTTCCGATAGGTTTTTTCAATAATCCCTGCACCGTTTTCAAACACGGCACCAAAAGCTTTATTAAATGCCGTTTCCAAAGTGTTTTGTAACGAATCCGGAACCTTCTTCTCCACCAGCTTCACCCATTTCGGTGTTTTATCCATAACATGTCGCACCAAAAAGGTTTCTTCTTTTAAATTTTGTAATCTCCATTCATTTTCCCAAGAAAAACGGCTCATACATACCCTTTCTTCTATCGAAGTCGTAATTCATGATATTGTCAACAATATCCACTGCAATACATTATACGTTTCTCAATTCACTTTTACAAGTTTTATATTGTCTTATCAACATTCATTTCTCACTCCACACATTTTATCCACATGTACCCCACATTTTCTCCCATATTTACCACTCCCCTTCGACAATTATTTTCACTTTTCTCCAATCTTTCTTCTTTTCGCCAAGACTTTAAATAAAATCCGCCACAACTACTCTCACAACCCATTTTCACACATCACATTTATTTCCGCTTTTTGATTGCATTATTGTGACGTTTTTGCCCATTTTATAAAAAATTAAAGCTGTTAGCATACAAAATATTCTATATACTAACAGCTTTTAATGTTTCTCATTCGACTCTAATATCTCACATTTTACCGAATCATTCCAGTTTTCAATTTCTTCACAAAATCCGCAACATGCGAAATTGCATCCTCACCATATTGGGCTACAAGATTTACGATTGCATTTTCCAACACAATTCCATCCGGCACTTCTGAAATTGCAACCGCATCTGATACATTCGAACCATCAAATCCAACAACAACAGGTACGTCAGTTGCCTCATTTACAAGTTGTGCCATATCTGCAATGTCATTTTTCACCTTATCCACATTCTCTAACGCTCCAATCGTAGATATACAATATACATACCCTTCTGCTTCTTTTGAAATCATTCCAATACGATCCTTTGTAGTAAGAGAGGTCATGGAAATCAAGCATACGCCATTTTCTTTACAATCTATTTCAAGTTCTGATTTTTCTTCATAAGGAACATCCGGCACCATAACACCATCTACTCCCACTTGCGCACATTTTTCCATAAAACGTTTTATACCATATACGTAAATAGGATTCATATATGTTAACAAAACAATTGGTATATCAATTTCCTTGCGAAGTCTTTCTACCATATCAAAGATAGAATCCGTTGTCGTTTTTGCTGCCAAAGCACGCAAATCAGCTTCTTGTACCGCCGGACCTTCTGCAACCGGATCTGAAAACGGAATGCCAAGTTCTATCATATCTGCACCATTTTCTGCCATCACCTTAATCAATTCATAAGTAACATCAACATTAGGATCTCCACCCGTAAGAAACGGAATCAATACTTTACCATTTTTAAATGCATTCTCTATTCTATTCATATAAATTTACTCCTCTATATCTTGCAATTGCTGCAACGTCCTTATCTCCACGACCAGATACAGTTGCAATAATAATCTGATCTTTATCCATTTTCCCTGCTATTTTCATAACATGCGCAATCGCATGGGCACTCTCAATTGCCGGTATAATGCCTTCTGTTCTCGACAAATATTCAAACGCCTGAACCGCTTCTTCATCCGTCACCGGAACATAACTTGCTCTTCCAATTTCATTTAACCATGCATGTTCCGGTCCAATACCAGGATAATCTAATCCAGCAGAAATCGAATACACTGGTGCAATCTGACCGTATTCATTCTGACAAAACAGCGACTTCATACCATGAAAAATGCCCATAGAACCATTGGCCACCGTAGCAGCATTCTTCGGATTATCCACACCCAAACCTGCTGCTTCACATCCAATCAATTGCACTCCTTCGTCCTTGATATATTCATAAAAAGAACCCATTGCATTACTTCCGCCACCAACACAAGCAACGATTGCATCAGGAAGCTTTCCTTCAGCTTCTAATATCTGTTGACGACTCTCTTTACTAATCACACTTTGAAAATCTCTTACAATCATCGGAAATGGATGCGGCCCCATAACAGAACCCAACACATAAAATGTATCATCACATCTCGAAGTCCATTCACGAAACGCTTCATTAACTGCATCTTTCAGCGTCTGAGTACCTGAAGTAACCGGATGCACTTTTGAACCTAGCAATTCCATTCGATACACATTCAAGGCCTGGCGTTCTGTATCTTCCTTACCCATGAAAATTTCACATTCCATTCCCATAAGCGCTGCTGCTGTTGCTGTTGCAACGCCATGCTGTCCAGCCCCTGTCTCGGCAATTACTCTTGTTTTTCCCATCTTTTTCGCCAATAAAACCTGACCTAACACGTTGTTAATCTTATGAGAACCCGTGTGATTCAAATCTTCTCTCTTAAGGTATATCTTTGCGCCACCTAAATCTTTCGTCATTTTTTCAGCATAATACAATAAGGACGGTCTTCCTGCATAATTTTTCAACAAATCCTCTAACTCACGATTAAATTCCGGATCATTTTTATAATGCTCATATGCTTGATTCAATTCATGAATTGCGTTCATCAAAATCTCCGGCACATATTGTCCACCATACTCTCCATATCTTCCAGTTTCCATAATTACTCCTTTCATACTTCCCATTCTGACCTTTCGGTCTCCATGCTTCGCTCGCTTTGCAAACACTTGACCTATCTGGCACTTTTGTTGTATATGACAATTGCTACGTGCTTCGCTTGCTCGCTTTGCAAACACTTGACGGGTTTTATACAACAAAAAAGACCTCTATCCCATATGGGACAAAAGTCTGAATTAACTTCTGCGGTACCACCCAAATTGATGCTAAGCATCCACTCTTTCTACATACAATCATATGCACCCCATTGATAACGGACAGGTTCCCGTTGGCGTCTACTCTGTTTCCATTTCAAGCCACCCTCGTAAGTCCATTCAACTATTGACCACTTGCTGTATTCCACCATCACAGCTCTCTGTTAAGCTTCACCATAGCCTACTCCTCTTACTCATCGGTTTCGTAGCACATTATGGCTAATCTATAATCGATCAGCATTTAACTGTGTTAAAGTATATTACGAAGGGATGGATTTGTCAATATGTTTCACAAATCCATCCCTTTTGTAATCCACTAAAACTTCATCTCTACATCCTGTCTCTTAAATTCCTCTACTTCAAACAAATCACGCTTTGTCATAGCCAATGAATTTGCAATAATTGAAGCCGGAAACATAATAATTTTCGTATTATAGGCAGTCACATTCGAATTATAAAGACGTCTCGCTGCCTGCAAATGCTCTTCTACATCCGCAATACTCTTCTGCAAAGCCATAAAATTATCACTTGACCTAAGCTGCGGATACGCTTCAGCCGTTAACTGAATCTGACCGGACACCTGGTTCATTTTATTCACAGCTTCTTTCTTCTCGTCCATAGTCATACCTTTACGCAACTGAATGGTCTCATATAATATCTTACTCTCATGAGATGCATACTCTTTAACCACCGCTAATTGCTTTGTCAACACATCATAACGTTTTGCCAAAGCTACATCTATTCCCGAATCCGCCTCATCCACCTTAAGTGCTGCAGCCCGAAGACCATTCATTGTTCCCACATACCAAAATGCCACCACTGCAACCACTGCTATAATTATTCCAAAACTCATTTTCTTTTCCTCCATATATATTATGTTATACATCTAAATCTGTTCTATCAACTTTGTATGATGTTCTTTACGCTCCATCGCATATTTTATCAGAAATTCATAAAAATCCTCTACAATCGGATTTCCTGAAAACTGTGGATTGTGCGTAATTATAAGATCTCTCTTACACTCCGGACTTTTAATTGGCAACAATGTCATATTCTTAGAATTTTGAGCTGTTTCCCACGAATATTCCGGCCAAAAACCAACGCCTAACCCAGCACTAATCAAACTTCGAACCGATTCAAAATTCACACTTTCAAATACTATATCCGGCGTAAATCCTGCTTCCAAACAAAACTGATCACAAATACTACGAATCGGTCTTGTATCCGCCATAACAATAAAGCCTTCTTCCGCTACTTCAGCAAGATTGATTTCACTATACTTCGCATATTTCGAATCAGATGGCACTGCAAGATAGAATTTTTCTTCCAGAGTAATCTGATCTGCTCCAGGACTCTTTCTAGGCAATGTTGCTGTAATACACACATCATAATCTATTGTCGACTGACTTTGTACAAACCGAAAATTCACCTCCGGGTGCTTTGCCTTATACGCAATAATACAATTAGTAACCAAAATAGAAGCTGCTAATACATTCAAATGAATGGTTTGATGCTGTTTTCTTGCCGTATCCGCAAGTTTCTTCGGTAAATTATCCAAACTCTTCATAATAGGCTGTAATTCCTGTACCAAAACTTTACCGGAATCACTCAAACTAATTCCACCCTTTTTGCGTTCAAATAGTTTCACACCTAATTCTGCTTCTAATCGTTTAATAGACTGCGACAAAGCCGGTTGTGCGATATGTAATGAATTAGCTGCTTTCGTGATATGTTCATATTTGGCAGCAACCAGAAAATACTGTAACTGTTGTAATTCCATATCAATACTCCATCTCCAATCTTCATCAAATTGTATATCATTCACTTCATAAATAGTTACACAACAAATTATAACTTTTATGTTATTGCATGTCAAGAAATACTCATATTCAAGTCAACTTCAACTCAAAAAAAGAAAGCAATTAATACCTTAATCACTTTCTTCTTTACATCAAACCTTCATATCTCTGACAAGTTTTCGCAACCTCAATATCATAGATGGCGCAACCGATAATTCATCTACACCCATACGTACAAATTCTTCTGTGAGCTCAACATCTGCACCAAGTTCTCCACAAATACCTACCCATTTGCCACATTTGTGTGCATTATCCACCACCATCTGTATCATCTTCAGAATCGCTTTATGATGTGGGTTGTAGAAATCATCCAACTTTTCGTTCTGTCTATCAATTGCAAGAGTATACTGAGTAAGATCATTCGTCCCAATACTCAAAAAATCCACCATCTCCGCCAATTCATCACTAATCATTACTGCTGCCGGTGTTTCTATCATAATCCCTTGCTCCGGAACTTTATATGGAATTTCCTGATTATTCAATTCCTCTTTTACTTCTTCTACAATCGAATATATTTGCTTTACCTCTTCCTTAGATGTAATCATTGGATACATAACTGAAACATTACCATATACAGCTGCTCGAAACAATGCTCGTAGCTGCGCCTTAAAAATATCAGGCTGTTTCAAACATATGCGAATTGCACGATATCCCAGAGCCGGATTTTCCTCCTTTCCGAGATTAAAATACTCCACTTGTTTATCTGCTCCAACATCCAATGTACGTATAACCACCTTTTTCCCAGCCATCATTTGTGCAGCTTGTTTGTAAGCCTGGTATTGTTCTTCCTCAGTTGGAAAATCATTTCGTCCCAAATAAAGAAATTCACTTCGAAACAAACCAATTCCACCAGCATCATTTTCCAACACATAACCAATATCGATCACGCTTCCAATATTAGCATAAATATCAATTCTACGCCCACTTTTTGTCACATTTTCTTCACCTTTCAACTCTTGAAGCAATTGCAACTTATTCTTTTCCTCGCTAATTTTTGTGATTGCATTATTTTTCATCACATCATCCGGCTCAAGAACAATCTTACCTTCAAATCCATCTACAATCGCTGTCATTCCATTTTGAAGTGTGTCCAAATCCAGCTCTACGCCGACCAAAGCCGGAATATTCATCATCCTGGCAAGAATCGCAGTATGAGAATTCGTAGAACCATGTACTGTGACAAAAGCAAGAATCTTATTCTTATCCATCCGCACCGTTTCACTTGGTGTCAAATCATCCGCAACAACAATAGACATATCTGAGGTATTCAAATCAAAGTCTTCCAAACCGCACAAATTACGAACCAACCGTTCCGAAATATCTTTAACATCAGCAGCGCGAGCCTTCATATAGTCATCATCCATTTCTGCAAACATTTTTGCAAAATTATCTCCAGTCATAGCCACAGCAAATTCAGCATTAATCTGTTCTGTTTGTATCATATTTTGAACAGCATCCAAATAATCCTCATCTTCCAACATCATCCGATGCACCTCAAAAATTGCCGCACTGGTTTCACCAACCTCTAAAACAGCCTTATCATAAAGCCTCTGCAACTGCTCCTTAGAACATTCTATTGCTTTTTTCAAGCGAGCAAACTCTTGCGTCACATTATCAACCCTATGACGTTTCACCTTATAATCATTCTTTTTCCAAACTGTTATGGGACCCATAACAATTCCTTTATATACAGATTTTCCTTCAAAGCACTGCATAAACACCCCTCCTAAAGATTCTCCCTAAAGAAATTCATCACATTATCAAAAGCAATACTCTCATCATCGCCTTCTACCGACACTTCGACTGTTTGGCCATTCTTTACACCAAGACTCATAAGTGCCATCAATTTGGTGGCATCTGCTTGTTTATCGCCAACACTAACCGTAATTATACTATTATATTTTTTAGCTTCCTTCACCAAAAGGCCCGCCGGCCTAGCATGAATTCCAATCTCGTCTGTAATTGTATAACTAAATGTTTTCATATCATTTTTCTCCTAACCTACATTTTTCATCACATAATCCAAACAAAAATTCCTTCAACAAGTCATCTTGTTTTTGTGCCTGGTATTATTAAATATTCTCATTATAACACTTCATAAACATCCACCACAAAAAGTGCTTCGCCTACCTGAATACTACCTTCTTTCAATGGACGAACCTTCTGATTGTTCTCCAATTCCGTACATAGGATTGGTGAAACAACAGAGAATGCATTGTCCCTTAAATATTCTAAGTCAAGTCTCAACATTGGCGTTCCCTTCACAATATGTTGTCCAACTTCCACTAAGGTTTCAAAACCTTCTCCATTCAGCTTAACAGTATCAATTCCTATATGAAGCAACAGACTTATTCCAGAATCCGTATAGAAACCTATTGCATGTTTTGTATCAAATATAAATGCAACCACTCCATCTTCCGGTGCGCACACAACCCCATCTTCCGGAACTACAGCCACACCTTCACCCATCATCCGACCTGCAAACGCTTCATCAGGCACAGTGGATAAATCAACAGCCACACCCGTAATAGGGCTAAAAATCTCTATCGTCTTCGTCACTTTCCCTCTTTTTTCATAATACGATTCTTTTTCCATTTCTTCAACTGCTGTTTCTTTATTTTCCAAAAAAACTTCTTGATTTGAAGCCAGATAATCTTCTAAATTTGATTTGATTACCGTGACCCTCGGTCCATAAATAATCTGCACACCTTCTCCTTTTTGAACAACGCCAGATGCACCAGTAGACTTCAATAAGTCTTTTTCAACAAGTTTTGCATCATACACTGTACATCGAAGACGAGTCGCACAACAATCTACATCCGAAATATTATGTTGCCCACCAAGTCCTTGTACAATCGTTGCGGACACTGTATTTTCCTTCAGATTTTGTGATATATCTTGATGTTCAGCATTTTTTCGAGTCGTCACATCACTTCTACGATAAAGCTTTACCTCTTCCTCATCACCACGTCCGGGAGTCTTCAAATCCAACTTAAGAATCAATAACGTAAACAATACATAATACAGGATAAAATAAACAACACCAACAATTACAATCCAAATCCAATTTGTTTTCCCATTTCCTTGAAGAATACCGAACAAAAACATATCAATAAACCCACCGGAAAATGTCATTCCCACGCCAACTCCAAATATATGCATCAACATATAAGCAAGCCCAGCAAACACACAATGAATACCATACAATAACGGCGCCACAAACAAAAATGTAAACTCAAGGGGTTCCGTAATGCCAGTAAGCATAGATGTAAGTGCTGCCGACAACAACAAACCACCCACTTCTTTTCTTTTCTCTGTCTTTGCAGTCTTATACATAGCAAGAGCTGCTCCCGGAAGTCCAAAAATCATCAAAGGAAATTTACCAGACATAAATCTAGTAGCAGATACCGCAAAATATTCCGTATTCGGATCTGCCAACTGTGCAAAATAAATATTTTGTGCACCCTCAATCATTTTTCCACCTATTTCTAAGCTTCCACCGAGCGCTGTCTGCCAAAACGGAAGATAGAATACATGATGAAGTCCAAAAGGAATCAACAGCCTTTCCATCAAACCATATACCCATGTTCCAAAATAACCGGAATTTAGTACAACATCGCCGACCGCATAGATGCCATTTTGTACCACTGGCCAAATATAAAACATCCAAATACCTACCAGCACATATACCAACGCACAAATAATTGGCACAAATCGCGTCCCACCAAAGAAAGACAATACCTGAGGAAACTCAATCCTATAAAAGCGATTATGCAACGCAGCTACACCAAGACCAACAATGATGCCGCCGAACACCCCCATCTGCAAGGATGTTATTCCACAAACATCCGCAATTGCGCCACTTAACATACTTTCCGTTTCGCCATTAATCGTAATCATGGCAGAAATAGATGCATGCATAACAAAAAATGCAATTGTAGCTGCTAATGCTGCTACTTCTTTTTCCTTCTTTGCCATACCAATTGCAACACCAATTGCAAATAAAATCGGAAGATTAGCAAAAACAATATTACCAGCCTGACTCATTACCTGTAATATCGCATTCAAAATAGTTCCAGGACCCATAATTCCCATCAAACCATACGTTTCTAACACCGTAGCATTCGTAAATGAACTACCTATTCCCAGCAATAATCCCGCAACCGGAAGAATGGCTATAGGAAGCATAAAACTTCGTCCGACACGTTGCAAAACTCCAAAAATCTTGTCTTTCATTTATTTCAACTCCTTTTTAAGCAAACCAACAAGACACTAATACTCTCTGTATTAAGTTTTCCAATAGATCATAAAACTATTCATATACTTTCAGCACTATTAGCCACAGATAAGCTAAATAACCAGAACATTTTTCATTAAATTTTCTCACAAAACAAAAACCCCCGGAAATAATAATTTCCGAGGGTAATAAGCATTGCAATATTATATTGAATTAGCACACGCCCTGTGCCATCATAGCCGTAACAACCTTTTCAAAGCCTGCAATATTCGCTCCAACCACATAATCGCCAGCCTTATCGTAACGCTTAGCTGCATCATCTAAATTGTGGAAAATGTTAATCATAATGCCTTCCAACTTAGAATCAACCTCTTCGAAGCTCCAAGAAAGTCTCTCTGAATTCTGAGACATTTCCAATGCAGATGTAGCAACACCACCAGCATTAGCAGCCTTACCAGGTGCAAACAATACACCATTCTCCTGTAAATACTTAGTAGCATCTAATGTTGTAGGCATATTAGCACCTTCAGCAACTGCCATACAACCATTCGCAACTAACTGCTTAGCATCTTCTAAATGAAGTTCATTCTGAGTAGCACATGGAAGAGCAATATCACACTTCACACTCCATACACCTTTACCTTCATGATACTCAGCACTTGGACGAGCTGCAGCATATTCTGTAAGACGTGCTCTCTTAACCTCTTTAATTTCCTTCAATAACGCAAGGTCAATTCCTTCCGGATCATAAATCCAGCCTGTCGAATCTGAACATGTTACAGGTTTAGCACCCATCTGCTGTGCCTTTTCGATAGCATAGATAGCAACATTACCGGCACCAGAAACGGCAATTGTCTTTCCTGCAATATCATTGTTGTTGCTCTTTAGCATCTCTCTTGTAAAGTATAACAATCCATATCCGGTAGCCTGTGTTCTAGCCAAAGAACCACCGTAAGTTAAGCCCTTACCAGTCAAAACACCTTCAAACACACCACGAATCTTCTTATATTGACCAAACATGTAGCCAATCTCTCTTGCACCTGTTCCGATATCACCAGCAGGTACATCTGTATCAGCACCAATATATTTGTAAAGCTCGTTCATGAAACTCTGACAAAATGCCATAATTTCTCTATCAGATTTACCCTTAGGATCGAAATCAGCACCACCTTTACCACCACCAATTGGTAAGCTTGTAAGTGAGTTTTTGAAAATCTGCTCAAAACCTAAAAACTTAATAATACCAAGATTTACTGATGGATGAAGTCTCAATCCACCCTTGTATGGTCCAATTGCATTATTAAACTGTACACGGTAACCTCTATTAACTTGAACCTGCCCATTATCATCTACCCATGGAACTCTGAACATAATCATTCTGTCTGGCTCAGTAATTCTTTCCAAAACAGCTTCTCTTCTGTATAATTCTTCATTCGCATCAATTACAGGTCTTAAAGAATTTAAAACCTCTTCTACCGCTTGCAAAAACTCAGCCTCATTTGCGTTTTTCTCTTTAACCTGTGCAAGCACCTCATCAACATATGACATATCAATTTCCTCCTTAAAATATATATGTTTACTAGCATCCTCAACTGTTCTATATTATAGTAAAGTAACTTAATTTTTGCAAGATACGAAAGTTTTAAATAAATTTAATAAGGAAAAGTATTCTACACTCTTAACTTTATTAAATGCGCCATTAATTTTTGAAAGTTGTTTCACACATCAACTTAATATAATTAAGGTACTTTCGTTATAGCCAACCTCGTATTTATAACTCTTATATTATATCATTATAATAAACGACCTCTGATAATTCTACAAATAACACTCACACATAACCATACAGCCCTCTTACAGACACCTCTCCAGAAACAACAGTTTCCACATCACCATCTGCACCACAAACCAATAATTCTCCCTTTTCATTAATACCAATCGCCGTTCCAATTCGTTCACCTCGGTCTATAATACGAACCTCCCGATTGCGATTAACCAATAGCGAGTTATATCGGTCCATTAAGTCCGTCATATCTTCTTTATCCAAAAATACTTCAAATGTATTTTCAAAGCAATTCAAAAACTCTCCAATCATATGTGCACAGTCTACCATTTGGTTCGTTTGAAGAATAATGGATGTTGCCATAGACTCTAGTTCCAAATCAAATCTTTTTTGATTTGCATTAATACCTATCCCGATTACCACATATTCCAAACCATCATTCCCAACACTACTTTCCGTCAGAATACCGCATAATTTCTTTCCGTTCACAACCACATCATTAGGCCATTTGATTTGTGTATCCAATTCCGTCACATTTTTAATAGCCTGCGTTAATGCCAAAGCAGCAACCAACGTAATGACAGGTGCATTCTCCACCTGTATATCCGGTTTTATTAGTATTGAAAAATAACAATTCCCTTCCGGAGAAATCCAGTTACGTCCTCTTCTACCACGTCCTGCAGTCTGTCTTTTAGCAACAACGACCGCTTGTTTCATCACATTTTCCCCACCAACCATCTTTGCACGTGTGTTAGTGGAGTCCATCAATTCTTCATATATTATGTTAGTCCCAAGCCATTTCGTCTTCGTATATTTCTTAATCTGCTCTATCATTATTTACACCTGCTCTCACACCTTAAACCTTTCTTCCACAAGTGCACCCTTGTCACATTTACTTATACCCTATTTTTTCTGCATACTTTGCTCTGCTTCTTCTTTCTTCAACTTAAGCATTCCATACAATGCCTCACCCACATGAGCATTCTCCGCAAACGGTATCACATATTGTTCCTTACCTATATATAGCTGAATAATGCTATAATCTAAGCTTTCATTCGGAACCACATACCCCATATCTGTAATCTCATCATAGGATATTGTTTTCTCTTTTTTGTGCATTTTCAAAGTCATTGTCTTGTCCAAAAAAACATATGTAATATCATATGCTTGCGGTTTCATGGTCTGCCACAAGATATTCCCTCCATATAGCAGACACCCCACACATAGCAGCGTTATAAACACACTCTTATCGCCTTCTCCAACCACTAAATACACAAATCTCGCCACTGCAATCACAATAAAAATACTTGCAACACTTCGCATTACCAGACGATTCGTCTTACTTTTCTTAACAGTATGTTCCATTTTTCTCTTCCTTAACATTCATAATCTATCGTCAACAAGCTATGTTTACAAACAGATTCGCTTGTTGTATGACACTTATTATACGTTATTTTCCTCAAAATACCAACAAAAAAAGAGAGGCATATTACATCACCCCCTCTTATAGCTATATATAATAGGCAATTGCGAAACTCTCAAAAACTATTATTTGCTTGTACAAGTTTAACAAGTACCATAAGCAGGTGCTTCACAATCCGTCGGTACTTAGTGAGACACCGTCGAACTTAGTACCGTTACGCATTGTGGCAAGTGCAAACGTCCTGCGTTGGTGCGTTAAATTTGTACAAGCATTACAAAATAAACTTGAGTTTCGCAAACGCCTACTATCTATAAATAATATTATTGCGTTCCGGACCATTAGAAATCATAGTGACAGGAAAACCAATCCGTTCCTCGATAAACTCAATGTAATTTCTACAATTTTCAGGCAAATCCTTATATTTTGAAATACCGCGAATATCACACTGCCAACCCGGAAGTACTTCAAAAACTGGTTTTGCTTTTTCAAGCAAACCGGTTGTCGGAAAATCCGTTGTTACCTTGCCATCAATTGCATAACCTACACACACTGGAATCTCTTCCAAATAGCCCAGAACATCCAACACCGTAAACGCCACATCCGTAGTACCCTGAATACGACAGCCATACTTTGATGCCACACAATCAAACCAACCCATTCTTCTAGGTCTGCCAGTAGTCGCACCATATTCTCCGCCATCTCCTCCACGACGTCTCAATTCATCTGCCTCATCCCCAAAAATTTCACTTACAAATACTCCTGCCCCCACCGCTGAAGAATACGCCTTTACAACGGTAACAATTTTTTTAATTTCATATGGTGGAATTCCTGCCCCAATCGCACCATATGCGGCCAATGTCGAAGACGATGTCACCATGGGATAAATACCATGATCCGGATCCTTTAAGGACCCCAACTGACCTTCTAATAAAATATTCTTGCCATCCTGCATTGCTCGCCACAAAAATGACGATACATCGCATACATATGGCTCAATCATAGATTTATACTCCATCATTGTGCCAAACAATTCTTCCACTTTTAACGCTGGTTTGTGGTACAAATGTTCTAACAACACATTTTTTTGTAGCACAACACGCTCTAACTTTTCTCGCAACAACTCCTCGTTGAACAATTCTGCCACTTGAAAACCAATTTTGGCATATTTATCTGAATAAAATGGTGCAATACCAGACTTTGTAGAACCAAATGAGTTGCCATCAAGTCTTTCTTCCTCATATTCATCAAATAAAATATGATATGGCATTACCATCTGAGCTCTGTCTGACACTAGAATATTAGGCATCGGTACAGCCCGATCAATAAGTTCCTTAATTTCTTTGAACAACATCGGAATATTAAGTGCCACACCATTCCCAATCACACTTGTTGTATGCTCATAGAACACACCGGAAGGTAATGTATGAAGTGCAAACTTACCATAGTCGTTAATAATGGTATGCCCTGCATTAGCACCTCCTTGAAAGCGTACTATGATATCCGCCTCTTTACTTAACATATCCGTAATCTTCCCCTTACCTTCATCTCCCCAGTTTGCGCCTACCACTGCTTGAATCATTTATACCATTCCTTTCCACATATACAATTATTAGTTGTTTGTGAAACTCACAAAAACTATACATTCCATTTTAGTAATTCATGAATAAAAATGCATTTTATAATTCAACCAAAGTATAACCTCTAAACAGACATAAGTAAAATTAATATTTTTGATATTAGCCATAAGCTATTCTTATACCATATGTAGTTTTTCTGTGCTTTATTCCCAAAACACCATTAATGTGCCATATCAGAACAAAGATTATGCCGCAAGATAAGAAAGAATGTCACTTGGACATTCTCCGCCTGCAGCGGGTTGCACAAGCAACTTTTTCTACTCCGCCGCAATGCGATCCTTACGGAGCATTTTTATGTTATAGGATTTCCCCACAGAAGAATTTCTTATAACATAAAAAATGCCTCACTCCAGATATCCTAAAGTGAGGCTCATACCAAAAACACTTTCTTGGTAAATTCATTATGCAACACGAATATTTTTCTCTATAAATGTTTTAATCAAAGTCTTTTCCTTCTCTGTAGAAATCGGATCTAACACAATTCTACCATTCTCTTTACTATACATACAGGCATACAAATTAACCTCTTTACCCGATACTTCCTTTGCATTTTCTGCCTCTGTATAGATTAAGTAACGTTGTCCGTTATCAGGATTCTCCACTACACTCAATCCTACATAAGTAATTTCTTTCCCAAGTTCATTCACTAACTTAAATGTGTTATTCGCCTCCATAATAATCCTCCTATTCACTAATATATTTCGCGAGCAACTTACCTGCTATCTTTGTCTACAAAGTTACCTATAATTCTCTATCCATACCACCTTGCAAAACATCAATAGCTTATTAAAACACATCATTAACTGTGTATCGTTTCATTGTCTAACAATTCTCGTAGTTTCGTTGCTGCTACCGACATACTGGTTCGATTATCTACAATCAAACACATCTCTCGTTCCGGAATCTTTTTCTTAAACTCCAACCGGAACAACTCTCCATTCGCAAGCTGTTCTTTCACAAAATCTTCCACAACACAACCCACACCCAAATTCCTGCGAGCAAACTGCACAATCATCTCACTGGTCGCCAATTCGAATTCCGGTATAACAACTACATCATTCCTTGCCAAATAGCTATCTACATATGTTCTTGTACTGGTATCCCCTTCCAAACAAATAAGTGGCAATTCCATAAGCTTATCAAATTCAAGCTTACATCCCTTCAACTCTTGGAACTTATCCCCTGCCACAAACACATCCTGAATCTTACGAACCTCGAAAACATCAAATTGCGAATCAACTTCAATAGGCTTGGTCACTACCCCAAAATCAATCCTTCCTTGATTCAGGTGGTCTATGGTCTGTGGCGTCGGGGCATTCGTAACTGTAACCTTAATCTCTGGGTATAGCTGATGAAACCTTTCCAGATAAGGAAGCAGATAAAACTGTAACGTCATATCACTGGCACCAATACGCACCTCCCCATATTCCAGATTCATCATCTTGGTAAGCTGTTTTTCACCTGCCAAAATAGTCTCATAACCATTCCCAACATAAGAATACAACAAAGTTCCAGCGCGGGTTAAAGTGACACCTTTCGCACATCTGGTAAAAAGCTCTATTCCCAATCCCTGCTCGAGCTGCTTAACAGCTTGGGAGACAGCAGGCTGCGATATGCAGAGCTTCTTGGCAGCACCAGTAATGCTATGTTCGGTGGCTACATGGTAGAAAATCTTATAGTACTCAAGATTGACATTCATATAATCTCTCCTTATGGCTAATAGATTTTCCATAAGCAAATTATATAACACATACTTATGTTTGTACAGCCCTAAAATTACGAATTTTCTAACCTTTTTCTATCCTTTTTCGATAATTTTTCTCAATCAAATTATCTGTTTATACATATTTTTTGTATATTTATTAATAAACTAAAAAACAGACAGATTTCTCTGCCCGTTTAAACAACTTATATTATCTATATCTGTTCAAATACTTCACCAATCCTTTCACGAATCGTCAAATCCGCTCTTAGGCTCTTGGCTGTATCATCCATATTAATTACAATTAAATACTTACCTCTAAAATAATCAACAAATCCGGCTGCCGGATACACCGCAAGAGAAGTACCACCTATAATCAGAACCTCTGCCTCTTGTATGTACCGCTTTGTCTTCTGCATCGTTTCATAATCCAATCCTTCTTCATACAAAACAACATCCGGTTTAACAATTCCTCCACATTCACATATAGGAACGCCTTTTGCCTTCATAATATATTCTACAGAATGAAACTTCCTACAACGCTCACAATAATTGCGATGCACACTTCCATGCAATTCCAAAACTTCCTTGCTACCCGCTGCGTAATGCAAACCATCGATATTTTGGGTAATCACTGCCTTAACCTTACCTTCATTTTCTAGTTGAGCTAATTTCAAGTGTGCAGCATTGGGTTTTGCTTCCAACGCAATCATCTTATTCTTATAAAAGTCAAAGAATTCCTCTGTATGATCACGATAGAAACTATGACTTACCATGATTTCCGGAGGATACATATACTTTTGATTGTATAATCCATCCACACTTCTAAAATCCGGAATCCCACTTTCTGTGGACACTCCTGCGCCACCAAAAAATACAATATTGTCACTTTCCAAAACAATTTCTTTAAATCGAACAATTGATTCTTGCGACTCTTCATGTAACATTGCAAGACCCCCTTCTATCACGCATCAAATTGTTAACACTTACATCCCTATTCGATAAGCAACATGTTCGGGAATCATTTATCACTCTGGATTACTTCAATTACCGCTTGCAGAGCCTTCTGCTCGTCCGCTCCGTCGCAGATAATTTCAATCTCATCACCTTGTCGTACTCTCGCAGCTAACAATCCCAATACACTTTTTGCGTTTGCAACACAGTCCCCCTTTTTTATCTGAATCTTGCAAGCATATTGTAAGCAAGTCTCCGAAATTTTCCCTGCGGGCCGAAGATGCAAACCCGAAATTTTAGCAACCACTATTTTTTGCGCTACCATAGTACCCCTCCTAAACTACTCCTGATTGCTTATCGTTAATTCCACAGTCAACGTATCTAAAACTTCAACACCTTTGATACTTCTTAAATTAACTTCAAATGTATAAGTTCCAGGTCCATAACCCGTTACGTCAATACTTGGAATCAAATTCGTAATTTCCAAAGATTCTAACTTATCTTTCAATCCTCGGACTGCCAAACTATAACCATTCGGCTCCTTAAAGGTATAAGATAATCCACTTTGTTTACCAACAATATTAATGTCATTTGATTCCAAGCGAAATGCTTTCTCCTCCACTTTCTCAATAACAATCTTAATCATAATTTCCTGATTGACACCTACCAACGAAATCCCCGTCGGAAGATAATCAACAATATTCACTGCGGTTTCCAAATCCTTATAACAATCTGTTACATCAATATCATCTATTATTATCTCTTCTACCCTAGCTAAATCCGTCGGTTCACCAACCACCTCAATGGCTGTCGGTTGATAATCTATGCTGGCAATCGCATATCCGTCACGCAATTTCCCTTTTCCTGAAACCTTAACCGAAAGCTCTTTTGTTTTCATTACTTCTACATAGACTTCTACTTCTTCTACATCATATTCAAACTTACCTGAATCGATTATTTCACCATTACCATCAATAAATATTGGCGTAGCCACAGCAGATAAATTCTGATTCGCACCTTTTACGTCTACATTGACAACCACCTCACGAATATTCTTAACAACACTCTCCGCACCTTCTACTGTAATCAAATTCGGTGTAGCTACCTTGTTACGAATTGCATATCCTTCTGCTACATCAGACGTAGTTTGAACCGTAATCGGAAACTGTGTTTCTAACTTATCCTCTACCGCAACAACAATCGCATTATCCTTATAAGTAATCGTTAACTCCCTACCAATATAACTGCTCACAGTAGAAACTTTCACTGCAACCGCATTCGTAACTGACATCTTAGATAAATCTGCAACTGCTTTAAAATCTTCACTTGTCAATTTCTCTACAACACTACGCTTACCTTTAACAACAATATCCACTGTTGTTCCTTTCGGAACCTCATACACCTTATTCTTTTCCGTAATTGCAGAACCATTAATAAATTCAATTTCTATTCCCGAAATTTGCTTTGTTGTTTTATAATCATCCACATTAACCACAACAATCCACACAACAACAGCAATGATAAGAGAAATTACTTTCAACCCAAAATTATTAAGATTCCTTTTTTCCATGCTTACCAAAACCTTTCCACCACTTCATTTTCGGGGTAACAGAGCCTTCTTTTCTAAGCTCATTAATTCTATCCAGGAATTTATCTCTAGGTATATTACGAATGATAGCCCCATTATGTGCCAACGAAACAGCCCCTGTCTCTTCCGACACAATCACAGTAATACTATCCGAAACCTCACTCACACCAATCGCTGCACGATGTCTAGTTCCCAGTGCCTTACTAATATCCAAATTGTCCGATAATGGCAAATAGCAAGTCGCACTGGCAATACGATTATCACGAATCAATACCGCTCCATCATGTAGTGGCGTATTGTGTTCAAAAATATTAAGTAAAAGTTGATTACTTATTTCTGCATCAATCGAAATACCTGTTCTTTCATAATCCCCCAGGCGCACATCTTGTTCAATTACAATCAAAGCACCAGTCTTCACTTCTGACATTGCATATGCTGCTTTGGCAATTTCATTAAGAACCTTCTTGTCAAGCTTCCGGGTACGATTATCTTCGTTATTCAAAAGAGAAGATAATATATTTCGTCTCCCTAGTTGTTCTAACGCTCTACGAAACTCCGGCTGAAAAATGATAATGACTGCAATAACACCAACACTGATAGTATTCTTCAAAATCCACAAAATAGTATTAAACTGAAATGCCAACGCAACACCGGCAAACAACAATACCACAAGAATGCCTTTAATCAATGTCCATGCTCTTGTCTTTTGAAACCATAGCATAACGTTATAAATCAAAAGCGCAATGATAATAATCTCTATCACATCTGTAATTGTAATTCTTGGAATATAGAACCAATCAAAATAGGTCCTTAAATAATTCATAATCTGTTCCAATTCTTAATCACTCCATCTTATTATGTGTTTTTGAATTAATATGTTTCACACTTTTGTTCATTCCCGAAACCGATAACTTCGGAACCGCTTTCACATAGTAATAATAATCATCATCCTCAAACTGAAGAATTTCTGTTCGTTGATAATCCACAATCCCCTTGCAAAACTGTAGCACTACCGCAATTAAAATCCCTACCAAACTCCCAAGTAATATAGAAGATAATTCTACCTTTACAGCAAGCGTAACACTTCCAGCAAGAAACATTACAACATTTAAAAGACCGCCCACAACAATTGCTACAATCCATGAATTAGAAAAAGATAGACGATAAATGAAATACGTTATCAAAATCACACAAGCAAATGCAACAATTGTTAATAACATAAACTTATTATCCACCAACAACGCAATTATATACTGATAACCTTGTACCGCTTCATCTTCCGTTGCAGTAGCCAACATATTAGAAACATCTACTAATCCGGTTTGATAATAATACAATATTACACCAAACACTGCCGGAACAATTGCAACCGGACCAACCAAGACTCCCAACACAATCGGTATAGCATAGACAATATGTAAGGTATAACACATCGGAATAACCAACGCAATGATCCCAGTCTTTGGAGAAAAACGCATATAGGCAAAATAAAATATCAATATCAATGCCACTGCCAAAAGACCTACTTCAATCGACACTTTCATCGAATGCAATACTACAATTACATATCCAATTCCAGCTAACATTTCACTCGGCAAAAATGCGCACACACATGCTATACCTAATAATAACACCACATTATCCAGAGCTGCGAAATATCCCATCTGGTTATTCAGCATCAAAAGCAAGAAAAAAGCAAATATACCTTTCAGAATCGGAGTTACAATAAAATCATAATGACCTAAAAATGTTTTAACATTATCCCTAAAACTCAATAAAGTCGTCATTAATCACCACTCCTTTCATAGCCTTCAATATCTCTTTCTGACTTTCTTCCTGTAATTTCTTGAGATTCTGGTTATATTCAATAATATTCGGCCTAGCCTTTTCATACCTTATAGCATATACGATTCGAGCCACAATCCAATATACCAAGACACAAACAGCATATAATACTACAATCCCTAAACCTAAACTTTTGTAATCAATTTTAAAAAGGTTAATTAATATATAATCCAAATTATATATCACTATCAAAGCCGCCAATATAACAAAAGCAATTGTTGCCGATACAACCGATTTCAAAACATTCATTCTAACGTAATCACTCTTGTAATAACCGCTCATCGGAATCTCAGCCTTGCCATCATGTTTCTCATAAATAGCAATCCTGCTCATAAGCTTTACATTTTCTTCACGAACCACGTTTGCAGTCTCCTTTTCGCTGAATTTCGCATCCATTATCGTGTAACTCAACACTCTGAACACAATATTATAACTAGTATAACACAAATATGCTATATTTTCCATAAAAAAAGGACTTTAATACAACCTTCATCTTATAGTTTTTTGTCAATACAACATCACCCTTGACCTAAATACGTTGATTGTATAGAATGATAAAAACTCACAAAACACTACCACAACATTCAGAGGAGCATCGATTATGGAAAAACAACGGGTAAGAATTTGCGATATTGCCGAAGAATTAGGATTAAGCACGGCAACCGTTTCAAATGTCATTCACGGAAAAACAAGAAAGATTTCTGACGAAACAGTAAAGCGGGTAACAGAATTACTTGAAAAACGTGAATATCTTCCAAACATGGCAGACATTCTATTAGCTCAAAATTCATCTAAGATAATAGGTGTTTTTGTAAATGACCACGAAAAATACGAGGGGCATACACTCGATGATTTTTTCATTTCATCCTCCCTTAATCATCTATCTACAGAAATAGAAAAAAACGGTCAGTTTATGATGATTAAAAAGGCAAAATGTGCCGAAGAAATTATTCAATTTTCTTCCATGTGGAATATGGACGGAATTGTTGTAATCGGCTTTTGCACACAGGATTATATGTATTTAAGAAGTCATATGAAAATACCTTTTGCAATATATGACGGCATTTGCGAGAAACCGGAACGTATTTTGAATATTACGATAGATAATTATGATGGTGGTTATCAAGTAGGAAACCATTTTAAAGAACTGGGACACAAAAGATGTCTTTGTATTTCTGACAATAAAATAGGTGTGGATCAAGATAGAATCCAAGGATTTTATGATGGTTTTGCGTCTGAATGCGTCGACTTTTTGCTTATCCCTATGCAGAAGGAACCACGTTGGAAATTTTATAGAGAAAATCTTAATTTAATCAAAAAATCATCTGCAATTTTCGCTGTTTCTGACTATTATGCTATCGATATGATATGCTTTTTGAACCAACAAGGAATAGCTGTTCCTGATGCTATTTCCGTTGCCGGATTTGATGACATTTCTATGTGTCAGCTATTCTGTCCTACACTAACAACTGTAAAACAAAATGGAGCTTTGCGTGCCAAACTCGCCATTCAAAGATTGCAGGAACTGAAAGAAAATAAGGATATTGAAACAGAAATCAAACTTCCGGTTTCATTGGTAATACGAAACAGTACATCAAAAAAGCCAAAATAACAAGAAGCTATATTTATGGATTGTGCATAAATATAGCTTCTTTATTTTGTATCGGGTTACATACTTAACCTTTGAAATGCAAGAAAACGGAAAGTAAAATGAAAACATAGTAGGAAATACATATGCAAAAAAGATTCCAAAATCTTATTGAAACTTAGGAGGGTTTTATATGTATAAGAATGACAACTTTTTCAAAACCGTATGTAATCTTGCAATCCCCGTAGCTTTGCAATCTATGCTCCAGTCTTCTTTTAGTATAATTGATCAAATTATGATTGGCCAACTAGGTAGCGCCAATATCGCTGGTGTTGGATTTGCAGGTAAGTTTGTATCCATTTTCTCCGTAATAATTTCTGCCATCGGTGCTGTTGCCGGAATTATGATTTCACAATACCTAGGTCAAAAAAATACGGCAAAAGTAAAACAAAGCTTCTACACCAATTTGTTTCTTTGTGCTATTATCGTAGGCATTTTTTCAATTCTTTGTACGTTATTTCCCGAGCAGATTATGGGCGTATATACAAAGGATTTTGCAACCAAACAAGCAGCAGCAGCATATCTTATATTAATCACAGGAACATTTATCCCATTGGCTGGAGCAACGTTACTATCAACCTTACTACGTTGCACAGAAAACCCAAAGCTCCCTTTATACGCAAGTATCCTATCTGCTATATCAAACACAGTACTAAACTATGTGTTTATCTTCGGAAAATTAGGATTTGCTCCAATGGGCGTTAAAGGAGCAGCGATTGCAACCGTTATTTCGCAATATATTAATTTTATTTTAATGATATTAATGATGCCTAAAAAGAATTCTATTTTAGCAAAATCACTAAAACCCAAAACAACCAATACACAATTCAACTGGAAGCAATATTTTGCTATGCTACTTCCTATTCTTGTATGCGAAGTTGCCTGGAGTCTGGGAGAAAATGTATACGCCGCAATCTACGGACATATGGGAACCAATTCCAGTGCCGCCATCACATTAATCAACCCCATACAGGGACTAATGATTGGTGCACTTTGTGGTCTGGCTCAGGCAGCAAGTATCATAGTCGGCAAAAAGCTAGGAAATTCCGAATATGTAGACGCTTATGTAGCATCAAAAAAACTCATCCTTTATGGTGTAATTGGATCTGTCATGCTGTCTGTTGTTATCATTTTAACCAGTTCTATATATGTGGAAATTTATCAGGTAGATGAAATCGTCAAACAATTGACAAAACAGATTTTGCTTGCATATGCCATGGTCGCACCATTCAAAGTTCTCAACATGATACTCGGTGGTGGTATCATCCGAAGTGGTGGAAAGACCAAATATGTTATGTTCATTGACATAATCGGTACATGGTGCTTCGGTGTTCCTTTGGGATTACTGTCCGCATTTGTATTGGAACTGCCAATCTATTATGTGTATTTTCTTCTTTCCTTAGAAGAGTGTATACGATTCGGCATATCCTTAATCATATTTCGCAAAAAGAGGTGGATGAACTGCTTGTAGTATTCTTATGACACTCATTATTTTGCTTATTCATCTCACCATCATAATATATGGTCAAAGAATCTAATGGCTTTCCACATAGTCAATAAAGTCCTGTGTCTTAGACCAATACTTGATGCCCCAGTTTTCAAAGTTCCATTCATCCATATAAGCATTACATTCATAATCAATATAATAAATGAGCCCATTCTGAACCACAAAGTTGGTCGGGAAATAGTCAATATTCAATCCTGCAGAATGGGCAATTTTTGCCATTTCCCGCACTTGCTCCAGATATATTTCTTCCATAGTATCGCTTTTAACCATGTCGTAAATTGTAGGACCTTCAATATATTCCTTGAGAATTCTCTCGTTGGAAATATCAATATCCAGCATTTTAGGTAATCTAATTCCTGTCTGCAACAATCTTTGATAATCATTTCTTTCTGATTCAATTTTATTACCGAAAGAATAGTATTCACATGGCTCATGGTGAATCTGTTTCAGCACATAAAACTGTCCTTCTCTTTCAACCAGATAAGAGTATCCTCCTTTTCCACGCCCCAACAGTTGTACAATTCTATATTCAGTTTGATTAACCGTCATTACTCTCTCCATAATACATTCCCTTCTATCATAATTTTACTTGATTTTTATTTTTATAGTCTTTTTTAAATTACTTCCATCTGTGGTCATAACCTGAATCTTAACCGTTTTTCCTTTGCCTGCTTTCTTTGTTCTAATAATACCTTTTTGATTAACTGTTGCATAGCAAGTGTTACTACTTATATATTTAAGCTTACTATTTACATTCCGAGTAGGTGAAACCGTTGCTTTTATCTTGATTGTTTTTCCCGCTTTCACTTCCTTTTTAGAAACCTTAACCGTCAGCTTCTTTACAGCTTTTTTCATGATTTTTATCTTGTATCGTGCGGTTATTTTGCTTCCATCTGTTGCCATAGCCTTTATCGTAACACTATGTCCGGCTCCTGCTTTTTTTATTTTTACAAGCCCATCCCGACTTACTGTCGCATACTTCTTATTACTACTTGTCCATTTCAAAGTTTGATTTGTAGCATCATACGGTAAAACCGTTGCTTTAAGTTGTATCCTTTTGCCTGAGGCAATCTTTTTACTAATTCCTTTAATAGTAATTCCTTTTACTAATAAACCAGGAGAGATATCCTCCTTTAATTCTGTTTCCCCATCTCCTGATATGCCAGGTGTTTCACCTGGTTTTTCTGGTTTTGTCTCCGGTTCTTCCAGCGTTTGTCCCGGTTGTTCCGGTTTTGTTTCCGACTCTTCCGGTGCCACCCCTGACTCTTGTCGTTCTAACACACAAATGCTGCCAAGCTCATTTGCTCCAATTGTTTCCTTCCAGATTCCGTCATTGGCAAACTGAATACACTGATAATTATTATCCGATGTATAATCTCCATACTTAGATATTCTAAAATAAACTTTATATTCCCCAGTCGCAATATTGTCCGGCAACATAATTTGTTTCTTGACATTCGTAAGCTCTTTTGAATTCCATGTTCTAGGATCTATGTCAGTTACAATCTCATACGTATTATTTACTCCTTCCAACAAAACAGAGACCTTTTTACCATTGATCAAATTAGCAAAACCGACATTTTCTATGTTCATATCAAGATTGAAGCTTTGTCCCTGACGCACCTGCGAATCCATCTGGCATTGTCTCAATACATAACGATATCCCAAATGATTTGCAACATAGGTATACCCACTTTGCCCCTGATATCTAGCATCTTCTCCTTGATAGATTTCTTTTTTCCAACTATCTATTACGGTATTATTCCAATAAAGGTTCAAATACGTTGTATGGGTTTTAAATGCTTCCTGAGACATATAGGCTACGGTATTAAGCGGTTCCCCTTCTGCCCGATTGGCAACCACCTCACCACCGTAAAAAGTGTGACGTGCCTGATTGGAAAGCCATGCTGTTTCAATCTCACGATTAGAAAAAGTACCCAAATCCGTCTCCGATCCTAAATAGCCATCATTATATAAACCAACCCGATATGCGTCAGTTCCTTTCTGGGTTATATCCAAATGCAGCTCTTTTCTTTCTAGATTTGCCCATTTGGCATAGTATCTTGGTGTACGAACACCAATGGTAATATCTTCCGGTACAGCTTCTAACATAGCATCTAATACGATTGACACATTATCCGTTGTACAAATTTCACTGGAATGCATCTCGCCCCATGGTCCAAAGAAACCTAATTCTACGTAGGCTATGACGTCTTTGTTTTGTTCAAAAACACTTTTCAACTGAGTGATATGCAATAACATCATGTCCATAGATGGCTCTAAATCCTTCGTACCGTCAAAATCATCATACGCAAAACGTATAATGACACTTCCACCATTCTTCTTTACATTTTTCAACGTCCCATCTAATGCGTCTAACATGTCTTGCGTAAACGGTAAATCTTCGCTACCATTTACCGCTTTCGAAAAAGCACCGATTCCAACTCTCAAATGAATCAAGTTATACTTCAAGTTAAGAATTTTATTACCGCTTACTTTCATCTCATAACCAACTGGCTCATAAAATCCTCTTTCCGGATTATCCAGCTCCTCTAATGATTCTTGAAAATATGAATTTGTTTCCTCAGCCTGCGTATTGGCTAACGGTATAAGAGCTCCAAATATCACAACCACACAAGATATGCTAAAGTATTTTTTTATCATTTGATACATTGTCATGGCTTTCATCCTCATACATTTCTTCTTCATTTATGTAATTGCCTCTACCGGCATACCAAATACAACCGGTAGTCATCAAACTGATTGCTAATAGAATACTCGCTACTATTGTTCGTTTCATTTAACTTTTCCTCCTTCGTAACAGCCTCATTTGTAGGCAAAAAAAGTCGTTTCCATGATATGTTAATAATATCATAGAAACGACTTTTTGTGTTGTTTTTTAAAATCAGAACAGCAGAAAACCTATATCTGCATTTATTTTAGATAGAGCTTCTTGAAATTATTCCTTATGAGGAAGTACATCTTCCATATAAGCTCTTAACACTTCACCAATGCTCCATGCCTGGTTAAAGCATCCTCTGGATGTACATGCAAAATCACCATCAAAGATTTCTGCAATACCATTCAAACATCCATCCTGCATATGGTCTTCAAAGCAACGACACATCTCTTCAGCTCTTTCGATTGCATCCTTGCTGTAGTCATTCACCTTACAATACGCTGTAATAAAACCACCGGAAATAAAGCCCCACGAAGTTCCCATATGATATGCCAAATCTCTGTTTAACAACTTGCCAATGTATTCTTTTTTGTATTCTGCATCTCTATTGGAAAGACTTCTCATTCCATACGGAGTGTACAACTGCTCATACACAGTATCTACAATTTGTTTTTCCTGTTCTTTACTTAACAATGAGAATGGTAAAGAAACCACCCAAATCTGATTCGGACGAACAGCGCCGTCTTTTTGGTCTTTTGTTACCACATCATACAGGCAACCTTCCTCTTCATTCCAGAAGGTATCTGCATATACCTTTTTCACCTGCTCTGCCATATTGTTGTAATAGGATGCATCTTCACCAAATTTCTCAGAAAACATTTCCATAATTCTAAGAGCATTATACCAAAGCGCATTGATTTCTACCGCTTTTCCATGTCTTGGAGTCACTACTAAATCACCGACTCTTACATCCATCCATGTAAGCTGATCCAAATCGCTACCACCTTGAACCAATCCATCCTCGTCCATTTTAATGGAAAAATGTGTACCGTTTTTGTAAGCCTCAATGATGTCCTTCAAACAAGAATACAATTTCTCTTTTACAAAATCGTAATCATTGGTGTATTCAATATATTTGTAAGCGGAATAAAAATACCACAAAGACGCATCAATGGTATTATACATTGGTTCTTCCTTTGCACTATTCGGAAATACATTTGGAATCATTCCATCTTTTACATATTTGCTGAAAGACTCCAATATTTCTCTTGCATCCTGAAATCTTCCGGTACAAAGAGTCAATCCCTGTAAAGCAATCATGGTATCTCTTCCCCAATCCATAAACCATGGATAACCTGCTAATACTGTTTTTAAACCTGTAGATTCTCTCTCCACAATAAAATGATCTGCACTCCATGCCAAACGTCTCGCAAAAGAATCCTCCGGCATCTTGTCCATTAAACCATACACTCTTTCTTTGCATTCTTCTACGATTGCAAATCCGTCTGCCTGATCCAAATATTCTTCCAGACTTCCGTCTTCTAGATCCCATGCACCACATAATAAGAAGAATTTCTTTTTCTCATATGGTTTATAAGAAACAACCACATCATATGGTGTTGCGTGATTATCAAGTCCTCTGTAACCGGTTCTATTTTCGATAGGATAATACGTATTTTCTTCAATTAAGTAATTCGGTGTTGCCATGGAAACCGGCAATTCCTTTCGATCAAAGTAAGTACCCTCTGAAGTAAGGAACTGAATTCTTTTATTGTTATCCACCGGTGGAACTAAAGTAAGCTTTTTATCTGTTATTTCCATTTTAAAAGCAAGTTCTTCTTTGGTAGCTCCTTCTCCAGGTGATGTGAATTTGAACAGTGGAGTCACATATAATTGTCCACCTGTTTTTCCAGCTTCAATTTCATAAGTAACCGCTGTCACATTTTTTCCAAATGCCATACCAATTGTTTTTTTCACGATTACATCATCTACCTGATAGGTATAACTTGGAACAACATCTAATACAAAATTGTTTAAATACTTGTATCCGTCCTTTGTTTCTCCCACATGAGCCTGTGCTGTCAAATCAGCTTCCTTTTGATTATCCATTATTAACTTCTCATGTGTACCTGACCAGATTATTTTCCTGTCGACCGGTGCATGAAAGGACGCAATCAAATAACTGGAAAACAATCGATGATTTGCACCTATAATAGAACCATTCGCAAAACCACCAATTCCATTTGTCACTAACCACTCCTTTTCCATTCCTTCTTCTAATGTGCGAAAGGAACTTCTTCCTAAACGATATTTTGTCTGCATATTCTTTCTCCTAATCATTTCACTATTTACTTATAAACAATTGTAACTGTAACGCTACTGAACAGTTACGAAATTGGTGATAGATTATATTGTTGTAAATCCTCCCAACATACACAACTATTCTTTGTACTTTTTTTGACATAATATAATGCTTTATCAGCATTATTTAACGACTCTGCAATGCTTTCTGATCCCTTACATTCTGAAATTCCAATAGAACACGTTAATACTCTTTCTTTTGGAATTACTGTATCGACACCAATCTTTTGTCGCAACGCAGGAATTACATTTTGTTCAATCATCTGAATTATGTTTTGCCCTACCTCTTTTGCAAAAAATTTATCCTTTTGATCAAAAACAAGAACAAATTCATCTCCGCCATATCGAACAGCATAACCTTGATCCTTCACAACATCAGTTAATACTTGCGCAAATCGAATCAAGACATAATCTCCAAGTTCATGGCCAAAGGTATCATTATAGTATTTGAAATTATCTAAATCCAAGTATAAAATCACTTTATTTACGTCATTCTCATTTTCTGCACTATTTATTAACTTTTCAAATCCTTGTCGATTATACAGACCCGTTAGCAAATCGGTAACAGCCATATCGGACAACTGTCCATTCATCTGCTGAATAAGGCTCATATAATTCAAACGTTCCAACACATTATGCAACTGTTCACTAGCCAATTTAAGAATAACCAAATCCTGTTCTTTTAATAAAAAGCGATTGGCAATTGTATAATTTTTCATTTCTACATAACCAATCAAAACACCACTTAATTTTCCTTGATTATGATAAAGAGGTGCAGCGAACAACGTAACTACTTGATATAATCCAATTAGTTCAAGTAATTCCTTATATTCTAAAAATCCCTTTTCCACACGATTGGTTAGAATAACATTTCGTTCTTCCTCAAAATACTTTGCAATTCTTTGCAAATCAGCTTCTGTAAAATTATTAATTCTTCTTGTAACATTATCAACATCCTTTTCTACCTCCGGACAATCCATATACTCTATTGTAGGTTGCTGATCCATCACACCAATCATGAAAACTCCGTCAAAATTGAAATGATTCTTTAACAAACGAAACGCCTGTGGCATAAACTCTTCTGCATTTTTACATTTACTCAAAAGTTCTTGCCAAACCGCAAGAAAACTATTATCTTTTTTGCTATTCTCCAGTTCCTTTTGCAATGCCAGTTTCTCAACTACTGCCAAAATTTGTTCGTTGGTAACCTCTCTTTTTAAAGCAATTGCCTTTTTCCCTACCTCTCTTTCTTTATAAAGTGCAGCACTAAAAATATTACTTCTCAAATAAAATTTGTTTTCATTACAGAATTCTATACCTTTCCTTAGTACTCTTTCCCTCTCTTCTTCTTTTCCTAAAATTTCATAAAATTTTGCCTTTTCATGTACATACAAAGGATAATTAAAAGAAATATTTTCCTTATCTATATCCATATAATACTTTGCTTTTGTAAATTTTTCTTCTGCTTCCTCAAACTTTCCATCCTGAACATATAACATCGCCTGAAGAAGGGTCTTCATAAATAAAACATCATACCAATATCGATATTTTTCCTTGCCTTCCACATAGTCCAAATGACATACATATGCATCCATTCGATTTAAACAATAAAAACATCGATAGTCTTCCCCTAAATAAAAGCTACAAATTCCTAGCATGGCATAAAACTTAGATGGATTAGTAATCGTAAGAGTATGTATTCCTAATATATCAATAATTCGTGTTAGTAATAGTAAATCTTCTGAAGCATAAGCATATTCCCTCGCCAACATTTTGTTAAGGGCACTATTGTATATGGTAATTGCAATTTCTTCTGCATTTTCCAGTTCCAACAAATGATTCAAGCTTTTACAATAATATTCTTCTGCTAATTGATACTTTTCCGTCTTACTGGCATTATATCCCATTCCATTATAGGTATGCACCATTCGTAATAGATTATTTTCTATTTGAATTGCCTCTAATTTCTTTTGGTACATTTCTTCCACATATTCATAACAACCACATCTGGAAAAGGCAATAATATTTTTGGTATATGCAGAAATAAGCAAATCGTAATTCTCAAGTTCCGTTGCTAATTCTACACCCTTCTTAAAATACTTTAATTCCGTTCCATTCTTAGCAGCGTCCAAGACTTCTTTTTCTTCTGATTCAAAACAATAAATACAAATATATGCCAGGATATTCTTAAAACCAAACTTTTCTGTTCGTTCTAAGAATTCTTCACCTATACCCATAGAAAAATCATCATTAAATATATCCCTCCAGTAATTACAATCTGAAATAAGCTTCAAAAGTTCCGGCTTATACTCCGCTAATGAATCATTCCACCCCTTTGCAATATCTATACATGTTTGTACATAACCACTAACTTTGCTTTCTAACTTCTCCACTCCATACTGTGTCATTGCACAAATATAATTACAGTTATATAACAATTTGTCATCCTTCAGTTCATCTGCCAAATCGCCTATATAGTCACATATCTGTAAAACTCTTGTATATTTCTTACTATAAAGCTCAATAAGCGCAAAAATTTGCAAAAATCTGGCATACTGTTCCTTGGAAATTGTGAAACTATCATAATTAATTTTTTCATTAATAATATTCAGATAATAATGTGCATCTTCGTAAGCCAAAAAATAGTACATATTAGCGGACTTTTTCAAGTACTCTTCCACGCACTCTTCACAAGGGATAAAAACATCCTGAGCATCTACAGTAATCGCTGCATCCATCTGCCCCCATTCATATTGGCAATTCTGTTTTTCTATTTCCAGTATAAACTTTTTCCAATCTTTTAATATATAATCCGGAATATGATAACTTTCATTATATGTGGCAAAGATTTTAATATTACCATGATTTACCCCAAGCATCATATGATACAATGCATTGATTCCGGATAAATTGGTCAAATGAATACTTTCCATAACCATAAAGATTTTTTTCCTGGAGCTAATATACTGATATAGATTGCGAATCGAATCTAACATTCGCTTTTTTTCATATCCTAACTCATTAATAAAAAAATCTTCTATTCTCTCAGCCTTTCCGGTTCGGAGATACTGTGAAAAAGAATATTGTTGTAATGGATACACCTTAGCATTTTTGACAAACTGTTCCGGTGTTTCATCTATAAAATATTTGTGATACACCTCTTTAATCCACCCCAAGAATGGTTGATAAGGTTCTACCATTTGATGCTTTTGAAATTTGTAGTAAAGAAAACAATATTCCTCATTCATCTCCTCTACAATTTTTCTCATATCATCCTCTGGCAAAAAAAGCGTATTATAATTTTTTATAAACATGTAATTATTCAGATGTTTATCACAGAAGGACTTCATCAATTTAAGCATATAATTTGTTGAACTTCCATACTCCATAACATACCCTCAATTCTACTGCATAGTATATCTTTCGACCTTTACCTTGCAAGTACAGTTTTTCTAATTTTACCACCTTGCATATGAAATTTAGTAACCCAAAACACATCGTCTTCTTCCTTATCGGAAATTTCAGCTTTCTTATTTGCCCTAGCAGATTATTAATCTACCAGGGCAACAGCCCCGATTGTCAGCACTTTATTTAACCACTGCTTTTTTATTGAACCCTTTCTTATAAAGGAATTTTTTATATGCGCTAAGCTTTGTCTTTGGAACCTTTACCTTTGCACTGGAAAAAGTTTTGCTAAATGCATTACTACCAATCTTTTTGGATGTAAGTTTTTTTGTTTTTATGGTTATATTCATTAATTTCTTACAACCATAAAATGCGCTTTTTCCTATCTTACTCACTTTTGATGGAATGGTAATACTTTTTAGCTTCGAACATTTATAAAAGGCCTTATCACCAATAACCACCAAATTCTTATCTAATGTTACTTTTGTAAGGTTCTTACAACCATAAAATGCACCTTTTGATATCACCTCTACATCTTTTCCAAGTGTAACAGTCTTCAAGCTTGTACATCCATAAAATGCGTTTTCTTCTATTACTTCTATATTGTTTTGAATTGTAAGTTTTTCCAATTTTTTATTTTTCTTAAACGCATCTTCTCCAATATAAGTCACCTTGTATGTAATACCATTTATTGTTACTGTTGCAGGAATTGTTACTTGTTTGGCATTTTTATTGATTGGTTTCTTATATATTACAGTTCCACCTGTAAGACCGGACAACGTCACTTCATAGCTACCTCCAGACAATGAATCTGTTAGTATTGTTCCTTCTTTTGGAGCTTGTGTTGTTTGTGTTTCATCAGTCGAACCACCTGTAGCTTTGATTACTTCTTTCTTTTGCTCCTTACAAGTTACACAAGTATAGATTATTTCACCATCTGTTGTTTGCGTCGGCTCTTTTGTAATTGTACCTAAGTCCCATTGATGACCTGTTGCCTCAATCACTTTACCGGAAGAAACTTTTGTTTGACAATCAGCACAATACGTATCACCGGTATATCCGTTTTCTGTACAGGTTGCAGACACGCTACCTCTAATTTCGTATTTTGATTTATCCAGATGTTTACAATCAATTCCTGTCAAGTGAATTGTCACAGTCAAATTTTCATAATTATCCTTGTCTACGCCTTCATACACTGCAGTTACCGAAAGAGTCTTTCCAAGCTCTATCACCTGATCTTTATCTGTATCCAACCACTTCCAGTTAGCAGGTAGTTCCACATTAGAAACTGTTTTATTCTCAACAGATACACATATATCTTGAGGTACATTCATCGGAAATGTTGCCTTCCGGATTATAAACGTCTTCTTAATCACACCCTTATAATTCCCTGTTCCGGTTATGGTTACAGTTGCGGTTCCTGCATTGATATGATTGCTATAAGAAACTGTGTAATCCTCTTCTTTTATGGATACTATGCTGTCTACAATTGTAATTACAGGTTCTATTGCATTACCGGTATAAGTATATTCTTCTGTAATATCCGAAATACTTATCCCCTCCATGTTCAAGTCTCTTGGCATAATGGAAAAAGTAGTGGTGCCATTTGTAATAGTGGCATTTACATAATTTCCTTTTCCTTTAACAATCACCGTTGGTATATTGGAATTTGCTGTTGCCTGTTCCTTATTGCAAGCATCAATATTATTCTGATAGACCACGAAATAATCTGTGTCTTCTACCAACACTTTATCACCATCCATCACAACAACCGATGGTTTCTTTTCCGTGCCATCATACACATATTCCTCTGTATAGACCAAAACGTCAAATGAACAAGATATGGTTTCTATTTTTGTCTCCGTACACAAACCGCATACATATTGAACACTGCCATTTCCTAAGTTCGTACCCTCATCCCACTGATGTTCTTTTGTTGGAATTTCCGCACCGTACTGAATAATTTGAGTACAATCATTACAATAAAGATCCCCTTCATATCCTGCTTGTTTACAGGTTGCTTCTTTTGCGTTTATGATTTTTGTGTCCTTGTGCTGACAAGTGGTAACCTTTTTAGTAATCTTTACTTCCACCTCTGTGTTCTGATAGTTCTCTTTATCATTACCCGTATATATCGCAGTTACAGTAATTGTACTTCCACTTTCCACGCTCTTATTTTTGTCTTCATCTGCCCATTCCCATCCTGTGCTTAATGGAATATCTGACACTTTTCCTACAGAATCGGTCACTGTCATATCGGTTGGCGCATTTGGTGGAATTAGTTCCTTTTCTTCCTGCACTACCTTTATGGCTTGTTTTAAAGTTCTCACAGCCTGATTAACTTCTACTTGAGATGCCTCTTCATTGGTATAAACCATTTTTGCTAATGTGGTAGATGTGGTTAATTCACTAATCATTGCACTGTCCGGCTTCTCCTGTATGAGCTGTTCTGCCTGTTCCACAACAGAGGCTAAGTGGCTCTTATCTACTTTGGGTGTACCACTTCCCACTTCATGTTCTGTCTTTGTATAGGTACAAGTCTTACCGGAAAAAGAAGTGACCGTAACGTCCACACTTCCATTGATACCGGTAATATCCGACGTCTGGGTTGCCGTATTCATAACACCATCATTTACAATCAATGAATATCCTGTTGTATTCTCCGGCAACTCATAGACATACCAGCCTTCTGCATCCTTTGTTGTCAATTTTGTTCCCGGCCAATCTCCTGCAAGCTTGGTTGCACCATCTCCTGAACCTTGCCAAATGTAAATTGCCGGAGAACTCCAATCGCTAGCTTTTACACGAATGGTTGGATTCGCCTTTAGCGAAACACAAGCCTTTATCGCATCTTCTAAATCGTCTGTGTTACTTTCATAACTAGTTACTTCATGAGCTGTTTTTAAATACTCTGTGACATCAGCAACTACCGTTTCTAAATCTTCAATTGCTGCCACATCATAGTTCGCTGCATCAGCCTTGGCAATTGCAAGTCTTGTTTTTCCTTGCTCGAGTACACTCTCCAATTGTGTCCTTGCTTGTGCTTCATTCTTTAGTACTTCATAAGTAGTTTTCAAAAGGTTGTAAGCCGCCTGTATTTTGGCATCGTCTCTTTCACCATCCGAAACTACATTCTTCGCCTGTTTCAAAGCATTATCAAACGCTGTCCACACATTGTCTGTATATTGAATCTTTGGATAACCTGTCTGTTCAATCTCTGCAATCAGATTCTTAAGAACTGTTGTCTTTTCCGTTACCGTAACGGTTATGTTCTTTGTTACTGTAGCTTTACCATCGGTTACTGTTAGCGTAAATGTATAGTTTCCTGCAACTGCACTTGTCCATTGAAATGTTCCTGTAGATGCATTAAATGTCGCACCTGACATACTGGACATACCTGTGGTATTTACGGTTAAAGAATCCCCATCCGGGTCAGAAATTTGCGCTGTAAAAGATAAACTTTCTCCCTCTGCCACTTCATAAGAACTATCTACCAAAATCTTTGGTTCTTTATTCTCCGAAATGTTACATGCTTCAAAAGTATCCTTTGGAAGTGCTACTACAACTGATTTGCCGGGAATTGTCACATTAGAACCTGTTTCTTTTATCTTTTCCAAACCTGCCGTTGTTCCATCTGCAATTATCACCCAATTATTAGATTTGGATAAATTAACGGTTGTATCCGAAGTTGCATTGTTTATTAACACAGCAACTCTATTCCACTCACCCTCTACACTGTTTGTTTCATAAAATGCAACCAGACCATTTTGATCCTTATTAATCCACTCCAAATTATTATTGTTTGGATTCCAGTTATCTCCACTTCTTGTTGTTACGGAGCGGAAACCGGAAAATGCCTTACGAATCTTTATCATGCCTTCATAATACTTTTGAACAGAAGAATACGTATTTACTCTGTTCCAATCAATTTTATTCACATGATCTGATGATGCATAACTATTATCGTCTCCATTTTTGGTTCTTGCAAACTCTTCGCCCGCTTGTATGAACACGCCACCTTTTGATGTAAGGACAACACTTCCTGCCATTTTATTCATTTTTATTAATTTATCATCGGTAGAGGTATAGTTTTTCCCAAAACCTTCTGTCAGTTTATCCCACAAAGTAAGGTTATCATGGGCAGATACATAACTGATGACACAGTTGGAAGATTTAGACCAAAACGGTCTCCACATACCATACTGCCCATCTGTCTTTCCTACAGAACCCATAATTCCACCAAAGACATTATTGGGCCATTTTTGTCCTTCCTCTAAATAACTGCCTTGCACATAATTATTCTGTACCAAACCAATGGTTCCGTCAAATTTGTGTTCACCTTTTAATGCATCTCGAATCTGGTCATTAAAATAACCAATCCCATCATCTAATCGTTCCTCATTGGCTTTGTGAGCACTATTGGAATCATAACTTCCATCTCCCGTCCAGCCTTCACCGTACAACACAATGGTATCTTCCCCAAATTTGGAATCCAAAGTACTACGAATCTGATTCATCGTAGTCACATCATGAATTCCCATAAGGTCAAAACGAAAACCATCCAGATTGTATTCCTCTGCCCAATACGTAAGGGAATCAATCATATATTTGCGATACATGGCACTTTCACTTCTCGTTGCATTTCCGCAACCGGACTGGTTATTAAATGACTTATCATTATTCAATTTGTAATAATATCCCGGCATAATCTTATTCAGGTTAGAATCTGCCGAGTCATAGGTATGGTTATATACCACGTCCATAATTACTTTAATTCCTGCATCATGTAATGCCTGAATCATTTCTTTCATCTCTGTAATACGTACATTACCATCATATGGATTACTTGAGTAAGAGCCTTCCGGTGCATTATAGTTTTCCGGATCATATCCCCAGTTATAGTTTGAGGAAAGATTATTGCTCACATTGGTCTCATCCACGGAAGCATAATCATACATCGGAAGAATCTGTACGTGAGTTACCCCCAGCTGTTTTAAATACTCCACACAAGAAGCTGTTTTCCCTGCTCCATTGACCGTTGTCGACTCAGTAAAAGCCTTATACTTTCCGCGATTCTCTGCTGAAACCCCGGAACTGGCATCAATGGAAAAGTCTCTAATATGAACTTCCCATACAATAATATCACTTAGATTTGTCTTTTCTCTTTGATAATTGGTGTCCCAATTTGCCGGATCTGTACGATCCAAATCCACTACCATACCTCTATCGCCATTTACACCAACTGCTTTGGCATAAATGTCCACCGCCTCTTTGGTGGTACCATTTACTGTAACATTGTATGTATAATATGTATTTACAATATCTCCATTAATGGTAATACTCCATACACCCTTATCCCCTTTTTCCATAACCTTTTCTTCAATCAGGTTATCTCCATTTCCCTGACGAAATCTTCGTAGCACAACGGAAGATGCTTCCGGTGACCATACTTTAAATGTGGTTGATTGAGGAGTATAATTACACCCTAAATCATTCCCAGAATATGCATATTGGGAATCATAATTGCTGTCATAAAAACGATGGGAATATGCCGTCCCCTCTGCACTTGCTGCATGGGTTTTCATAACAGGAACACTAGCAAGGGACTGAACCGCTAATGCGCCCGCAAGAAAAACACTAAAAAACTTCTTCTGTAACCCTTTTCTTTTCATAATCTTCTCCTTTTTTACTCTTAAAATGCATCTTGATATATTTTACTTCTTACATTTCTTCTCAATATATTACATTTTCGTTAAAAATGCAAAATAAATACCTTATTTGAATCAGGCAATTAATTTTTTTGCCTAAAAAGTACAAAATATAAACGCCAAAAAGTTACAAAATCAGAATGTCATTGACAGTTTTGTCTTGTAGTAATATATCAAGTAATGAACGACCATATTTGACAATATTATCTTCTAATATATCTTGTGCCATTTTTTACACAAAACCTCCTCTTTCAATGGTTTGCAAAATTATAACAGACCGTACGTACTCTTCCCATATAACCAAAATTTCATTGACAACTTGCAATCCATTGTATATAATAATATTGAACCACTGAACCCGCAGATGCGATGTAGGTGGTGTTTTTATTTACTTCGGATATATTACAAGTCCATATTGGTTTGACTCATTTGCTTTCAGGTTTAATCGACCTGAATTTTTTAATGTAGCCATTACTCTTTTTATGAATGTGTCATCAATCACATTTGCAACACGCTTTGGTAATGCTTCATGCCTGTATTCCAACTTAAAATACAAATGAATAAAGAATGATACAAAGTCACATATCTGTATAAAATATGATTCCGATGAATTCTTTTCCATGATATCCTCTATCATATTCGTAATCGGTTGGTTTACAAAACCATATGAATACTTAGACTGAATAGGATTAAACGCACGTATTGCTCTTGCTGTTTTTCTCATAGGTGCTATTCTACCTTCATCCGTAATAATCAGATAGTTCCACTAACCGTCACTATCATTCTCTATACGCTGGATATTGTATTTCAAAGCGTTTTCCAAAATATGATAATTGTTATCCTTAAATTTTGTCTTATCAATAATCACGTTTACAATCTTCAAGTCCATAGCTGCAATCGTAAGTGTAAATGCCTTTATAATTTCCTGCTTCACTTCCTTAGACCAGTTATAACTACGGTAAGGATTCTTGTCTGTTAGAAAATGTTTTGTATGCATTTCTTCTGTAACATGGAAACCATATTTATCACGTAATTCTTTACGTAATCCACGCATGAGATTAAAGTTCTGTTGCCAACTCTCCGCAGGCATATATAAACTCGTTAAAACAAAATGGTCAGATGATGCAGTTGTAACTCCATCGTCACCAGTTTCGTCAAAATACGCTATGTATGTTTTCATCTATTCTCCTCTTTTCTCTTTAAATCTTGCATCAGCAGGCTTTTGAGTATCGCCAGGAATCAACCACATCTTACCTTTCTTAACTGCACCTTCAATTCTTCCTTCGGTACACAAAACCCCAATTCTTCTTGAGGAAATATTCCATTTTTTTGACATTTCTACAGTTGTTAAATATTCCATATACGAAACCTCCCTATTGCTTTCTATTATATTCCACTATCGGAACAATAGCAATCAGATATTTGTCTTTCTGCATATAGAAATTAGGGAACCAGTCTGCACCAGTTCCCTTAACATTAAAGCCCTATCTTATTTGCAATAATCGCAACAATCGTCGAAAACACAACCCATAAGATAATAATAATCAGTACAGGGACATTTTCAACATCAATGCCTAATGAAACATACAACGCTGCCTGCAAGAAAAGACCTGCAACAACACTTATAATTGCTCCAAACGTTGATATTCCACCACTGCCATTTGAAGTATAAGTTGTCTTATCTTTTTGTCCTGTTACATCTTTGTATATCTGATATTCAATAAAATTATCTGCCATATCTTTTTTACAATTATGATTCCAGTCATACATTGCCATAACAAACACCTCTTCTACTTATAAACCTTTCTGTTACTATCGGTATATCTGCATCCAGTTTTAGACCAATAAGTTTCATAACCTCTTCTCCGACATTCTTCTCTATACTGAGCATCCTCAATAGATTCTTTCAAAAGTGGAATTCCAAAAACTAATATGAACAATACAATAAACATACGCTACCGCCTTTCTTCCTAATCAGATTTGAATAGTATCTAAGTTCTCTTGACAACTAAACCCTATCATACCATATGTCCTATAATCAGTACTCATTGCAAATAATCCAGATTTACTGCAAACATTTTCATATCGTCTTCCATTTCGCGATTTTGCACAGAAGAATGGGATCCGGTTAGGGAGAGAAAGCACGACTTATCTATATGTAATTTATTTTCTAATATCAGTTTCTATGTATAGAAGTCCATCAATTAGTGCATCTTTTTGATTGAACCCCCGATAAACACTGAACTTATTTATCTAAGGATTTCATCGTAATACGCAAAATAAAACCACAAATCAAGCACTCTCACTCAATCTGTGGTCTTATTCCGCATATCTACTTAATCATAATTTTACCGTTCAGTGTCGCAAACACTTCATTCTTCTTTTCTGCAGTGCATTCCGCATAGATATCCATAGTTGTCGAAAAATCTGCATGACCCATTACCGACTGGATTACCTTAACATTCGATTCATTCTCACAAAGACGCGTACAAAATGTATGTCTCAGATTATGGCATGAGAAATGAGGACGTAATAACGGTTCCCTTTTCTCGCGTGCAGCTGCTTCTGTTTCCTTTTTATTGTAATCATCATAGATTCTCTTAATCGCCCGATTCACAGATTCCGGTGTATATACATTTCCTTCCCCGGTAGAAAACACAAATCCGCTGAATGCATCAATCTCATTCGTTCCCAAGCCAAGAACCTGCTGAATCTGATATTCCTCCAAAAAAGCATCATACACTTCATCAATCATTTCATTTAACAACAAAGCGTTTGAAACATCACATGGAATGTAATAAGCGTTTTCATCATCTCCATCAACACAAACTTGCTTTTGATATAGCAATCGACCATTAAGATAATCCAAATCGTTATCATCTGCTAGCTTTATTCACATAACCAATTATTAGACGCCTATCTAAATCCTGATTAAAATGCTGACACGATACCTCGTTCAAGGTCTATGGTTATGAATAATACTACATATGCACAGTTGTGCACAAATATGGAACAGCTTAAACTGACACAGATGCTTCTTCATCTGGATGAGATTACGGATTTTGTAACAGCAAATAATCTTTCTTTTTCAGAAGGACTATTGAAACTTAGTAATTATGAGGTGGATTTTAAGGAGAAAAATGCTTCACGTTCCATGATAAAAGCTGCAGCATTTCCTTTTGTAAAAGAACTTAAGGATTATGATTTTGAATTTCAGCCTAATATCAGTGAACAAAAACTACGAGAGCTATGCGCTCTTGGTTTTCTTGAAAAAAAAATGAAAACGTGGTATTTCTGGGTCCTAGTGGAGTAGGAAAAACACATCTTGCGACAGCTATAGGCGTTGCAGCTGCTAAAAAACGTGTCAGCACGTATTTTATCAAATGTCATGACCTACTCCAACAGTTAAAAAAAGCAAAGCTAGAGAATCGTTTAGATGCAAGACTGAGACATTTCTGTCATTACAAACTTCTGATTATTGACGAAATTGGATATTTGCCAATTGATGCGGGAGGTCATGTAAGCCATGTTTCATCAAACATATTGAGAAAGATCAATAACCGACAAAATCAATCACTCTTCAAAAAAAATAGGCAAAATCATTTTACAACTCGAACAATAATATGCCTCTATTTCTTCACCTTGCATACTGTTGACATCTTTTGTTTTTCTCCTAAATATACTTTTTTTTGACTCTTCAATAGACGTATATGATAATAATATTTGTAAATCTCCCTGCGTAGAAAAAATTGATACCCTTCCTGTTTCCATATCAGTGTTGCAAAATAAGCACTTCATTTTCATCCTCCTATTATCCACTTTATTAGTCCATATCTGCTATAATATCATTGAACTATAACAACGTCAATTCTCAAACTATCATTACAACATAACCATAAAGAAAGTAGGTGATTTATATGCTTTTCATCTATCAATCCCTATCAATAAAAAGGCTCTATTCCGATAGCGTAATATTACCACAATTCGTTACATTAATAAATAAAATTTGCCGGCTCTGTTTTCTCTGTGATTTAATCCTAATATATTTCAAGAGGTGAATTTCCTCTTTTTTGAAGATAGTTCGATTGACTTTACAGACTAAAATTTCATAAGTTCCTCCAAATCCACCAACAGAATACTGTCATCATACTTCGCTTCATTCAAAACAGCTTCTGTAAATCCAGATTTTGAGAAAAGCACATAGTAAGAGTTCTTTCTGTTCATACTGAACACATCTGCTTTTACTTTCAAATCCTTTAATACGGAAATATCCAGCTTCTCATTGCGCCATTTACACTCTCCGAAAAGATAATCTTTTCCGTCGTTTGCAATTAAATCAATTTCCTCCTGACCATGCGTTGCTGCATTGGTTCCCCACCATCTTCCGATAGAGGTAAACAATATCGGCAACTCTCCACTCGCATTCTTCACATTCAGATAATCCATGCAGACTTTTTCAAAAACAAGTCCCATGTAACTGTAATAATCCGGCTTAATTCGTTTCTCCCATACTGCCTGCTGTGCTCCGGTCTCAATCAATGTCCTGTTAGCAAACACATACCGGTACCAGAAGCGAAACATAAAATCCGATATACCGTAAATCGTTTTACGAGATGATTCCTTTTCTCCGAACGGTGTCTCTTTATGCAGTATTCCAAGCTCACACAAGGTTTTGATATATTTCAGGCACTTAGCTGAGTCCTCACCGATTTTTGTGGAAATCTCATTTGCCTTGGTATATCCACTTGCGATTGCTTCAATAATCGCACTATATACACCTGGTTCCTGCACTTCCTGACGTAATAGCAACAATGCTTCTTCATAAAGATAAGAAGTTACTTTCAGATAAGCTCTCTTGATATTTTCCTCAAAACTTTCCTTCTCGTTTATCTGTTGCAAATACAATGGTGTTCCACCATATGCTCCATACAGCATAAGCTTTTCTTCATCAGAAAAACCAGTCATAAACTTGGAGCTTGTCTGATAACTAAAAGCCTTCATATGAAGCTGTGCTGTTCTTCTTCCAAAAAGAGGACTTTTTGAGCCAAGCACTTCCTTCTCCATGAATCCCATATAGCTTCCGCTTAAAATCAAAAACAGCTTTCCGCTTGTCAGTTTATGGTCAATCAGATGCTGTAGCTCTGACAACAACGCCCTATTTTTCTTGACAAGATAAGGAAACTCATCAATAACCAGTACCAGTTTTTTGTCTCTCTGTCTTTCATCGATATATGACAATGCATTGGTCCATGAGGAAAACGATTCTAAGTTGCTTTCACCGTAAAACTGAAATACCAGCGATGAGAATTTTTCCAAATTTAGCTTATTATTGCTCTGCTCCGCCGAATAGAATATCGCATCCTTATTCTTGCAAAATTCGTTCAGCAGAGTTGTCTTTCCTACACGCCTGCGACCATACAGTACAAATAATTGAAATCTCTCTTGTATATATAATTCTTCTAAGTCTGCAAGTTCTTTTTCTCTACCAATGAATGCTTCCCTCATTAAATCTCTCCTTTATAACTCGAAAGTAATTTACTTTAAAGTTAATTATTATTTATTTTCCCTATTTTGTCAATAATATTTTATTATTTACAAACTTGTTTCCTTATCAGCTATAATCGTCCTATGTATCTCTAAAAGCTGTTTTAGTTAGTTGTACTCATGTAACATCGATTTTTGTGAAAAACCATGAATATCTATCAAGGAAATTTCTCATACTATTATAAGTATATTTATCTCCCAAATCCATTGCTTTTCTCCCAAATCTGTAATATAATTGGGAGAAAGGACATCCCTATCGGGAGAAAGGTTGATTAAATGAAAGTATTTGATTATTCAATTTTATCAGATAGAACATGGGATAATGAGATTGTTTCTTATCTTACACAAATCCATGAATACAAAGGAAAACAAGAATTATATATTAGACAAAAACCTGTAGAATTAGAACGATTGATTGAAATAGCCAAAATACAAAGTACCGAAGCATCCAACCGAATTGAAGGAATTGTAACTACAAATGCCAGACTAAAGCAATTAGTAGAAAACAAGACTACCCCACGAAATCGTGATGAAAAAGAAATTCTTGGCTATCGAAATGTATTAAACATTGTTCATGAAAGTTATGAGCACATCGCCATTACACCAAATTATATTCTACAGCTTCATGGCGAAATGCTGAAACACTCCGCTTTTTCTTATGCAGGCAAATTTAAAACAACCGCAAATGAAATAGCCAAAACACTGCCGGATGGAACTAGGGAAGTAATATTTACTCCACTCGAACCTTATGAAACGCCGGATGCCGTAGCATCATTATGTGAGGCTTTTAAAAATGAACTTAACCGAGGGATTATCGACCCCTTAATACTTATCCCTTGTTTTGTCCTAGATTTTTTATGCATCCATCCTTTCAATGATGGTAATGGTCGTATGAGCAGACTCTTAACATTGCTCTTGCTCTATAAAAGCGGATATATGGTCGGACAATATATCAGTATTGAAAAAGCCATTGCAGAAACAAAGGAAAGCTACTATGATACGCTTGCTATCGCAGACCACCGATGGTTAGAAGGCGAAAATGACCCAAAAGAATTTATCAAATACATGCTTGGCATCATTCTCTCCTGCTACCGCGAATTTGAAAACAGAGTGAGCTTTGCATGGCAAACCGGAGCAAAAAGTACTTCCTATGATATTGTGAAGCATTATGCACAGACTAAAATCGGCACCTTTACAAAACAGGATGCTCTTATTGCCTGCCCAAGCCTTGGTAGTTCTTCTGTTGAAGCAGCTCTAAAGAAATTGGTCAATGATGGAACAATCGAACGACTTGGTTCCGGAAGAAAAACACATTATGTCAGAAAGGATGCCTAATCAATAGTTGCACATAATACAGTACTCCCAATGTATATTCGAGAGTTTGAGGCATTCCTTACAACGATAGCAATAAAAAATCCCTTAATAAAAAATGATTCCCTTAATGTACACAATATTTTAAGGGAATCATTCTTTCTTTTAAAGGTATCATAGCACTATTCAAACAATGCTTTCAGCACCTTCAGTGCTCTCCTCAAATCACCCAATTTCTTACCTTTCAATCATCACGCTAGAAACAATCGCATAAATTATAGCTATAATTGCAACAGCGATAGCTATATAACGAATCCAACGATTTATACAGAATACAGAAATTGCAATCAACAAAAACACAATCCCTATCATCAGAAATACTATGGCACTTTGACGATAATGAGGTTTCTTATCCATCGTAGCCTGTTCAATATCCGTTGCCCTCAACACAGAAAGTATCGAAAATGCCTGAGAAACAAAGGGTTAATCTGTACCAAACAAAATTCTCTCGCTTCCAATTTCATCAATCAACTTTTTGATATTAGCTGCCGGCTGAATGCTAATATCTGTATATGTATTCGGGTACTTATTCATCCTATAAATTTCGTCATTTGAGAACTGAAATTTGTACCTCTATTTTCTATATCTTATTTCTTCCATAACCCATGTAAATTGCAGTACTCATAGGCTGCCACAAATTCTTCTCCATCCACAAGTTTAAACTCTGCTCTTGGTTTATCTGTATATTCTAATTTAACTTTCTGACTACCTCTTGTTGTTTCAATAGCAATCCACTGAATATAATGTGCTTCTACCATTGGATGCTCTACTTCACCAACTTCAACAGTCACCTTGTCTCCATCCACTATTACAACTGGTACATGCTTCTCATGTGCTCCATCACTGGTTCCCGGTACAATCTCTGTCATCTTCTGACCACAGCACATAACTGGAACACCTGACGCCTTCACATATTCAATGATATTTCCACAATGTTCACAAATATAATATTTCATATAAAAAACCTCCCTATTTTTCTTTTTTCATTATTTAGAACAATTTCTAATATCTTCTTTTATTTTTCCATACCACAAGGATATGTATATTCACTCATTTCTTTTTCCTTAATTACACTGGCATAAAACCTGTAACCACCGGAAAAATTATTACAGTCAAAGCCGTTCTGAGACAGGATTCTACAAGCTATATAACTTCTTAACCCGCTCTGACATATTACATAGACTGTCTTACTTCTATCAAGTTCATTTAATCGGTCTCTCAAGTCATCCACCGGAATATTGATATACCCATCAATGTGTCCACTTTTGTACTCATATGCCGTTCTGGTATCCAATAATGTAACACTTCCGTCCCTAGGTAAATCTTTAATATCATCCCAATGATACTGCTTAATCATTTCTTTACTTATATTTTCAATCATAAAACCAGCCATATTTACAGGGTCTTTTGCAGATGAAAATGGTGGCGCATATGCCAAATCCAAATCCTTAAGCATGTCTGCTTTCATACCACAATGGATTGCTGTAGCGAGAACATCCAATCTCTTATCTACACCTTCCGATCCAACTATCTGTGTGCCAAGAAGCTTTAAGGATTCCTTTTCAAAAACAACCTTCATGGTCATAACTTTTGCACCGGGATAATAACCTGCATGAGAAGCTGGGGAAAGGACAACACTTTCACAATCAATTCCCATAGATTTAGCTACTTTCTCCGTCAAACCGGTTCCTGCAACAGTCATATCAAATATCTTTATTATGGTGGAACCCATAGAACCCTGATAATGACTATCTCCTCCACAGATATTATCTGCTGCAATACGTCCCTGCTTATTTGCCGGTCCTGCAAGTGCAATTACGGTATCTTCTTCTGTCACAAAATGCTTCACCTGAATAGCATCACCCACAGCATAAATATCCTGTACTGAGGTTTCCATACGGTCATTTACGACAATACTTCCTTTTACACCAAGCTTCAGTCCTGCTTGTTTTGCAAGACTATTTTCGGGTGCCACTCCTATGGCAAGCAAAACCATATCAGCTGCTATTTCATTATTATCTTCCAACAGGGTCACAATACGTTCCCCATCCTGTCGAAAAGAGATAACATTACTATTCAATCTTAATGTAATCCCCTTTGCACGAAGCTTACTATGAACAAACGAAGCCATATCATAATCCAGCGTATTCATCAACTGATTCGGTCTCTGAACAATCGTCACATTAAGACCTTTTTCCTTAAGATTTTCCGCAACCTCAATACCTATATAGCCTCCGCCCACAATCACAGCACTTTGCACTTTTGTTTTTTCCAAATAATCACGAATCCGAAACGTATCTTCTACTGTCCTTAGCGAAAAAATCTTTTCACTATCAATTCCGGGCAGATTTGGTCTTACGGGTTTTGCTCCCGGAGATAATAAGAGCTTATCATAAGGCTCCTCCCATTCTGTGCCTGTAAGTAGATTTTTTACTGTTACTGTCTTTTGGGTCACATTAATGTTAGTTACTTCATGATTTACTTTTACTAAAATCCGAAATCTTGTCCAAAAACTTTCCGGTGTCTGAAGTGTCAAGTCACTGGAATCGGTGATTACATCACCAATATAATATGGCAGACCACAATTAGCGTAAGAAATACATCCTGTTTTTTCAAAAACGATTATTTCTGCACCTTCATCCAGACGGCGAATTCTGGCTGCGGCCGAAGCTCCACCAGCCACACCACCTACAATTACCACTTTCATTTCTTACACGTCACCTCAATTCGTTTTATAAATTAATGATTACCACAACCATGGTTTCCGCAACCATGGTCTCCACATGTATGTCCATCCTCATGGTGATTACAATTTGAACCAGTATTTACAAGTGTACCAGCAAGATAACTTGAAACTGCTTTATCCACATTTCCCGTTGCACCTGCACACAGTTCTATTCCGGCTTCTGCAAGAGCCATCTGTGCACCGCCTCCGATACCGCCACAAATAAGTACATCTATCTGATTTGTTGCAAGTACTCCTGCCAGAGCACCATGTCCTTGTCCATTTGAGCTAATCACTTCCGAAAAAATGACTTGATTATTCTGTATTTCATATATTTTAAAATTCTCGGTTCTTCCAAAATGCTGAAATACCTCTCCGTTGTCGTATGTTACCGCTATTCTCATAATTCCATTCTCCTTTTCTTGTAATTGTCTTTGATTCAAGTAAGATTTCGTTAAATGACATTTTTTACAATGCGGGCTTCCATCACACAGCACATAATTTCCACCTTCGATTTGAAGTCCCTTTACCTTCACTAACGCCGTTGCAAAGCATATCTCCCCAATAATCATATAAGTTTTTTTCATTTTCGATTACAGCCTTTGCCTGCATCTCTAAGCTGTTGCTTAGAATCAACAGAAGCTTTATCCATTAAATCCTCAATCAATTTCACCGGGAATGGTTTGCGCTGTGCTATAATCCATTTTGTTAAAATCAACCATCTCTAAATTCCCCATATTCCTACATAATCAGTTATTTTTCATCTTTCATTTTAAATAAAAATTTTAGTTCCTCAAGTGTGCAGGCTCTCCTGCGAGGATGCAATATCATTCGCACCAGCCTAAAGAGCCATCCCACCGGAAGAAGCCACTTGTGTCTGTAAAAAAACGGATAATGTACCCGATAAACTGACATATCCGGAAATAACCTGTCCAAAACAAAGCTAAATTTACCTGTCTTTCCTGTCCTTTTCTGAAACTTCTTTATTCGGTTTTCCATTCCACGTTTCTTTGTACCATACACACCGGATGTTAAATAATATTCTAACATTTCTGCTTCTTCTGCTGTCAGGCTCTTCTTCAGGCTTTCTTCATCGTAGAATTTCGCCTCTCCTTCAAATACTCTTTTACACAATCCCCTGCCAAACTTCTCAAACTCAGCTATGCCAAGTATTTCGCACTGCTTTTCAATATAATTAAAGTCCAGACTATTCCGTTTCGCCTGTAGATAAAAGTGTACATCAACCAGGGAACGAAGTCCGGTTCCACCACCGGAATAATGCTTATACTCATGTGATATGATATACACATAAAAATCTTCATCACTGAAATGATAGCCGTATGCATTCCCTTCATCCTTAAGCAGCCTGTCCTTCACATTACTATAATACTCTACCCAGTCAGGTTCCTGACCTTCTCCATACAGTTTTCTATGCATCTCAAAATTATAGACAGGCTCCTTCTCATACACATCATGATTGCCTACACCATAATAGGTATCTGTGTATCCTCTTTCCCTGAAGATTTCTCGAACCATCCCGGCAAACTTCGCATCAAACAGTATGTCATTATCAGACATCTGACGCATGCCTACCTTTGGATAATAATCCTTAAGTATCACGCCCTTTAATGGCATATACCAGATACCCAGTTTTTCAAACGCTTCTAAGACAGCCGCTCTTTCCACATCAAACAGCACATTTTTGCGAACTGCCTTTGACAATGCCTGCTCCCATTCCTTTGGAAGCTTTGCTCCACTTTCCTTCAGTGTCATTCCTACCAAAACATTCAAAAAATGTGCCCTGCTGGCTTTATAAAGTTTTTCCCAATCTATTGTATCTACACAGCTTTGCTGTGGTTTCACCTGCTGTATACCGCATGTAACAAGATACAACATATCATATAATGTTTTTCTCATAATATATCCTAATCTCAGATTCCATGCTTATTCTGTACTGACAACTCCATCCGCAACATGAAATACCTTGTTGCAGATATCTAATGCTGCTTTTCTATGTGTCACAAGAATAACTGTCTTATCTGTTAACTGCTTTATTTTCTCCAGTAATCGTTTCTCTGTATTTTCGTCCAATGCACTGGTTGCTTCATCCAATATCAGAATAGGAGCATCTGCATATAAAGCTCTTGCTATAGCGATACGCTGCATCTGTCCCTCTGAGAGTCCGGCTCCTCTTTCCCCAAGAACTGTTTCCGGTCCTTTCGCAAGCTCCCATACAAATTCTGCACAGGCTAATCGAAGTGCCTCTTCTACAGACATACCATCTTCTCTGTCTGCACTGTGAAATGTTACTGCTTCCGTTATCGTACCGTTCATCAGACAGTTCCCCTGTGGCACATAGGCAAATAACCGTTTCCACTTTTTTATCGGGAAGCGTTCCCCCTGATTGGTGCATACAGTTACCTCACCATTTACAGGCTCAAATACAGACATAAGAAGCTTTAAAAGTGTAGATTTTCCTCCACCGGAATTACCCATTATCGCAATGAAATCACCTTTCTCTATGGTGATACTTGCATTCTTCAATACCTCTCTGTCTTCATTTGAGTCTCCATAGGTAAAGAACACCTTTTCAAACTCTATAGTTTCAAACTGTTCCTGATACATCTTCTTTGCTTCCGCAACGGACTTACACTCTTCCGAGTCTGTATCCTCATACTTTTCCACTTCCATCAAACGCTCAGCACTGGCAAGACAGGCAAAATATCTTGGTACAAAACCACTGATATTCATAAGAGGAGTCTGGAGCTGTCCAATTAACTGTATAATCGCAGATAACGTACCATATGTAACTGTACCCTTCAATATTCCATACCCGCAAAATCCAATACCAACAAAATAGAGCGCATTCATTGCAGCACTAAAGCCACTGTTGCAGATATTTGACAGAATCCCTTTGTTCATTCTAGCCTTACGATAATCGGAAAGTCTATTTTTTGTACCATCTGTCGCAAGTTTCTCTGCCCCAAACACACGAAGTATCAGCATACTGCTGATACGCTCCTGCATATATACTCTGACTTCTCCTTCTTTTTCCTGTACTGTTTTGTGGAGCTTCTTTAATCTTCGCCGAAGCATAAATGTTATAATCAGAAATAGTATACCACATGGAATCAGAACTACAACCAGCATTGGCATTAATACAACCATAAGCACAAGAACACCAATAAGCTTAACAAACAGTCCACAGACTCCCGGCACAATCTCTACCATACCATTTGCACAAACTGTTGTATCTGAAGTAAGTCTGTTCATCCAGTCTTCCGAATGATAAGCAGTTACTCTGGCATAATCTTTCTTCATCAGGTTGTCAAACAGCCTTTGCTTTAGTGCATTTTCCATACCACTTCGAGCCAGTTCCTCAAGATGCCTCAATAGCATTCTTAATGCAAGCTGTAATAAAATAAGCAAACCAAATGAAATCAAGTATATAAAAAAGCCGTGGTTTTCTCCATTCACGGCATGATCTATCATTTTCTTCATTATGAGAGCATAACAAACAGCCACTCCGTTAATTACAATCTGGAGTAGCACAAGAACCCATATTAAGCTTCTGTACTTTTTCACAGCCATGTTCAGCCATGCAATGGTTTCTTTATCTCTCATTTTAGTTCTCGTTTCTCTTTCTAAACCTACTTAATGCCTTTATTTTAGCCTTCATCCACATTTTTCTGACAGGATATAGAAAATACCATACCCTTGCGTATATACAATACCCTTTATGTGTTACCGGATATTCCTTACCTTTTCTCACAAAGGAAGTCATTACGCCGATAATATCCTCATCCTTAATACCATACTCCTTGTTGATACAGTTGTCACCGAGAATTACATAGGAATCCTCTCGGACCTCCACCACACGGTGCAATACATAAGATGCAGGAGGTCTTTTGTATAAAACAACATCAAACCTCTTGCATCTTCCCTGTTTCTTAGAGATGGTAAACAAATCTCTTCCCTGACAAAGCAAAGGAAGCATACTGATACCAACATTGGTATATGTAAAAGAACCTTTCCTATTAAGTTCTTCTTCATAACTTGTCTTAATCATCAATCGCACCTATTTCCTGCAATCTTGCCAAAATCATATCCACATCTTTTGTAATCGTTTCTTCACAAGCATCATACTTATCAAGCATTTTATGTATGATTTCTTCTTTGGTAACATTCTCCTTAAGACACTCTACGATAAATCCGGCTGTCTTATTGCTTCTCACCAGACCGTTAAACGCTGTGTTTCCTGCTGTCACCGTAATATGTTCCCCATTACTCTCATGGGTGATAAAGCCTTTTCGCAATTTCATTTTATTCAATACCTCCATTCAACCCTTCATAAGAAACTCTCGGAGCATCCGAAGACATGTTGCAGCCAAGTTTATAAAAACTCACATTTGCCATAAGTCTGTCAATCAGCTTCATAGTCTTTTGCATCCCTTCTTCTGACACCGGGCGGTGCACCTGTTGCAGAAGCATTGGATATATCTCATATGGATTTACCTTTATCATATGGTTCTCCTCTGCCCTTGTCACAACACAAACAGCTTTTAATGGTACAGATATATTGTTCCCTATCCCATGTTTCCCCATCCAAGGGGTTCCATGAATAGCCACTCCATTCTCCGATATGGTAAGTAAGGGCTTATCATCGTTTATCATAACCGCCCGATTACCCAAATACTCACACAACAATCTTGTATGTGTAGACTTTCCTGTACCACTTTTTGCAGTAAACAAATACCCCTGACCATCGATAGCAATCGCTGAACCATGATATAGCAAGATATCAGAATCAATAAGTTTCTCCGTTATCTTACGATATACTGCAAGTGTCTCCAAATACTCATCTGCAAACTGACGGACAGGGATACCTGCCAGTTCATCTTCTCTGTCTGACTTCTCTCTTTCATATCTGATATCGGACAAATCAGTACTAATCCAAAAGTCTTCCGGCTCCTCTGTAATATAGTCCTTACAAAACTCCCTGATATAAGAGAACTGAGGCTTGATACCAATCACCTTGTCTGCCATACAGATACGAAAATACATTAAACTATTGTCCACCATAACACATCCTTATCTAAAACGGAACAAACGGAAGTTCATTCGGATTATCACCATCTGTTGGCTCCTCTGTTGGCTGTTCTGTCGGTTCTTCCGTTGGTTCCTCTGTCGGTACTTCTGTCGGTGCTTCTGTAGGTTCCTCTGTCGGATTTTCAGGTGCCTCTGTTGCTGCTTCTGTTGGTTCTTCGCGATTATTTGGTTTATCACCTTCTCCACCATCCGGCTTCTGCGTTGTCTGCTCCGGCTGGTCGTTTCCCGGTTTGTTTGTCGTTTCACTTGATTCTTCACCATTAACAGGCTTGTCATCTTCCAAACTTAATTCCGGTATATCCGGCGTTTTCACATTATCAGAACCACTTTCCATAATAGAAGGAACCTCTTGGGTACTAATCTCACCTGCATTATTGTTTTTATCAGATTTACCAAATACAAACACACATCCTATAACTATCAATATAACGGCTGCCAGTGAACAGCCAATAATAATTGCTTTCTTCTTCATAAACTTCCTCTTTCTAAAACTTTAGGCACCGCTAATGCGATGCCCAAATAGCTTTTTGCCATTCATTCTATGGTACTATCGGAATTTCAGGCAAATCGTTACTTGCTGTAATAATGTCCTCTGTTTCGAACTCTACTACTTCCATTTCCGGTGTTTCATACACTTCTTTCATCTTTCTCACTCCTTTATCTAGTATTCGAATTTCTCATTTGCTCTAAGATTAAATATTCTCAAAGCAGCTGTTACATTCTTTAACTTCTGATCCATTTCACTCTTTGCTACAGCGCATGCGTATGACATAGCACTGTATGAAATGTAAGATTCATTACCTTCTCCATCAGTAACACTAAAATCATACGTCGTATCTAAATCTGATGCCTTTATTCCTGTCAATGTTATTAAACAAACATTTTCTGTCGTATCAGTGGTTACAGGAACTACATTTCCCAGCGGATCCTGCACTACAACTCTTAAATCCTCAAAACTCACTCCATCTGCCAATTTGAATTTAAGGTTAATTGCTGTATCTGATTCAAGTGTCAGATATGCTGAGGTAAACGAACCAACTTCATCATCATTCGTAATTATCGGATCAAACCCATCCCAATCATCTGCTTCTGATAAATCCAAAATATCTAACCCTGCATTTGCCAGATTGGTTGTATTATAATCAAACCATTCCTGAGAGTATGCACCGTAATGCAACATTGCCTTCACAAGCTCTAGGGTCTCAGCATCGTAATTACCGGACAATATTGTGTCCGCATATTCTCTTACGGAGTACTCATAAACTTGTGTTTTGGAACCATCTGAAGTAATCAATTGAGCCTGAATCGTATCTGTTATTTCCTTAGCTGCAACATTACAAGTAAATATGTAGTATGTTTTTCCTTCTATAACAGCTGATTCTTTGGCTTTTGCGTCACTTACCATTACCTTCTGGGTAGTACCATTTGGCAAGGTAAATAACATATACGCTTCATTATCGTCCAGCACATCCTGAGTTAAATCCATATGGAAGTTAACACCAATACTGCCGTTCAAGCTTACACTATAACCTGCAAGGTGCGCTCCGATACCATTATAAATAACACCACAATTATCACAATAATCATCACCATTGTCATCAATATGGTTTTCCTTTGCTTCTGCCATTACCGCATACGCTACATTATCCTCTGACTTTTCCAGCCAAATCTTAGTGTTTTCATCGGTCAGATTATTAATTCCTGTCATATCAGACAATGCCACTATAGTATCCCTTGTGATTTCCACAGAATACACACTGTCTGCATCCTGGACATAGAGGAATACATTTCCATCACCTTCATCATAATTTACTGTCACACCGCATGTGGCATAAGCAGCTTTTGATTTAATCTTTTCTGTATCGTCCACACGGAAGGTCATAGTATCTGTCAGACTTGCGGCAGATGTTGCTGCCGGCGCAGCAGATGCGAAGAGGACAGATGACAGATTTAATCGAAAAGCGGGCACAACCGAGTGTCCACCGCTGATAACGTCGCGTTCCACGGAACCTTCCGTATTCACAACTAGCGCATGGTTACTAGGCTGAGAGGACGGTGCCCGCAGCCAGAAATAACCTCCGTTATTGTAAGGTGCTGAGCTCAGGCTTACTTTAAGTCCCCCATTTAAGCTGTCTGCACTGTTTGCTCCTACCGTTATATATGTATATGTATCATTTGACCAAGCATTATCTCCATACGCCGCATACAACTTATCTGTTGTACTATATGTACTGCTGTTATTTTCATCCTGCGTATAGATTGTGGTTTTCAGCATCATATTCTGCTCGCTTGCGCTAAATGCACTGCTTTCCAGTCCTTTTAAGGTAGTTAGACGCAGGTCACTTGCTCCGTAGTGGTTTGGATAGACCACACTTGGGGCTGTTTCATAGGTACAGCTCCAATCATCACTATATGGTTTGTTACTTTCCGAATCTATCTCAAACATAGTACCGGTTGCCATCGGCAGTGTCGGGTCACACAACAGTACAATACTGTCAGCTGCATCGGAGCCTGCGATGTACCAGGTCTGTGGTACTGTGCTATCTCCGTTCGTATTGGTACCAAACTGCACCTTTCCTACGGTATCTTCCGTTCCATCCAAATCAAAACTACTCATCAACTGCTCCGGTGTAGCAAAGGCTGTCACACTTAGCGGCGTGCTTGTGCTTTCTTCTGCCTTTACAGTCAGCATATTACCCGGCATTAGTCCTACCACTAGGGCGACTGTCAGTACAATGCTTAGTATTCTCCTTCCCAGGTTGTTTGTTTTTCCTTTTTTCACGTTGAATTCCCCCTGTCATAATTCCTCTATTTGCTTATTATCTGTTGTTTTATCCCTGTTCAATCAGCACATTTTTTCCCTCAAAGGCAAAGCCATACTTATATATCTTATCCGCCGGTATACCTTTCGCAAGGAGTGTGGCTGCATATTGCTTTTCTTCGATCTGAGCAAGAGCTGCCTGCGCCGTTTCCTTTAAGTTCTGCTCATCTTCCGGGTCATATACCTTGAATTCAATAATGACTGCCGGATTCTTCTCCTGATTCTTTGGTTCAATCATCACGTCATATCTGCCAAAGCCACTTTCACGATTGGATGTCACGACATAATCCCGTTGTAAATCTACCATTAAGCCTAGTACAAAGCCGTGGTAAAACCGCTCCGGCTCCTGTCCACTAGGACGATTTCCTGTATCGAAATAACTAAAAATGGTCAACGCGACACGGTTCATATATACATTCATTGCTTTCCGGTCACCTGCAAGCATTGCTTTGATAAATGCATTGTAGTCTGCATTTGACTTTCTAAACCATGACTTTACCATATCCCGAAACATCATCCGAACTTCCAGATTGGTAAGCGCAAGCTCATAACAAGCCTCTTCACCATCTTCCAAAGCACCCATGTCGTCACGAGACAATACCTTCAAATATCCACTGGCAAGCAACAGACTCCAGATGGCATTCTCATTATCATCTAACTGGTTATATACAATCTGTTCGTCTACAGGCACGCGCAAATGTTTGCCCTGCAATAATTCTTCAAACTGTACCTTGATTTCCCCATTTCCTTCCCGGATGAGCTTTCCAACCAGACTGTTAGAGCTGGTGTTGGCCCAGTAGGTGGTAATCACTCCTGTATCCAAAAAGTTCAAAATAGACCATGGATTATAGATGTCTGCATGCTTTCCAAAGATAAATCCATCATACCATTTCTTTACTTTTTCTTTCTCCGAAGCGTGGTCACATTCATCTAATGATGCAAACACTTCCTCTTCTGTAAATCCAAAGGAGGTCGCATATTCGTCAGAGGTTGTTGTAACCACCTTCAGATTATTCAAATCTGAAAAAATAGATTCCTTGCTCACTCTGGTAATTCCGGTCATGATACCTCTTGCAAGATATGGATTTGTCTTAAAGGTAGCATTGAACATACTTCTGGTAAATGCAACCAAATCATCCCAGAATCCGTTCACATAGGCTTCCTGCATCGGGGTGTCATATTCATCAAGTAGAATGATAACTTTTTGCCCATAGTGCTTATATAACAATTCTGACATTCGATGCAAGGATGAACCCGCATCGAATGCTGTCATTTCCCTTGTCATTCTTTTCACATAGTCTTGTTCATTTTCTGACAACTTATCACTATGATGTAAAAAAGAAAAACGCTCAAACAATGTTTGCAATAGCTCTATCATTCTTAACTGCGTGGTCACAAAATCCGTTTCTTTGATACTGGCAAAGGAAAGGTTAATTACAGGATAAGTACCCTGCAACTGCCTGTATTTCTCCTCGTTCCAAATGGAAAGCCCCTCAAACACGTCCCCTTTCCCTGCGTATTCAAGAGAAAAGAAGCGGTTTAGCATACTCATATTCAAGGTTTTACCGAAACGGCGGGGACGAGCAATTAACGTAACGCTATCTCCGTTCTCCCACCATTCTTTGATAAAGGAAGTCTTATCTACATAAAAATAATTATTTTTAACTATATCTTCAAAATCCTGTATTCCAATTCCTACGGTTCTCCCCAACACTATCACCTCTCCATCAATCTATAATTAGTCTTATTTATCCCTGTTCAATCAGCACATTTTTTCCCTCAAAGGCAAAGCCATACTTATATATCTTATCCGCCGGTACACCTTTGGAAAGTAATGTGGCTGCATATTGCTTTTCTTCGATCTGGGTAAGAGCTGCCTGCACCGTTTCTTCCAAGGATGTCTCTCGTCTTGTATTCAAAACCTTAAATTCAATGATAACTGCGGGATTCTGCTTAGGGTTCTTTGGCTCAATCATCACATCATATCTGCCAAAACCGCTTTCACGATTGGATGTCACGATGTAATCCCGTTGCAAATCTACCATTAAACCTAACACAAAGCCGTGATAAAACCGCTCCGGTTGTGCTTTTTGGGACGCTCTCTTTCCGGTGTCAAAGCTACTGAACAATTCCAAGCTTATCTGATTCATATATTCGTTCATGGCATCTACATCCTGCAACAGCATTGCCTTGATAAATGCATTGTAGTCCGCGTTTGACTTTTGGAACCAAGAACAGACCATATCGATAAACATCATATACACTTCTCTGTTGGTTATTGTTAATTCATAACACGCTTTTTCGCCAAGCTCCAATTCTGATATGTCATCATGGGACAATACCTTCAAATACCCACTGGCAAGCAGCAAACTCCAGATGGCATTCTCATTATCATCTAACTGGTTATACACGATCTGTTCATCTACAGGGACACGCAAATGTTTGCCCTGTAACAACTCTTCGAACTGTACCTTGATTTCCCCATTTCCTTCACGGATGAGCTTTCCAACCAGACTGTTGGAGCTGGTGTTGGCCCAGTAGGTGGTATAATTCTTTTTATCTAAAAAGTTCAGAATTGACCATGGATTATAAATATCTGCATGCTTTCCAAAGATAAATCCATCGTACCATTCTTTTACTTTTACTTTTTCTGAGCTAAAGTCACACTCATCCAATCCGGCAAATACTTCTTCCTCCGTAAATCCGAATGCAGTGGCATATTTATTCGATGTGGTAGTAACGACTTCCAGATTATTCAAATCAGAAAAAATGGACTCCTTGCTTACTCTGGTAATTCCGGTCATGATACCTCTTGCAAGATATGGATTTGTCTTAAAGGTGGCGTTGAACATACTCCTGGTAAATGCTACTAAATCATCCCAGAATCCATTCACATAGGCCTCCTGCATCGGGGTGTCATATTCGTCAAGGAGAATGATAACCTTCTGCTTATAATATCGTTGCAAATAATCGGACAGGTTGTGCAACGCCGAAGTAGCATCGGTTTCTTTCATATCCATAGAAATACGGCTAAAAAAGTCTTTGTCAATATCGGTTAGCACATCACTTGTTAGCAAAAAACTGTATTTGCTATATTGGCTTACGATTGATTGGTAAATCTTCTCTCTCGTTGCTTCAAAAGTTTTCTCCTTCACATTGGCAAAGGAAAGGTTAATTACCGGATAAGTTCCCTGTAGATTTCTGTATTTCTCCTCATTCCAGATGGAAAGCCCCTCAAACACTTCCCCTTTATCTGCATACTCAAGAGAAAAGAAACGGTTTAGCATACTCATATTCAAGGTTTTACCAAAACGGCGTGGACGGGTAATCAATGTAACATCATCTCCGTTTTCCCACCACTCTTTGATAAAGGAAGTCTTGTCTACATAAAAGTAATTACCAACAATAATCTTATCAAAATCCTGTATTCCAATACCTATCGTTCTTCCCAATATTCTCACCTCGCTATCCGTCTACAATTAGCCTTATTTTATCCGATTCCTGTCACATTTACAACCTTTTGTTCGAAGAAAAAGAAAATACAGCGGAACAACTTTCATTGCTCCGCTGTATCAATTTAAACATCAGCTCTTTTTAAATCTAGCCTTCTTATTCACACCACGTTTGATAAACATAGACTTGTACGCCTTGAATTTTTTCTTAGGTACTTTCACAATCATACTCTTTGGTGTCTTTGTAAATGCTTTACTTCCAATCTTCTTTGTAGTTAACTTCGAAGATTTGATTGTAAGCGTCTTTGTTTTACTACATCCATAAAATGCACTCTTTCCAATTGTCTTAACCTTTGATGGAATGGTTAGCTTTGTAAGTGATGTACATTTATAAAATGCCTTATCACCGATGGTAACTACATTCTTACCGATGGTCAAATTCTTTAACTTCTTACATCCATAAAATGCGTTCTTACCAATCGTCTTTACTCCGGTTCCCATCTTAACGGTCGTAAGTTTCTTGAAGTTCTTAAATGCATTTGCCGGAATACTTGTTACACCATTTCCTACATCAACCGTCTTTAAGTTGCTGCATCCCTTAAATGTCTTATCACTAAATCCTGTTACATTGTCACCGATGGTAACAGAGGTAAGCTTCTTATTGCCTGCAAATGCAGTATCTGAAATGGTTGTAACATTGTATGTGATGTTGTTAATGGTTACGGTTGCAGGAACAACTACTGTTGCCTGATTCTTATCTGTTGGTGCTTCATAAGTAACCGAATTACCATTTTCTCCAGCTTCTGTTACTTTATAGGTTGCACTTCCGTCTTCACTTGCGATTTCCTCACCAACCTTCGGTGCGCCAAGAGCAGGAATCTCCTCTTTCTTAGTGGTCTTACATACACTACATGTATACGTCTTTTCACCCTTTTCGGTCGCAGTTGCTTCTTTGGTTACAACGCCATTATCCCATGTATGAGCAGTTGACTTATCAATCTTTGTTCCGGTTGCAATCTTTGCTCCACAATCCTTACAGTAAGTGTCTCCGGTATATCCGTCTACTGCACAGGTCGCTTTCTTTGCATCCTTTACTTCGGTTTCGCCTGCGTGATTATTCTTATCCAGTTCTCCATAACCTTCATGACAAACAGAACACTCCGCTTTGTTCTTACATGTAGCTGTTCCGCCAGTATGTCCGGAAGCTTCTACCGTCACATTTGTCTGCATTGGCTCTTTACACTTCGTACACTCAGTATGTCCGATACCATCTACTGTACAAGTAGGAGCCTTTTCTCCTTCGCCGGTATAGAGGATATCGCTTTCTTCATGTAATTTTTCATCTGCCGGAATATCCGCTACATCCTTTGTATCAGTGTAGGCCTTGCCTTCTGCAGAATATACTTTATCAGCATCTATATACTTTGCTGTATATGTGGTCGTTCCCTTATCATTACAGGTTGCTTCAATCTTCACCTCACTTGTCACAGTTGCATCATGTGAAACTTTATGAGTTGCATCATTTTCACAAGTAAAGATAACCTGCGCACTCTTTCCGTCTTCCGACCAACTAAAAGTCGGTTCGCCGTAAGCATGTGGTTTCTTCTCAATTGCTTTACCGGTTGCCGTCTTTACTCCGCAATCCTTACAATATGTGTCTCCGGTATAACCGTCTTCACCGCAGGTTGCTTCCTTAGCATCTTTTATTTCGGTTTCGCCTGCATGTGTACACGCCTGACGGGTAATCGAAATAGTAACGCTTTCCGTCACATAGTTACCCTTATCAGCTCCATTGTAGATTGCAGTCGCTTCTACTGCTACGTCAACTGTTAATTCTTTTCCAGAATCAGCCTCGTTCCATACCCAGCCTTCCGGTAATTCCAAAGCACCTACTGTCTTTTGACTGTATAACGCACTCATAGTACTTTCCGGCATATTTGGTGTAGTCTCTGCCTTATTCACAGTTAATGTAATCTTTGTTTCTACTTTGTTGTAGTTCTCTGCATCGGTCGGAGTAAAGACTACATCGTACTGTGTCACATTACTGTCTGCAACTACAGGCTTTGTGGTCACCTCTTTCCAAGACCATGAACCTGCAACAGCGGTTTCATCTGTTTCACTGTACTGTACTGTGCCACCACTTAATGCAGAATCCTTTAATGTAGCACCATAGGTAACAGCCTTTGCTGCTACAGCAGTCTTAATATATGGTATTGCTTTTGCAACACTCACCGTAATATCTACTTCTTTTGTCTTGTAATTTGTACCATCTTCCGGTGTAAATACTGCAACGTAAGCATTATCACCAGCCTTTGGACAAATGTTTGTATCTTTCCATGCCCATGTACCAGTCAATTCACCTGCAATACCGTTCATCTTACCACCTGACAATGCAATATCTGCAAGTGTGGTATCCGGATGATAGGTAATTGCATTCACTGTAGGTAACGTATCTACTACCGGTGTTGCCGGAACAACACTAATTGTAAGTTCTCCTTCTGCTGTTGCATACTTATCATTATAGCTTGCAGATGGTACGAACTCCCATGATGCCTTCTTTGTATCAACCGTTGGAATGCTGTCACCATTCTTCCACTGAAGTGTTCCGTTTACTGTTTCCCCATCGGTTCCCTTAAACACTACCTCTGTCAATTCCAACACAGATAATTTCTGTCCATACGTAAGTTTCTGACTATCCTCTTTTAACGTAACTTCTGTCTGTGGAGTTACCGGAATTTGTTTCACTACTTCCACTGAAATTGTTATCGGAACGCTTGTATAGTTCTGTGTCTTAACATCAATCGTAATTGTACCGTTGTTTCCTACAATTTCCTCTGAACCTTCTGCTACTGTATATGCTAACGTTCCCTCTTCTATCAAAGGTGCTACTTTATATGTAACATTTCCACTTACATCCGGTGTTCCATAGCTTACAACAGTTCCACAATCCTCTGGCAACAAAGAAACCAGATTAATCGTATCTGCATTCTCTTGTGAGAATAAATATTTCTTTGTCACATTCTGTGCTGTTCCCGTTGCCTGCGGACTAATTGTCACATTCGTAGGTACTGCCTTAGATGGTTGTGTTAATACATAGTTATCTTTATCCGCACCGGAAAGCTTAAGCTCCGGTAAGGTTACTTCTGTATAATCAGCTGCATTTGCACCGGAAAGTGTACCTTTTAAACCGGTCACATCAACAGACACAGCATCCGAATTGGCTACTCCTTCTAACGCAACCACTGTAATCGCAACGGACGTATTTCCCTTTTCATACGTTCTTTCAGTTGCAGTAGCACCGGTTACAGTTAATTCTTTCGCCAATACATTAATTGAAATCTCGTAACTTAATTCCGGTTCACTTGTTTCTACACCCTGTGGATTCATATAAATCTTATAGGTGTATGGTTTCGAAGCTACTTTTAATGTATCAAGATAAGCCGCCTTAAATGTTACCTTACGGTTATCTGTTACTGTGTAATATTCCGCGTCAACTTCGTTACCCTCACTATCCTTTAAGGTCGCAAATGTGTTACCCTTTGCATCCATTTCAAATGTAATATCCTTATTGGATTTGTAAGTATAGTGTGCGGAATCGGTTATTACCACACTATCTTCATAGATTACAATACCGTCACTGTTCAAAATGACCGTATTTCCTGCATTATCTACAACCTTCGTGTAAACAAAGTATTTACCATTCTTATCCAAACTAATTGACTTTGTATAATCCGTCCATGAAATACTTCCAACTGCATCATTTGCTACTACTGAAGAAGCAATATAATACTGCTTTGTCTTAATTCCACTACCTTTTGTAATGTTTCCGTTTGCATCCGTTGTATCGTCTGTGTACTGGATTTCAACGGTCTGTGTATCTTTAAAGAAGAAACCGAATGTAATTGCATTCATAAATGCCTTAAATCCATTTGTACCAATCTGATACGTTGCAGTCGGTGCAATGGTATCTGAAATTGCAATTCTTACTGTTCCTTCTACATCGCTGTAATTTGCATCCTCGGACTTAAATACATAAGTGTAATCCTTTGTACCATAGGCAAGCTCAGTACCTTCTTTTAAAGAAAGTGTACCGGAAATTGTGTCATCTGTACGACTCAATACCACCTTAATTATATCAAGTGTATTCTCCATATTTTCGGCACTTACTGTTCCGATATCCGGTGTCGCCTTCGCAATTTCAAACTCATCATAAGCTGTTACTTCTCCAAGTGTAATACTTGCTTTGTATGTTCCTGCATTGACAGGCTTTCCATCCACAAGCTCTACACCTTCTGTTAAGGAAGTATATGTAATCACCGGTGTTTCGATTAATTCCTCATTCTCTTCCGTTTCCACTGTAACGGTTGCTGTATGATTGCTTCCATTATAAGTTGCATCTTTAGGACCTGTAACAGTTATTGTTCCGCCCTTTGTACAGCCATCGGTCGTACAACTAAATGTCATCTTATTTGTATTCGCTTCATCCGGTTCACACTTCCAGCTATGTTCCGGTTTATCTTTTGAAAGTTCTGTGTTTGCATATATCTTGTCTTGACTCTGACAATCTACATAGCCGTAATATACCTTACCATGTTTGCTATCAAGCACAGGATATGTATCTGTTAACAATTTCTGATACCAAGTCACATCTTCGCTTGAAGAACCGTTTAAGAGATATGCAACCTCACCGCTTGCAAACGCTTTTACTGTCTTTGCAGTTGCTACTGTATCTGATACTGTGGCATCTGTATAATAATAGCAATTAACAGGAGCATTACCGCTTTCAACAATTGCAAATAAGTTAGGCGAATTGCTGAATGTACATCCATAACTAAAACAGTTGCTTACTGTACCACTATTATCCTCTACAACAGCACCTATTGCATAATCGCTACTATTTGCTGCCCCCCATCTTCTCTGCAAGAAACAATTCACTACTCCGCAATCCGTAACAGTTCCGGTATTTGTTCCTGCTATCGCCGAAAGACCATGACTCGCTCCAAGCTCTATCGTTGAATCTTTCACAATACACTTTGAAATTGTACCATTATTTACAGCTGCAATTGCACCTGCACTGTGAGCAGACCACAATTGTGCTCCTGATATTGTAAGATTGGTAACTGTACCCCCTTCTGCCAATGTCTGGAACAATCCGCATCTGCTTCCATCTGCAATATCGTCATCTTCGCCATTTTCATCTGCACACAAATATAAAATCGTATGTCCATCACCATCAAAAGTACCTGCAAAGCTACTCATAGTCGTCCAGTCGATATCTTTCATATCAATATCCGCTGTAAGTTTTGCGTTGATAGCAGTTTGTCCTTCATTTACCTTCTGGGCAAACCACATCAAATTACCGGCATTTGCAATCTGATAATATTCATCTACACGTTCCGGTTCATCAAGGTAGTCACAATTATCACACATTCCATCACTATCTACACCCCAATGCGGACACTCGGCAATGGTAAAATCAATACTTGCCTCAACACCTTCTGCATATTTAAATGTACAGGTTGCTGCTCCTGCATTGATATTATTTGAATAGTTACAATTATTTTTGCTTGGCTCTATCTTATCTCCGCCCCAGCCGTCAGGATAAGTTACGGTTACAGCAGGTTTTATTTCTTCACCTGTATAATATATAGGTTCATCAGAGCTTAAGCTGAGAATTGCTGTACTGGTACTGTATTCTCCACAGGTACATCCGGAGCAATTAATTTTATTTCCCGAACTGCTATACTCACACAAATGATATTTTTCTAATGTTGCCTTGGTACTCTCTGCGCTGTAACCATTACCCGCATTATAACTACAACTATATCGTATTGTAGCACCTTTAGAAATCTCTGAGAACGCTTTAGAATCTATAGATGTCACGCTTTTCGGCAGTGTTATTGTAAAATTTGTGTCTGTCCAAACCCCCGCATAGCTAAACGCGTAAGCTCCAATAGATTCTAAACTATTACCTATAGTTACAGAAGTTAACATTCTATTATCATCAAAAGCTTCTTTTCCTATACTTTTCACACTATTCGGTATTACTAAAGATTCCAATTTCCAACAAAATGAAACAGAACGATAACCTATGCTTTTTACTGTATTCGGTATGGATATGGAAGTTAATTCTGTAAAATCTCTAAATGCAGCGTTTCCAATATGTGTTATACCTTCTTCTACTACAACTTTTTTAATGTTGCTATTTTGATATTCTCCATCATTATCAGTATCATGCCACGGCGTAGTATAATGATAGGGATAATTTTCAACCAGTTCATAATCCGCCATAGCTCCGCTACCGCTTATGGTAAGAGTACCATCGCTGTCTAAAGACCAAGTTACGCTACTTTCATTGCCCTGTGCACCGCAGTTACCGCTCGCCAAAATTTCATATGCAACCGCTGTTTCCTCACCCTGACACGCACTTACCCCCTGCATGCCGCAGACATCACACCATACATTTAAGGTGTCCTCTGTACATTTTTCTGCGCAATAACACTGCGGATTTTCCGGTGCAATATATGCCGGACAGTTGGTTGCATGGAATGCCGGGTCATCGGTTTCGCAGGTGCATTCTGTAGCAGAAGATGCATCATTTGACGAAACACTCTCTACTATCAGTTCATCACTTATAACAGTATCTGTTCCTTCTGCCGATACCGTCAGGATATTCCCCGGCATTAGTCCTACCACCAGGGCGGTTGTAAGCACAAAACTTAGTATTCTCCTTGTAAGTTTCCTTGTTTTTCCTTTTTCCACGTTGAATTCCTCCTTAATTTACAAACATGTATATCACTGATGCTTTTCTGTCTCATCTTCTGTCAAATCATATGATAGGGTATAAATACCCATAAATATGTTTATTATATCAGAAAAGCTAAGGATTTTTACAAAATTTTTTATGAAGTTTAGGTGAAATTAGATAAAATCGAGTAGGAGGGAAATTTAATTAAATTTCCCGACCTCTCACACCACCGTGCGTACCGTTCGGTACACGGCGGTTCAATCAACTTAACAAGCAACACACCTTTCGGTGTAGTAATCTAACATTGAGACTAATCCGTATG
>JAFQOE010000030.1 GCA_017395635.1 Lachnospiraceae bacterium | reverse complement strand
CAAGTTTAACAATACCATAAGCAGGTGCTTCACAATCCGTCGGTACTTAGTGAGACATTGTCGAACTTAGTACCGTTACGCATTGTGGCAAGTGCAAACGTCCTGCGTTGGTGTGTTAAATTTGCACAAGCATTACAATACAAACTTGAGTTTCGCAATCACCTAATAGAGTAATATTAAAGAGGAGTTGGGTTCGGAATGAAACTTGAAGTGAAAGATATTAGAAAGTCCTTTGGGGACAAAGAAATCCTGAAGGGAATTAATTTTTCGGTAGAGAGTGGTAAGGCGTTAGGCCTTTTGGGACGGAATGGTGCTGGTAAGACCACCACTATTCGTATTTTGATGGATGTATTTCATGCCAATAGTGGTGAGTTGATTTTAGATGGTCAAAAGTTTGATCCGAGAAAGGTGCAGATTGGATATCTTCCGGAGGAAAGAGGTCTTTATCCAAAACGTCAGGTCTTGGAACAGATGGTATATCTTGCGAGGCTTCGTGGCATTAGCAAAAAGAAAGCAATTGCCAATTCGGAGAAATGGTTAGAGAAGTTACAGGTAAGCCAGTATAAGGATAAGTTGTTGGAGACATTATCCAAAGGTAATCAGCAGAAGGTTCAGCTTGCATCTACATTGGTATGTAATCCGGATATTGTGATTTTGGATGAACCATTTAGTGGACTTGACCCGGTTAATTCACAGATTTTGCAGGATGTGGTTAAAGAATTGATTGCAGACGGTAAGATTGTCATCTTCTCAAGTCATCAGATGAGCTATGTGGAGGAGTTTTGTGAGGATGTAGTGATCATCAATCATGGAGAGGTTGTTCTTAGTGGTAATCTAATGGATATTAAGAGAGAATTTGGCGAGAATCAGTTGGTGTTGAGTGGTGTTGGTATGACGGTGGAAGAAACACAAACTATGGTTGCAAACCAGCTGAAGGATTGTGTGGAAATAACAGGTACATCCAAAGAAGATGTGATTGTACGATTGATAAATGGAACAACCAGAAACCAATTGTTGAAGCAATTGACAGAAGTTGAAGATTTTTCAGTGGAACATTTTGAGACTTATAAACCGTCATTGAATGACATTTTCGTAGCAAAGGTAGGTGAGGAAGCATGAGACGTTTTTGGACCGTATTTGAATTTGAATTGTTGAGCTATATTAAGAATAAGTCTTTTATGATAACAACAATTGTGCTTGCTGTATTATTAGGTGCAGGAATGTTTTTACCAAGATTTATAGATATGTCAGATATGTTAGGTATCGAAAAGACGGTTGAGGAAAAAGAAGAAACATCTACAGATGATGAAGATACAGAAGACATTGTTCAGCTTGGTATTGTAGATGTACAAGGTTTCTTTTCAGAAAAATCAATTCTTGAGCAGGCATTTCCTGAGACGGAATTCACATATATGGAAGATGAGGACACGTTGAAAAAAGCAGTAGAAGATGAAGAGATTGAAGCAGGTTTCCTTGTAAAAGACGATTTGAATTTTGAGTATTATGTGTTAAATCGCGATATTATGGATGATAAGCAGTATGTTTTTAGTGAATTGCTTTCTATGGTTCATAAACAACTCTATTGTGCGGAGAATGGGATTGATTTTGCAACGTTTGTGGAAGGATATGAAGCGATAGTAGAGTGTGATGAGCAGATACTTGGTAAAGATGCAGAAGATAGCTATTGGTACTGTTATGCATTGGTAATTGTAATCTTTATGATGATTATTTTATATGGTGTTATGATTGCTACATCGGTTACCACAGAGAAAAGTAATCGTTCGATTGAAGTGCTTGTGACAAGTATTGACTCTACATACCTTCTGTTTGGTAAGGTGATTGCAGGAACTGTGGCTGCGGTGGTACAGGTGGCTTTGATTCTGGGTGCTACCTTGATTGGTTACAGCATTAACCATACCTATTGGGGTGATACACTGGATGTTATTTTAGATATACCTGCCGAAGTACTTTGTGCATTTGCAGTATTTGGTATTGGCGGATTCCTATTTTATGCATTCCTTTATGGAGCAATGGGGGCGTTGGTTTCAAAGACAGAGGATATCAATAAAGTTGCCGGTGGCTTGCAGATGATTATTATGATGGTTTATTTCATAGTATTATTCCAGTTGCAGAATCCTGATGGAATGGCAATGAAGATTTGTTCTTATTTGCCGGTATCTTCTTATTCAGCTATGTTTGTAAGAATCGGAATGGGTAAGGTAGAGATATGGGAAGTTGTCTTGTCAGCAGTTATTTTATTTGTGTCTGTATTTGCTGTGGGTTGGATTGCGGCGAAGATTTATCGTATGGGAACTTTGAGATATGGTAATCCGATATCTTTTACAAAAGCGTTGAAAGATATGAGGAATGCAGAATAGGTGTTATTAGGTGTTTGCGAAACTCAAGTTTATTTTGTAATACTTGTATAAATTTAACACACCAACGCAGGACGTTTGCACTTGCCACAATGCGTAACGGTACTAAGTTCGACAATATCTCACTAAGTACCGACGGATTGTGAAGCACCTGCTTATGGTATTGTTAAACTTGCACAAGCAAATAATAATTTTTGAGAGTTTCGCAATTACCTATCAGTGTTATTTATATAAGGAGAGAGCTGACATATGAGAAAGAAAGTAGTACGTATAATTGCAGTTTTAATGGTTTTACTATCTTGTATTGGTATAGCATTTAGCCAATCCGAAAACAAAAGCATATACTATCTGCTTGGTATGATGTGTGGTGTGGTGGCTGGTATCGCATTCGTTGCATTAATTATGTGGATTGTTCGCAAAATGGGTGGAAAGATAGAGTGGAACTGTAATAAAGAGAATGCTTATGATGAACGTCAGTTAATGGCAAGAGGTGAAGCTTACAAATACGCTTTTTTTACCATATTGCTTAGTGTGATAATTGCGAGTGTGTTAGATGAAGTGCTTGGTTTTTCTTTATTGATGTCGTTTGCGGGTATGGGTTTCATTATATGCTTATCGATTGCGGTGTTTGCAACGATATGCATTGTAAAAGATGCATATATGTCTCTTTATGAGAATGTAAAGGGAATTGTTATAACATTTGCAATAATTGGAATCTCTAATGTTGGGATTGGTATTGTGAATTTGGGCGGAACTGCATTGATTGAGAACGGAGTGCTGGCAAAGGAGAGTTATAACATAATTGTAGGGGTTATGTTCATTTACCTTCTGTTGGTATTTATTGCTCGTGTCAATTACAGTAACAGACACATGGAAGAAGATGAGGAGTAGCCTATGAAGAATTTGAAAATGAAATCTGCCAGGGCTGCTTTGGATATGTCACAACAGGAACTGGCAGAGAACGTAGGGGTTTCCAGACAGACCATCAATGCAATCGAAAAAGGAGATTATAACCCGACTATTAATTTGTGCCGAGCGATTTGTAAGACGTTGAATAAGACATTGGATGAACTGTTTTGGGAAGAATAGTATACGAACGAAAGATAATAAGAAGTCCTCTAAGCCTATATGGGCTTGGAGGATTTTTGTATATATCGACATTTTTAAACTGCAAATTTAAAGACCGAAGAGTGAAATGTGTCGCTTAAACGTTATCTGGATAAAAATGGTGTTGATAAAAGAAGGAAAGTGATTAAAAAAATATTGTTTTTTTTAATCGAATAGTGTAATATGCGAGTGTATTATACAAATGTAGTAACGATTCAGAAACTCATTGAAATTGCTTGGTTCTGAACGGTTACAAAAATCATATTAAAGAAGAGGGAAGATAATGAATAATGTAATTAATCTGTATCGTTGCAAGGACGAAATTATCAACGATGCGTATGACAGAGCAGTTGTTAATATTTATTTGCAAAAAGAAAAAAATGGGTATAAATCATTTCTTCTTTGTGGAAGTGAAGCGGGAGTTGGAACAACGTCAACTTCTGTAGAATTGGCGATTTCTTTATCTGTTGCCGGTTGGAAGACTATTTTGGTGGATGGTGATTTGCGAAAAGGAAGTAGATACAAGCGTTTGAATGAAGATGTTAAGCAGGGACTTTCTGATTATATCTGCTCAGATGCTCAATTGTCGGATTGTATTTATTCAACAAACTGGGATTTGTTGCATTACATTCCTTGTGGAACGGCCAAAGACGAAAGCCCTGTGCGTATGTTATGTTCTGCTAATATGGATAAGGTTGTACGTCAGCTACAGGAGCATTATGATTTTGTGATTATTGATGTGCCTTCTTTGAATTCTGCCGTAGATGCGCAGATTTTAACAGTAAAAGTAGATGCCACAATATTAGTCACAGCATTTAATTCTTCAAAACGCAGATGTTTAGAGGAAGCCAGAAAACAGTTAGTGCAGGCTGGTGGTAATTTGATTGGTGTTGTTGAAAATAAAGTAGACATGGAAGAATACAAAAAATATATTAAAGATTATGACTATTTTAAGCAAAAGAAGTTTGCGAAGATGTCTAAAGGAGGAAATGGTGAAAGTGAAGAAGAGTAATAAATGTTACCACAATATAATAAAGACAGTTCTTTGTGTGTTGTTTGCGTGTACATTAGTAGTTGGAATGCTGTTTCCTGCTAAGGTATATGCTGAACCAAGTGATACAGATTCCAGTATCAAAGAGGTTTTGGAAGATTCTGAGCCTAGATTGATTGTAGATTCTTATGAAATTGTTAAAGGTGAGAGATCAAAGGGTCAGAGATTTACCATTAAGATTAATGTTCGTAATACAAACCAGTATGCAGATGCATATAACGTGTTAGTTACATATTCATCAGAGTCAGATAATGTTAGATTGATTGATGAGAAAACAAATCAACATTTTGAGGAAAAGGTTAACAAGGGTGAAGTGATTTCTTACGAAATGGAGATGGAAGTTTTAGATTATTATGAGATGGATACCATGATTATGAATTTTGTGTTTGCATATCTCGATGAGGATGGCAATGGTTATACCAATGTATCTCAGATTAGTCCGAAAATCGTGAAGAATTGTGTGATGGAAATTAACTCGCTTTCTGTGGCAGAAAATGCAGTAGTAGGAGCGAAAGCATTGGTGAATGTAAGATATTCCAGCACAGGAAGTCTTCCAATTAAGTCAGCTACCATGATTATTGAAGGGGATATTCTGGAAGGTAAGCAGGAATTTCCATTGGAAGGTGTTACGGATAACGAACAGAAATATTTTGACTATTATGTAAACTTTACTAATCCGGGAACACAGAATGTTTCTATTTCTTTCAAATATACAGATGAAAATGATCAGGAGTACACATTGGAATCGGAAACATTTCAGGTTGAAGTAAGTCCTTATGAAGCAACGGTTACGAATGTTAAGCAGGCAGATGAAGGTAAACTGTTCTCTGCAGAAAACAAGAAGTATATGATTGCAGGAATCGTTGGTGTTGTTGTAATTCTTATTGTTGTCGGCGCTATCGTTGTATTAAAGAAGCAAGAGGAAAAAGAGGAGAATTAAAATGGATTTTGGTAGAATTATAGAAATTGATTTTGGTAGATGTTTTAAATCATTACTAAAGAATTTGAAATGGATTGTCTACTCTACAGTATTATTTTTTGTAATTGGTATATTTGTTGCGATTTTCTTTGTAGACACCAAAAACGTCTATGATGCAAAATCAAGTGTTTACAGTATTGCATATGGTTCTTATTCAGAATCTGCAGAGGGAATCAATGCAATCAGAACTTATTCAGAAATCGTTAAGAGCTTGAGAGTGTCTGAGAGAGCTGCTCTTTTGTTGGGTGATGATTCGCTTGATAAATTCACAATTTATGACATGATTGAAGTAGAAGAACCGGCAGTAAATGAATTTGGTTATGTTGATGAAGAATCAGCAATTATTAATATTCATGCTTATTCTACGAATAAGGAAGATGCAGTTCGTGTAGCAAATGCAGTGGCAGATGCGTATGTTATGGAAGTAACAAGTATCACAATGACAAATAGCGTTCAGGTGTTAGATGAGGCATATGATTGTGAAGTTACATATAATGCAAGAAAGAATCAGTTATTGTATATTTTGGCAATCACAGCAGTTGGTTTCCTATTAAGTTGCATGATTATTATACTTCACGAAGTATTCTCTAGCAGAGTTCGCTCGTTAAAACAGGGCGCTCTCTATGGAGAATTAGAAATTATCGGTGTGATTCCAATGCAGGAAAAATAAAAGTGTTAAGGGTTAGTGGATTTCAATGTGATTAACACAAGTTCCGGACGATTATAAAACCGCGGAACAATGGAATCCCCTAATCCACGACTTACAATCATAGTGCTGGTTTTGGTTTCGTTTTGGTAAAATCCGCTAACGTATTGAGGAAAGAATTCTCCGGTATTACTGAGTAATCCTTTGTTAAGGAAGGGGAGTCTTATGACGCCACCGTGAATATGACCGGAAAGAACCAGGTCATAGTTATAATCACTAACCAAATCGAAAAAGTCTGCACCGTGATATAGAAGAATATTAAAATTCTGAGGATTAGCAGGTTTTAAATATTGGGTGATATATTGGGAGTACCATCGTCCTCCTGTTAAGTAAATTGAATCCTTGCCGATTGAAAGAGGTGTTGTCTGTCCGTCTAAGTCGGTAACACCGTATTTGTTCATAAGACCTTGAAGCTGTGCATATTGCTTGGTGGCATCCTTTTCGAATTCATGGTTGCCGGTTATATAGTATGTAGGGATTTGGAGGTTTTCGAGTCCGGAAAATAAAGATTCTACACTTCCAAGATCTGTGTGGTCTTCATCTACAATATCACCTGTTAACACAACAATATCAGGGTTCATATCCTGAATAGCATTTATTAAGGTTTGATTATTGTTACCGAAATTTTTGCAATGAAGGTCTGAAATTTGACAGATTTTGTAGTTGTCAAAGGAAGCAGGTATTTTGCTGTTTTGATAGATATATTCAGTGGTTTCTAAACGAGGATCTAAACCGACTAATAGAAAAATAATGAAACATAGAAGGATAGATAAAAGGATTTTACGATTTTTTTTCATATATGCTAACCTCACCAAACTTTTCAATAATTATATCACACAACGGAGGAAAAACCAATGAAGAAAAAAATATTACATATAGTGGAAGCCTTCGGTGGTGGTGTTTTTACTTATCTTATTTCCCTTGCAAATGCTACCTGTGAAGAATTTGATGTGACGATTGCTTACACCTTAAGACCTCAGACACCGTATGAATTTGAAAAATTTTTGGATGACCGGGTACATTTGATAGAAATGCATGAGGTAAAGCGCCAGATTAATCCGATTCAGGACCTGAAGGGTGGCGTGGAGATTCATAAAATCTATCGTCAGGTGGAGCCTGATTTTGTGCATTTACACTCTTCAAAAGCGGGATTTTTAGGTCGAATGGTTATTGATTGCAGACGCAATCATGTTATCTATACACCTCATGGGTATTCCTTTTTGAAAAAGGATGATTCGGCAATTGTAAGAACAATATACAAATTAGTTGAGAAAGTGGCCGCTACAAAGGGTGGAGAGATTGTGGGAGTTTCCAAGGGTGAATATGAGGAATCTTTGGCACTTACAAAGCGAGCTACATATATAAATAATGGTATCGACTTAAATGGTATCAATGATATTGAAATTGAGAATTTGACAGAAATTAATATGAATGAGCTCCGAATTGGTACGCTTGGACGAATCTCGTATCAGAAAAATCCGGAGACCTTTAATGAAATTGCGAAAAAGCTACCGGATGATTTGTTTGTGTGGATTGGCGATGGAGAAATGGGTGATGTGTTGAATCAGAATAATATTGCCATTTCCGGCTGGAAGAATCAGAAGGAAGCAATGCAGAATCTAGGTAGAATTAATATATTTATATTACCTTCTCTTTGGGAAGGATTGCCGATTTCTTTGTTGGAGGCGATGTATTTGAAAAAGATATGTATCGTTTCAGATGTAATAGGAAATAGGGATGTTATTGTTCATGGAGACAACGGCTTTATCGCAAACACAGTAGATGACTATGTACAGATTATTCGGGAAATCAAAGATGGCAAATGGGACCTCGAGCAGATAACAGCAAAAGCCTATCAGGATGTTTGTGAGAAGTATAACATTGATGTGATGTGTCAAAAGTATGTTGAGATATATCGTAAAGCGAAGAAAGTAAAGAGAAAATGGAAAAGAAAATCAGTGTAATTGTTCCGATTTACCATGTGGAGCAATATCTGGAAAAGTGTATAGAGAGTATTATTAATCAGACCTATCGCAATTTGGAAATTATTTTGATTGATGATGGTTCTACAGATGAGTGTCCGATGATTTGCGATAAATATGCGGCGTTGGATAACAGGATTCGTGTTATCCATAAGGAAAACGGAGGCATTTCGTCGGTGCGTAATCTGGGATTGAAAGAAGCAACAGGAGAGTATCTGGCATATGTGGATGGTGATGATGCCATCGACGAGAATATGTTTATGGTATTATATGAGAATATGAATCGTTATGAGGATTGTAATATTTCCTGTTGTTTTTTTGATGAAGTGTGGGACCTTGAGGGTATCGCACCAATATCTTCTGAAGTGATTGATAAGCAAAAGATTGAATATCTGGATAAGATAGAGGCAATCAAAAAAACCTTGTATCAGAGGGGAACGGATTGTTGTGTCTGGGGAAAACTTTATCGAAAAGAGGTATTTGATAAGGTTCATTTTCCGGAAGGGAAGATATACGAAGATCTTGCGGTAATGTGTTATATATTGGAACAGGCAGATCATGTGGTGTTCTCAGACTATCAAGGGTATCATTATTTGCAAAGAGACAATTCGATTATAAGAGCTGATTTTTCTGAACGCAAAATGAGTCTTGTTGATTTTGCAGAAGAAAATGAAGCCTTTTTGATAAAAAAATATCCTGAAGTTTATAAGGCTGCAATTTCAAGAACAGTAAGAGCTAATTTTCATCTTTATCTACAGATTCCCGGAACAAAGGAATATAAGCATATGCGTCAGAGAGTAGAGAAGATGATTAAGGAGAGAAGAATGGTTGTGTTGAAGGATAAGGACGCTGCAGTAGGTACAAAGGCTGCGATTCTTCTTACTTATTTGGGCTTTTCTGTGTTGCGCGGTTTAAAGAGTTTGAAAAATTGGGGGAAAGTAAATTGAAAATAAAAATTGTACATGTGGCAGGTGGCTTGACTACCGGAGGAGTAGAGGCAGTTATTTATAACTACTTTTCTCATATGAATTTAGATGAATATGAACTTTATTACATTTCTTATGACACACCGAATGAGGCGGTTAAAAAGAAGTTTGAAGCACTTGGCTTTCATGTATATGAGGTTTGCAAAAAGAAGGAGAATTTCTTTAAAAGCTGCAAACAGGTGTTGGATATATTGAAGGAAAATGAGATTCAGGTGATACATTCGCATATGACTCTTATGAGCTTTGTGACATCGGTTTTGGCAAGGATGACAGGGATTAAGGTTTGCATTGCACATTCTCATTTGGCTCAGCATATTACAGGCTTCAAAAAATATGTGTATGCTGTGTTTAAGTGGTTGACCAAGCTTACAAGCAACCATTATTTTGCTTGTGGTCAGGAGGCGGCAGCATATTTATATGGTGCTAAGCTGGTGGAGCAGGATAAGGTATTCCTTATGCATAACGCAATTGATACGAAGAAATTTGCTTTTGATGAAAATGTGAGAGCGCAGATGCGTAACGAGCTTGGTGTGGAAGATGCTTTTTGCATTGGACATCTCGGACGTTTTACGGAGCAGAAAAATCCGTTGTTTTTAATTGATGTTTTTAAGGAGGTTTCTGAAAAAAGACCGGATGCAGTATTGGTTATGCTGGGTGAAGGTCCTCTTATGGAAGAAACCAAGGCGAAAGTGAAAGAATATAATTTGGAAGACAAAGTGAAGTTTGTGGGTTCGGTTACGAATCCGGAGCAATACTACCAGGCCATGGATGTATTTTTCCTACCGTCCTTATACGAGGGTTTGGCGGTTTCCTTAGTGGAGGCACAGTGTAATGGTGTGCCGGTGGTAACTTCGGATAAAGTTACACAAGAGATTTGTCTTTCGGATCAGTATAAAGTGGTTTCGCTGTCAGCAGAGGCTTCGATCTGGGCAGATGAGATCTGTCATTTGGCAGATGGGCAGGATGCTGAAGCAAGAAAAAATGCGTATCGAATGATAGAGGATGCGGGTTATAGTATTGTTAAAGAGGCGGACCAATTAGATAAATTCTACAAAAAGGTTGTTCAATCATAAGAATTAAGAAAGGATGTAACTCCGATGTTTGTATATATTATTGCAATTGCTCTTTCTATGACGTTTGCGTATTATGCCTATAATGCAAAGGGAATTGAGCAGTTAAAAAGTACCTACCGTACTCTTTGTATATTGACATTCCTACCGATGACCTTTGTGTCAGTTATTCGTTATGAGGTCGGTACGGACTGGCCGATTTACAAAGAATATTTTCATATGATTAATCAGGGAGTAGACAAATTTAATGAGCCCCTTTTTAATCTGTTAAACAGAGTGGTGTATTTATTTACACACCATTCCTGGGCTTTGTTTGCGGTATGTGCGTTCATTATTTGTTATTTTACCTTCCGTGCATTTATGGAACAGAGTATCAATCCTGCTTATAGTATTTTGATTTTTGTACTTAGTGGTGATTATTTTAATTCTCAAAATCAGATTCGACAAGCGATGGCAATGGCAATTTTCTTGTATGCCATGAAATATATAAAGAGCAGAGAGTTAATCAAATATGTTGTATGGATTGTTATCGCAGGGCTAATCCATGCCAGTGCATTTATCTATTTACCTGTATACTTCTTGTATGGCAAGAAAATCAACGCCAAGCTACTTGGTTTGATATATGCGGCAATCGTAGTATTTTTGCCTGTTATGAATAAGGTAATGGTTTTCGTGGTATCGAAGACAAGATATAATTGGTATTTTGATTCTGCTTACAATATGAATGAGTTCTATAAGCTTGGTTTTCTTGTGACTAGCTTTTTCATGGTAGTTACTTTGTTTTATTACTATTACGGACAAAAGCACTGGAAAAAGAAGTCGGAAGAAGGTGCTGAGTGTGAGGATTATGAGTATAATCTCATGACATACCTATATTATTTTGCTGCAGTGAGTGTCTTGTTTTCAGCGGCAATACCGCAGATGATACGTATCACAACCGCATTGTCAATTGTAACACCATTCCTGTTCCCTAGAATGATGGTGAGAGAACACAAAAGAAATCGCAGACTTGTATTGTATGCGCTTGTAACAGGAGTATTTTTTGTGAAAATTCTTTATGATGTGTTACACAATGGCTGGTATGATGCGGTTCCGTATCAGACGATATTTTCTCGCCTGTTTTAAGAAAATATTCATTGTTATCTAGTTGCAGTGTGTGAACAAAAGAGAAAGGAAGAATCCTATGAATACCAAATTTGTTCATTTTATCAAAGGCTTTTTACATGCGCTTTCAGCAAATGTAATTCGTCTTTTGATTTCCATTATATTAACATTAGTTTTACCGAAAATGTTAGGTGTAGAGGAGTACAGTTATTGGCAACTGTACTTGTTCTATGTAACCTATACAGCATATTCGTCTCTAGGGTTTTGTGAAGGAACTTATTTGAAATATGGTGGAAAGAAATTTGACAAGTTAAAAGGGGATGTGATGGCGTCCCAATTTTGGCTTCTGGCGATATATGAGGTTGGATTCAGTATTGTATGTGGATTGTTATTCTACAGCTTTGTAGATGAACCCATGAAGCATTTTATTCTGTCGTTGGCTTTGGTTTCTTCTATTTTTGATATACTACGTTATCTGCTACAGTGTGTGTTGCAGGCGACTAATCGAATTGAAGACTTTGCAAGGGTTGCAACCTCGGAGCGAGTGCTGTTCTTTGTCTTGGCAATTGTTTTGTTACTGGCAGGTGTAAGAGATTACAGAGCTTTGATTTTTTCTGAAATATTGGCAAGAGTTCTTTCGATGCTTTATGCCATGTGGGTTTGTAAGGGGATTGTTTTTTGTAAGTTCCAATTCAATAAGCAGACCTTTGATGAATCAAGAGAATTGATTTCCATAGGATTTAAGTTGTTGTTGGCAGCTTTGGCAAGTCAGCTTGTTATAGGTATTGTTCGCTTTATGATTGAACAAAAATGGGGAACGATTGTATTCGGAAAGGTATCCTTAACACTGAGTTTATCTAACATGGTAATTACTTGTATCGGTGCAGTAAGTATTGTCTTGTTTCCTGTTCTCAAAAATATGCAGGAGGAACGACTGGAATCTTTATATGAAACTATGCGTATGGTGCTGACGGTTCCGGTATTGTTTGTATTATTGTTTTATGTGCCGATTAAGCTTGTATTGGGAGCGTGGTTGCCGCAGTACGAGGAAAGTTTTAAGTATTTGGCAGTGTTGTTGCCTATTTGTGTATATGAAACAAGGTCTTGTGCCTTGATTAATACATATTTCAAGGCATATCGTAAGGAAAATCAGATTCTTTTTATCAATATTGTAACAGTGGTTTTGAGTCTGGTGCTTTCGTTTGTGACGGTGTATATTTGCGATAGCCTGGATTTGGCAGTTGTATCGATTGTTGTTTTGATGATATTCAAGAGTGCATTTTCGGAATGGATTTTGAAAAAGTATATCAATATTAATATTTTATATGACAATATTTTGGAAATAGCATTGACGGTTATTTTTATTGTGTGCAGTATGAAATTACAGGGCGGTTATGCCTTTTTGGGATACTTTATATCTTACGTGTCGTATTTACTGATTCGAAGAAAAAAGATTGTAGAACAGTTTATGAAGGCCAAACAAATAGTTGTGAACAGGTAGGTGGAAGGGATGCAGAAACAGAGAAATTATTCACTAGACGTATTTCGTTTTGTGGCAGCTTTATATGTGGTGGTGTGCCATACGGATCTTTTTATGGAAGGACCGGAAGGGGTTTATCAATTTGTAGCAAGATTTTCCCCTAGGGTTAGTGTTGCGTTTTTCTTTGCAATATCAGGATATTATTACACAAAGGCACTTGTGAGTAAGGCAACGGTTTTCAAAAAGCAATTTTGTTCACTTTTGAAGGTGTATGCTGCATGGACTCTTATTTATTATGGTGCAAGCTTTGTTGTAAATGTTATTATGGAAGGTAAGAATATTGGTACTTTCTTGTTGGAAAGAGTAATATTTTTTGTGGGAAAAGGAAGTTATTCGCATTTTTGGTATTTTCCTGCATTGATTTATTCCGTTGTGTTTGTAACATTGTTCTACAAATTACTTGGGAAAAAGGGAATTGCCTTTTTGGCAGGCTTCTCATTTGTTTTGTTTGCTATTGGCAATTTGGGAAGCAGCTATTATCCGATCGGCGTTCAGATTCCGCTTTTGAAGGAATGGATTACAGAATACAGGGATAGCTATGAAGTATTTCGTGGTATTTTCTGTATGGGATTGCCGTATTTTGCTATGGGGTATTATTTGAATGAATTGGAAACATGGATATTTAAGGTAAGTCAGAAAAAACTATGGATCGCATTTGGTGTTACTGTGGTATTGTATTGTGCAGAGATTTTTCTTTTGTCCAATGTGTTAAAATGGTACACATATCCGGAGGTGTTTGTAATGCTATATCCTGCAGCATTTGTGATTATGATGCTGTTGATTAGAAACCCGAAACCGGAGTGGCAGACATTTGCCGGAACTCTAAAGAGATTGTCGGGATATATTTACTATGTGCATCCATTGTTGATTTTGGTGATAGGAATGATGGCTACGATACTTCATGTGACGGTACCTTCGATTCTGATGTACGTACTTGTGATTGGGATAGCTGTGTTAAGTGGACTCCTTCTCATATGGTTGAATAAAAAGCTTAAGTGGATTTCGATTTTTATATAAAATGAGGAATGGTATTATGCAAAAAAATAAGAAGTTGTTGAAAATATTATATATTGTTCTGGCATTGGTGGTATGCGTTACCATATTCTGTTTTGGCGCTGTTTTGTTCGGAAAAAAGAACTCGGATGGATCGAATGGACAGCAAACAGAGGGGAACTTAACCGGTTCCTCTGATGATCAGACGGGTTGTTTGTTTGATGGTTTGGTTCATGGTAGTAATATGCTAAAAGCTGAACCGGTTAATATAGACGGAGTGAAGACGATTGTATATTTTTTGGATGATTACGAGAAAAAGCCGATTGTGATTTTACAGCACGGCCTTACATCCAAGAAAGAGGACGTAAAAGACTTGGCTACAGCAATTGCTAACGCTGGATATGTGGTAGTTACGCCAGATGCAGCGGGCCATGGCGAGATGAAAAGTAAGGACAGGGTTTCAGTGGTGGAGATGGCAGAACAGACAGCTCTCAATTTTGAAACGGTGTTAGATTATTTTCAGACAAGTTGCTATGTAGATGGAGAGCGTATCGGTTTGGTCGGATTTTCTCTTGGTGGTTTGGCTTCTTTTTATTATACAGCGAATGGTGACTACAATCCTAAGGTAGTGGTATCTTTATGCTCTACGCCGGATTTTGATAGTCTGACTGACACATATGTAGCATATCAGTTTTGTAAAAACGGTGTATTATCCGGGGTAAAAAATGAAAAAGAGAGGGATGCATTAGAAGAACAAATACGAAGCAATTCCCCGTATGATAAGCTTCTTACGGATACAGATACATGCTTCTTCATGGTTTGCGGTGATGCGGATGATGTGGTTCCGCATGAGGGCAATATCCGTTTTTATGAGGAAGGAAAAGATGTTTGTAAGGATATGAAACTTCTTGTGAAAGAAAAACAAAAGCATGAGGTCACAGAAGAGGACCTCATGCAAGTGTTAGAATATTTGAAAGGACACTTATAATTATTTGTAAGTTGCACCATATACGAAGATTGGGGAGCCGTTTGCCGGAATGGAAACGGTTCCTTTTTTGTTGCTGGTGTATGTCTTTTTGTTACCCATCAAATCAATTGTATAGATTTGTTTGGCATTTTTAACCTTTTGTAAAGATATTTTTTCGGAACCCGGCCATTGATTATTCCATGGAAGATTTGGGGTTCGCTTTCCGGTCACGGCATCGTTACTTAGTCGGTGGGCTGTTGAATATAGTGCTAAACAAGTCGAGCTGTCTGCAAAAGTGATTTCAAATATACGCAAGGTTTTGGATTTGGTTGAAAGTTCTTCGACATTCTTCACACCATCCATTTGTCTTGTCATAGTAGCATAAGCCACTGCGTAAGGCTTTGGTAAGATGCGTCCATAATAATCCTGATCATAAAACATTCCAAAGTGGTATTCGTTATTTGTATTATCGATTCCTTTGAACATATTAACCTGATCGTAGAAGGAATAGCTCTGTACCACATCAGCACCATAGGATAATGCCAACAAAAATTCTCTTATTGTATAATCTGCCTGAGTACGTAAGTCCACACCGCTAAAGGTATTTTCTGTCAGAAGCGGAGTGGTAGGCAATCCCATTTCGGAAAGATACCATGGTCGATCTCCTACTGAGTTTAGGAAGTTTCTTACTCGAACCAAGGAGCTTTCAAAGCTGTGTTCAATGCTTGGATCCTTTGTAAATTCCGGTGAATGCGGATAGGAATAAGCATGGGTGGATAAAATGTTTGAATCCTCCAAAACGCCGGTCTTAGCAAGGAGATTAAGCCATTCACCATCACACAGTCCCACTCCGGCTGAGATGATAGGAAGTCTTAGCTCATCTAATACTTTTTTGCCCGGGGTAAACTGTGTGCGTATATAGTGTTCGATAGCAGTTTCCTTTGACTCAAAGTAATTAAAGGAAATGTTGATCATGTTCTGTTCGTTGCCGATTTCCATAGCAGAAAGATAAGGAGCTGTTTCTGAAACTGCCTTTGAAAATGCTGCTTCATAGGCAACAGGATCATTTGGTCGAGACCAGTCATTCATCAAAATGAATTGTCCGGATACATGCATGTTCTGCTGGTTTAATTTGTCCAGATAGGTTTTCAATAATGTGTAATCCGAACTAATATATTCCGGAGTTGAGATTCCAACTCGGGCATGTGTGATTCCCAGTACATCTGTCAAATAGATGGTTGTATCGTTGGCTTCGTGCTCTCCGAATCGCATTCCGCTAATTCCAAAAGGGTTGGTTTTGCGATAAGAATAGGCGTAGTCAGAAAGAAGTGCAAATGGATATAATTCTCTGTAATTATGGTTGTTATCGGTAAGCGTAACATCCAGATAATATATTCCGGTTTTGCCCTTTGTAATATCTTCTAAGCTTAATACTCTGTTGTATGCTTTCTGGCCGTCTAATGTGAAGGAGTAGGTATCCTTTAACAAATCAGATCCGTAATAATCGTACAAGTGAAATGTAAGTTCTCCGTTAGCAGCGGCAGTAGTCATGTTAGAAATATTCAGGTTTAGCTTGGTCTTTGAATCTGTAAAAACAGAAGAGTTCACAGCGTTGTTATTGGTAGGTGTAATTCCTAAGGTAAGGGACTGACCCTTGGCTTTGAATAGTGCAAAATAGTCGCAATCCTTGTCTTTCTCTTTGTTTTCAAAAACCAATTCATAGCTGATTTCCTGACTGGTCAGCTGATTGTTGTTGCTTTTCAGAATAAAATGGTCTTTGTTATAGTATTCGTAAAATTGATTAATGTTGGCACTTTCTCCGTGATAGAATGTGTAAAGACTATGTGTGTTGTCTACTGAGTGAACAGTTACATAACTGTCAAACTCTTTATATGGGAAGTCCTGATTATCAGGGAATACCCAGTTGGTATTTAATTTCTGATCCATGGTTTTATATCCGTTTGGATAAATTCTTTGTAAGAAAGCAACTCCGATGGAAGTAGAGGTTTGGAAATTATGAAGTGCAGTTGTTGCTTTTACATAATTTTCATAAAATTCATAAGTAGTAGTACAGGTTGAACCTTCCATGGAATTTGCAAAAGTAACCCGAACGGATTCCACAGAAGAATTCTCTAAGATTTCAAAGTTGCATATATACTTGGCATGACATAATGAGTTGTCGGAAGTATCCCAAACTGTAATGGTACCGCCGCCGTTTAACACATCTGTTTTGGTTCCGTTACTATCCAAATGGGCGAACACTTCTCTTCCGTCCTTGGTGATGCCATAGCAATAATCGTTGCTTTCGAAATAGTATACGAGATTGCTAGGATTAGATAGCTGAGAATCAGCAATTGTTGATTTCGAGTTCGTTGAAGCTGCTCCGGTAGAATATAAACCAGGCGTGATGTTTTCGGATGAATTCAACGTGGTTAATTTGTAAGCTGTGCTTTGGCTTTTGAATCGTAGATTGCTAGATGATTCTGTAATTGTGATTACAGGACCTGTGCATGCGCTGAATAATTGATTACAAAAAAAGACTGCCATGGATAGGCATAGGATCGCAAGACATGCAAGTGTTTTGTTTTTTTGGATAAAATGATTAGTAATATTCATTGTGTAGTATCCCCTCCCCCTGGGTTGTTTGCATTTAGTTGTCTACATAATCTGATAAGTTGTTTTGACAGATTTTTTGTGGACAAATTGACTTATTAGATAGTTAATATTATAAATGAAATAAAGAAATCTGTCAATTTGCGAAATGATAATAGAAGGTCTGTTAAATGAAGCAGTCTATACATATTTTTGTGGAGAAAAAGTTGGTATAGTGGTACAATGGAAAAGATAGTTTTGCTTGTTTGTAAGAGTGAAACTATGAGGTTTTGATTATTTGGATTAGGAGTTTTAATATGGCAGAGAAGTATATTATGATTCACGATATTATGAGTGAACATAAGGACCGAATGTTAAATTTAAAAAAGTATTATCCGTTTTTTGTTCTCTGCGAGACAACCTTTTCGCAATACAAAGAAGGTAAATTCATGGATTTGGATATGGGCTATATTACTATGGCCACTCTTCGCTATTTTATTAATGAGAATAATTTCCACGAGAGCGAGATTACCTATGAGCAGTATGAGAAATTTCTGTCTGAGATTTTGAGAAGAGAATTTCAATTAGAGATTCCGGAAGAAGAGGAGAAGGAGCTAATCGGCTATATATTCGATAAGATTAAAAATGACGGTAAAGCATTTACTTTTTCCTATTTTGATCCGGAGGAGAAGAAGAAGAAAGCAGCCAGAGTGAAGCTGCTTGACAGTCGAATTGTGGATGGAGTGGTACTGTATCACGTGACTACGGACGGAATAGAGTTTTATTTGGATACCAAGGAGATTAAGGATGAAAGTAACATTTCGGTACAGCAGTTACTGCTTGAGAAAATGATTCAGTCCGAGAACTTTGCGGGTGGTATCGAGGTTGTTAAACGAATTAATAATGAAGTGAACAAGCTTGCGTTGCAGAAGAAGGAAGTATTGGATTTGTTGAGTTATGATGTGTTCTCCGGTGCTAAAGCAAGTGAGGAATATATGGAAACTGTTGCGAGATGGTTTGATGAAGAGTCGAAGTTGTTTGAAAAGAACCGTGCGTTGATTGATAAAGCATTTGCAAAGGCGAATAACGCCAATAAGGAGATAGTGCAGGCAGGAGAATCTTCTATTTTAAGCGAGATTCATAAGCTGGATACAGAGCTTAAGAAGACTATTATTAAACATGGTGAATTGATAAAAGAAACAATCGAATTACAAAATATAGCGGATGAAATGATTGCAAGAGCGAAACTTCGAAAGTTGCGACCGGTATTCAATTTCCGCGATGCATTGAAAAAGACCATGAATAATAACCGTGCAGATCGGTTAGAAGTGTTGTTGTCTCCGTTATTTATGCCTAAGCTTACTAAGAATTTTGCACCCGAAATGCTAGATCGGATACTAGAAAGTAAGATGGATAATACTGATCAAGGTGAAAAGATTGAGAAGAAACAGGTTGACACGGATTATGTATTCGAGGATGAGATAGAGGATGCAAGAATTTCCGATAACTTTGGAAGGCTGTTTGGAGAACTGTTGGAACAGTTGTGGAAACATGGAAAGACGACTTTGTCAGAACTTATGGCAATTTATGAGATTAAGTTTGGCAAAGAGATATATCGAAATGGTGATGTGTATTCGTATCTCGTTCATTTGGCGCAGAAAAATCAGTATGACTTGAAAAAAATGCAGGATAAGCAGGACACCTTTTTGGAAGGCTTGGTTATGGATAATATGAGTCTGGAGAAAAAGGACCGGTATGGAGATATGGTGTTCCGTATTATGTTTAACGCAGATAATGTGTTGAGGTTTGGTGAAGGAAAAGAGGAAGCATTTACCATTACGGATATGCAGTTTGAAACAGTAAAGTAGGTTTTTGCTTGTTAAACAGGCATAGCGAAGCAATCGTTTTCATGAGTCCGGCGATTGTATAATTATGAAATGAAGTAAAGGGAGGATTATATTTATGAAGAGAAAAATGTATGGATTATTGGTGTTGACATGTATGATGTTTGTGCTATCAGGTTGTCGTATGTATATGGAGTATGTTGTTAATGATAACAATACCGTTACAACGCAGTCTGCGATTGCGTATTCTCCGGAAGAGATTACTGCGTTACAGGCAACGGAGGGAACAACTGTAGATATGTCGAAATTAACTTTGAAAACATTAGAGGATGGAAAACAGTATTATGTGGCACAAGAGGAAGCGGAAACGATCACTTTAGAGAGTGCGAGCGAAGATGGTGCCTTGTTGACGAAAGATATATTCTTCTATCCGTTAGACGCAGGTCAGGGAGGAGTAGAGGCTGAATTTGCTGAGGCTATCGAGTATCTTCAGATGTCTGTTAGCTTGGGAGAAGACATTGTTGACTCTAATGCAAATGTAATGCAGGAGGGAAAAAAAGCAGTATTTAGTACGGATCTTTCTGCGAATTGCTGGTATGCCTATACTCAGAAAGGAAAAGACTTGGTTTTAGCGGATAAAAAAGCGCCGGTAATGAAAGGCTCCAAGAATAATGGCTATTACAAAAAGGTGCCGACGAATATTACTTTTGCGGATGATATTTTCGTGAAAAAAGTTGTCTTGAACGGAAAGGCTGTTTCTCCTGTTATAACTAAATATAAAGTGAAAGGTAAGACAACTACTAACACATCATGGTATGCAGATGGTAAAAGTGCTTTTAAGAGTGGTAAAAATGTATTTAAAGTAACGGATCTTTCGGATAATACAGCTACATACACAGTTTACATTGATACGAAAACACCAACGGTTAAAGGTGTAAAGAATAATAAAACCTATAAGAATAAAGCAACTGTATATATCAAGGACAATCTGAAGTTGTCCAAAATCACTATTAATGGTAAGAAGCAGACAATAAGCAATAAACAGCTTGTCAAGAAAGGAAAGTATAAAGGATACTATAAGTATACAGTTAAGAAAAAGGGAACAAACAAGATTGTTGTAACAGATAAAGCAGGTAATAAGAAAACAATCACAATTAACATTATGAAATAAATAGTATCTAAGGGCAGGAAGAGAGAAAATCTTTCTTGCCCTTTTCTTGTAATTGTGGGAAAATAAAAAGAGTGAAAATAGGTAAGTTATGCAAATTAGACATGTTTGATAGATAGGGTTTGAATATTTGCATAGATAGATAAGGTGGGTCATTTTATGGAAATGAAAAACTTGGAAAAGGCAATGGACATATATGCGAAGCTTGTGACCGGAGAGGATATTAAACGTGGCGGAGCGAATGGCAGTCTGTATGATGATTATTATGGCAATGCAGAGGTATATGAAATTGTTGGAATGATGTTAAAGAAATTGAATCTGAATATATATGAATACAAGGAGAGTCTTTTCTTGTCGGCCGGTGAAGGGAATCGAATTTTTGGTTATACCAATGAGGAAATGAAAAAGAATATAGGTGTTCGTTATAATCGCGAGTTGTATCTATGTTACTTTATTATGTATGAAATTTTATTATCGTTCTATTCCGATTCCGCATCTTATCAATTTAAGGAATATATTAAGATTGAAAATGTTATCGCGGAAGTAACCAAGGCATTATCTGTATTTACAAAGGATATTGCGATATATGATATTGAGGAAGAGATACAGGAAAGTTTTCAGACTGTGGCACTTTTGTGGGATGAGTTGCCTGCAAGTACCGGTGAAAAGCAGGAAGAAATTAAAGCTTCCCGCGCGTCTAAGGCAAGTTTTGTAAAACTTACCTTTAACTTCTTAGTAGGTGAGAATTTATTTGTGGAAGTAAATAAACGCTATTATCCAACTGAGAGATTTCAGGCGATTGTGGAGCATTATTTTGAGGAATATCGTGGACAGATATATGATTCACTCTCTAACATGAAGTTAGAGAATGAAATGGAAAATTAAGTAGAGGTTATTAACATGCCAAATATTAATCGAATTCGAGTAAACAATGTAAAATATAATTTTGGAACCCAGGGATATGATGATTTTTCGATGCGTATGTATGGAAAGAATACATTGTATGATTTAGCCAATGGTGGTGGTAAGAGTGTGCTGATGCTTCTCTTGCTACAGAATCTGATTCCAAACTGTACGTTGGATGAGAAACAGCCAATTGAGAAGTTGTTTCGCAATGGTGGAGGTAATACAACCATTCATTCTTTGGTGGAGTGGAAATTGGATGACAAGGATATCAGGGAAGGTTTCCGTTATATGACTACTGGTTTTTGTGCCAGAAAGGCAAAGGACTCCGAGAGTGGAGAGGATGGACAGATTTCTCTTGCAGGAGCAGGTGGAACCGGTAACGGAAACGCAGGCAGTAATAGTGCCACCGATAGTATAGCAGAGTCAGGTGCGTCAAAAGGGCTTGGCAAAGACAGTGCATCGATAGAGTATTTTAATTACTGCATTTTTTATAGGGATTACAATGAGAATGATATTGTGAATCTTCCTTTGCAAAACAGTAAAGAAAGGATTACGTATTCCGGTCTTAAGAATTATCTGAAAGATTTGTCCAGAAAGAATTATAACCTTAAGGTATTTATTTTTGAACGAAAAGGTGAGTATCAGCGTTTTATCAGTCAGTATGGTTTATTCGAAAGTCAGTGGGAAATTATTCGAGGTATTAATAAGACGGAAGGACATGTTCGTACCTATTTTGAAACACACTATAAGACTACCCGTAAAGTAGTGGAAGACTTGTTAATTGAAGAGATTATTGAAAAGGCATTCTTAGTAAAGACGGAACAAAATGATGTCAATGAGGATATGGCAAAGACTTTACTGGACATCAAGGATAAACTTGTAGAGCTTTCTAAGAAGAAGAGTGAGATTGCCAATTATGATAAAGAAACAGAGTTGATGCATTTGTTAGAGGGCAGGGTTTCCTCATTTCTTTCTCTTTATGAAGAGAAGGATAAGGTGGCCGGAACACTTGCTGATATTTATGTGACAGGTGAGGAATGGAGTCGCCAGGGCGAAGAGGAAATTGCCCGTATGGAGGAGAAGAAGGTAGCATATGATCAGCGTCTACACTCGGAAAGAAAGCGCATTGAAAGCTTAAAGATTGTAAAAGATCAGTACGATTTGGAATCAGTGAATGCGGATTTGAAGGTATTAGAAAATCATGTGAGTCGGGCAGATAAAGAGCTTGTCGAAGCGAAGGCAGAGTTGGATTTGAAAGAAAGTATCAATGACTATTTGCGCTACTTAAGCGATAAGGCACAGATGGAGGAAAATCAGGCAATGATTGATGCTTCAACGGAGTCTAATTCTGATCAGCTTGGTAAGTTATATCAGTATGCATATACTAAGAAACAAATGGATGATAGTAAGCTTGCAGATGTTCGTAAGCGTTTGGAAGACAGACAACAGGAGCTTGCAAAAGAAAAGGAACGATTGGAAACACTTACTCATGTGTATGAAGAGGGCAATATTTCTCTTGCGGTGGCAAAGAGCCATAGGGAGCATTTTGCAGACGAATACCATAAGCGCATGGAAGAGATTGGTGCGGTTCGTAAGGAGATTTCTATTTTGGTGTTAAGTGACTTGAAAGAGTTGATGAATACACTTAGAGAGGAAGAAGCAGATCTTCAGGAAAAGCAGGAGAATGCACATAATGCATATATTACGGATTTAGAAGAAATCAAGAATATAGAAAGAATATTGTTTGAGGAACAGGAAGAATTAAAAGCGACCAAACTTGCATTAGAGGAAGCTTCTAAGAAGCACGAAGAATATATGGTAAATAAAGACCGTTTGAAAAAGATGGTTCAGGTATATGGTGTCAAGGATATGTCTGACCTGTATGAAACCATTAAGCAACGTGCCTTTAAGCAAAAAGTGACGGTGGCAGGGATTGAAAAACGAATTGCAGAGGTGGAACGTCATTTAGAGCAGGTGAAGGAGGGAAGAATCTTAGAGGAATCGGAAGCGGTAACTAAGATTAAGGATTATCTGGAAAGCAGACATGGTGATTTTGCATTGTCTGGTGTGGATTATCTTTCTGCTTTACCAAAGGTAAATCGTGAGGAATTATTAAATCGATTCCCGTTATTGCCATATGGTGTTGTGACAAAGCAATTTGATTTGATAAAAGAAGATGAGAGAATTGGAACCATTGATTTGAAAAATCAGGCAGTTCCGATTTATGACCAGAACATGTTGGAGTCTCCCTATGTTCCGACAAAGGAAGATGGCGTGTTGCTTGTTGCAAAAGATAAGGGTGTATTTTTGGAAGAGGATGCACTGGCTATGGAATCTACCCGCTTGGAGAAAAAGCTGGTTGAGATTCGTGAAGAGTTAGACCGAGCAAAAGAATTAGAGATTATTTATGACGAAGATTTGGATTACACAGCCAAACTGACAGATGCAGCATTTATGAATGCAGAAAATGAGATGCAGGCAGGCAATGAAGCGATGCTTGAACATGAGAGAAAGGTGGAAAGCTTTAAGAAGGATATGGAACGCATCCGTGCTCATGCAAGCAAGCAGAAAGAAGAGGCAGACAAATTCAAAGAAATGCTTGCTACCAATCAGAAGGAGCAGATTAAGCTTGCCGGAATTGAAGCGAAGAGTGATTTGGCAGATGAGACGAAGAAACAGTTGGACTATTATGATGCGGAAGTGAGACGTCTTACAGAAGATACTGCAAATGCAGAGTCTGAGCGCGACGCGGTTGCCATTAAGGTAAGTGAATTAGAAGGACAGATTCTTCATATGGAACAGCAGATTGCAGAAGTGTTATCTGACTGGGAAAGCGTATATAAGGATTATTATGTAGATGGGAAATTTACTGCGGTTAATATCGCGGAAGAACAGTTGAAAGCGGAATTCTTAGCGGCGAAAGCGATAGTAGAACAAGCTACGATTGTATTAGAAGACAAAAAGAAATTGATTGCTACTTTGTTAGAGAGTATGCAACGAGGTATGCGAATTATTGAACGCCGTAAGGTTTCTGTGGAAAAACTGGAACAGTTAAAGAATGTAGGAGAACTGCATCCGGTGGATGAGGAATTAATTAATCGTTTGAGCATGCATTTATCACAAGTTTCTGTTCATACAGACCAGCTTAGATCAGATTTTAAGAAGAAGGAGCATGAGGCAACCAGATTGGAAGGACGTATTGAACAAGCGGTTCAGGCTCTAAAGGAACGATTTGGTGATGGTGCTATTGAAAGCTTAAAGGAAATGCTAGGTGGTAGATTACCGGGTGTTACAATTGATGTGGACGCAGGTGATGTTGTAGAAGAGTTCAATGCAGGAATGTTGGAAGAGGAATCTGCAACAATTAAGAAAGTGACGAAGGAAGAGGCTCTTCAGGCAATTGCAGAAGGTGATAGAATTCTTAGAAGTCTGCAGGACGAAATCAAAAAATTCCAGAAGGAATATCAGCAGTATGTGAAGAACAATAATGTGATTATTGATCTGTATAAGGATGTAAAACGTATCGTAGAAAGTGAAGGTTTGGATATATCGGGTGCCACTGTAATGATGCGTGAACAAAATGAAATTCGTGAGATTTTTGAGGAAAGCCTGATGTCTTATGATAAGAGTAACAAATCACTTGCGAGGGCAAAGCAGAAGCTTTTGAATTACAAGACACAGACTGCTAATACATTCTTTGCAATGGGTGCATTTGAACTTTCGACATCAATAAAGGATGACGTGGAAATTCCGGAGACGTATGAGGATGCAAAAGCCCTCCTTTCGAATATTCGAGAAATGATTTCTTATATTGCGTTAGAAAAGGAACGTGTGGAACAGGGCATTGAAGATATGGAAGCGATTAAGAATAATTTTGAGAATCAGTGTATCGAGCGTTGTAAAGATGTTCGGACTGAGTTGGACAAACTTCCAAAGCTTTCGCGAATTCAGTTGGATGGAGAAATGATTCAGATGGTTAATCTTACGATTCCGTATGTAAAGGATGAGTTTGTTAAACAGAGAATGTCGGATTATATTGATGAGGTTGTGAATGGTGCAGACCAGTTTAAGGATAACAATGACCGAATCAAGTACATGAAGAATCGTTTGTTGCTTAAGAAGCTATTTGGTGTCATGGTAACGGATATGAATGCAATCAAACTAAAACTTTATAAGAGAGAGCGCATGAAGGAACAAAGCCGTTATCTTCGCTACGAGGAAGCAGTGGGAAGTACCGGACAATCTCAAGGTATTTACATTCAGTTTCTTGTATCTATCATTAATTATATTTCCGGTATGTATGCACCGGAAGCAGAAGCAAATGAGCTTAAGAAAGTCATATTTATTGATAATCCTTTTGGTGCAGCAAAAGATATCTATATATGGGAACCTATTTTTGCGTTACTTAAGACAAATAATGTACAATTGATTGTTCCGGCTCGTGGTGCGACGCCGGCGATTACCAATCGTTTTGATGTGAATTATATTTTGGGTCAACAATTGATTGGAGGAAGACAGCAAACAGTAGTTGTGGACTATAGAAGTCAGGTGGCACAGGAAGAGATTGAATATGAGAATTTAGAGTATAGTCAGGCGACCTTTGAATTTATTTAGATTCATATTGCTGTGTGAGCGAAACTCAAGTTTAATTTGTAATGCTTGTGCAAATTTAACACACCAACGCAGGACGTTTGCACTTGCCACAATGCGTAACGGTACTAAGTTCGACAAAGTCTCACTAAGTACCGACGGATTGTGAAGCACCTGCTTATGGTATTGTTAAACTTGCGCAAGGCAATGACAGTTGTTGAGAGTTTCGCAATTACCTAAATATGATTAACATAGGAAGGAGAATATGTGTATGAAACGTAAGATAGCGATTGTATTGACTTTGGCCTTGATGATGGGGGCTATGGGTTGCAACAAACAAGGAAAAGAAAATAAGACGGAAGCACCGGCTGATGTAGTGACAGAAGAGAATGTCGCAATTAATGATACAGAAGAAACATCAGACGGAGATGGTAAAGAGACAACAGAAGAAGGACAAAAGGAGGAGGAAACAGTTGAACAAGATAAGGTCTTGATTACCTTTGACGGTAAAAGTGATGACCGTTATAATGATAATGGCGACTTGATTATGTATGTGTACTATGTACATCCGGTGGTTACTGTGAATGATAATGAAGATGCCACTAAAGCGATTGCGGATGAGTTTGAAAATGATGAGGAAATGTTCTATATCAACTGTGAATCCATTGAAAAAGAGGCTGCATCAGCATTTGCGAATGGTTGGATGGAAGAGATGCCACCATTTTGTAACGAGGTTCGGTTTACAGAAAAGCGTATAGATGATAAGGTGGCAAGTTTTGTAAAGAGTGATTATTCCAATACAGGTGGAGCGCATGGTAATAATTATAGCTTTGGATGGAATTTTGATTTGCAAACAGGTAAACGACTGACTTTAGATGATATAGCAAAGGATAAAGATTCCTTTATGTCAAATGTGAAGGAATATGTCTTGGAGATTTGTAAAACCGATGCATATAACAGCCGTTTGTTCCCACAATATGAAGAGAGTATCGATTTTGTGTTACAAGATGATTTGTGGTATTTCGACCGGGAAGGAATTACTTTTATTTCTAATCCGTATGAACTTTCTGCTTATGCGGAGGGAACATTATATTTTACAGTTCCTTATGAAGTTTTAGAAGGTTTGAAGGACGAATATTCTTATGATGGTGGTTTTCAAAAGGCGGTTAGCTTAGGTGAGAGCATCAGTATGGATTTGAATGGTGATGGAACCGTGGACAAGGTTACATTTGATGTGAAAGAATCAAGTGATTATACGTATGTTCCAACATTAACTATTAATGGTGCGAATTATTCAAGCGTATTTGAGGATAACCAATGTTATTTTGCATATCCTTATGAAGAATATGTTATTTTGGATATGGATAGTAAAGATAATTATTTTGAAATAGCGGTGCAGGATTATGGTATGAGTGATGATCCATTGACAACATTTTTCAGATATGACGGAAACAAGGTTATATATATGGGTTATATATGTGATCGTATTTCGGATTTGTACATTGTCAATGATGGTAATGGAAAGGTGCACGCAAGGGAGCGTATGCATATTTTTGAAACCGTTAACATGAAAACGACTTATGAGATTAAAAATAATGAATTGGTAAGAAGTATGAAAGATTTGTATCCGATTGCCTATACGAGTGCTGCCGGAAAAAAAGGATTGCTACAGGATTTGTACGTTTTTACGGAAATGTCTACAGAAAGTGAAGTGGCAAAGCTTAATAAGGAAACAGAAGTTATTGTTTTGGCAACGGACAATGAAGAATGGGTTCAGATTCGTTATGAAGATGATAAGATTTATTATGTCCATGTGGTAAATCACTATTTGATTGATATGAATGGATTAGAAGTGGATTCAAGAGATGTGTTTACAAGTATTATTCAGGCAGGTTGATGCGTCTTTTGGAGGAGCTTTGAAAGAAGGAGAATATTATGAGCATCAGGTCAACGGCCGCCGTTTGGGCTGGCAAATTTACAACAAAAATATTGAAACTGGTAGGTAGCGGTGGAACATCCCTTCCGGGTAAGGTTGTGTTAAAAATGTGTCCGGATATATTAGGGCACTTGGCGAAAGATATGAAGATTATTTGCGTGACCGGAACCAATGGTAAGACTACAACCTGTCATGTAATTCGTGACATGATTGAAACCAATGGAGATACTGTGTTCTGTAATGATGCTGGAGCTAATTTGTTGAATGGCGTTGTGTCGGCATTTGTAAATGCAGCAACTTTGAGTGGAAAGATAGATAAGGATTATGCGTTGTTAGAGTGTGACGAGGCGGCATTAAAGTCTATTGTGCAACATTTTGGTGAACTGGATGTGACAGCGGTTGTAACGAACATATTCCGTGACCAGTTGGATCGATATGGAGAAGTGTTAACCACGGTTAATAAAATCCGTGCAGGATTAGAGCAACTTCCAAATGTGAAACTGGTGTTGAATGCGGATTGTTCACTGACAACTTCGTTGAATGATTTACCGCATAGTGAAATCTTTTATTATGGGGTGAATGGTCCGTTATATGAGGGAACGTCTTCCGACATTTCAGATGCGGTGTACTGCATCCATTGCAAGACAAAGTATCAGTATGAATATCGCACTTTTGGACATCTTGGAGGATTCTATTGTGAGAAATGTGGATATAAGCGTCAAAATACCCAGGTAGGATTAACGAAAGTGATTCAGTGGAAAGATGCGTCCTCTGTTGTGGAGATGGATGTATTTGGAAACAGCGTGGAAGCGGAAGTTTGTTTGCCAGGTGGATATAATCTATATAATGCATTGGCGGCAACGACAATTGCAAAGCTGATTGGATTATCGGAGGATAAAATAGTGTCTGTTCTTGGCGGATTGACGACTCATTTTGGAAGAATGGAACAGGTGCAGCTAGGTGATGGTATGTTGAATCTTGTACTAGTTAAGAATCCGGCTGGATTTAACGAAGTGATACAGTTTTTGATCCAACAAAAGCCAACTGGAAACATTGTGTTTGGTTTGAATGATAATTATGCGGATGGCAAAGATATTTCATGGATCTATGATGTGGAATTTGAAAGATTAACCGAGCATGCAGTGGGAGCAAAGCATTTTTATTTTACAGGTAAGCGTGCTTATGACATGCAACTTCGTCTGAAATATGCGGATTTTGACACAGAGAAATTCAGTGTAGAGAAGGATTACAAAACGCTGATTACACAGTTGCAACAGAGTGGTGAACAGACATTTTTGGTCTTGTCTTATACCTGCATGTTGGAATTTAGAGATAAACTTGCGGAGTTTGTACCACTTAAGAAGTACGAGAGTTAGAGAATATTTTAGGGTGATGCTTATGAAGAATAGAAAAATGAGCACGATAATAACGGTGTCCATACTATTAGTAATTACAACTTGTATAGCATTACTATATTTGATTGCCGGCAATAGTATGACTCAGATTATGAAAAAGTCTGAGATGGAAGCATTACACAATTCATTAAATGTAGAGACTAGTATTATACAAGAATATATTTGTCATCAGGAGGATTTGCTTATTGCATTCAGTAATGAATCAGAGGTAATAGATTTTTTGAAAAATCCGAATGATAACAAGATTGGTAAAGTGGCACAGCAACATACTGAAAAGTATTATGTCAGATTAGATAATTGGGAAGGTCTTTACATAGGTGAGTGGAATACACATGTTATTGCGCATTCAGATAAGAATGTGGTGGGTATGACTACTCGAGAAGGGGATTATTTGAAAGAATTACAAGATGCCATGATTTTAAGAAATGGGCTTTATAATGCCGGTATCATTGTGTCACCTGCATCGGGCAAATTGATATTATCATTGTACTGTCCGGTATATGATTATGATGGAAAAACCATCCTTGGATATGTAGGCGGTGGTCCCTATGTGGAGGAATTAAAAGAACTCCTTATGTCAGCAGAAAAGCAAGGTGCAAGTTATTATATGATTAATGTAGAAACCAATATGTGTTTGTTTGCTGAGGATGAGAGCTTGATTGCGACTCAAGTACAGTCTGACATGCTTCTTTCTGTTATTGATAGAATTAATGATAATAAGGATGCATTAAGTGGTGACATTGAGTATTATGATGCTGAAAAAGGACAATCTATAGCAGCATATCAGTATATTTCTGATTATGGTTGGGCTGTTATATCCTGTAATAGTGAAGCTGATATTTATGCCGATATAGATAAAAATATGACACTGTTGGCGTACATCTGCATTGTTACGGTGCTACTCATTGTTACATTGTGTTGGGTGGTTATTAAAATTAGTACCAGACCTCTTAAGCACATTGAAAATGCCATAGTTCAGCTTGAGGGAATGAACCTGGAAAAGGATCCTATGTTGAAACGTTATATTGGTGGAAAGAGCGAAGTGGGACAGATTGCAACTGCTATGGATTCTTTATACGATTCTATAGAAGATATGCTGAATGCTGAAAAAGAAAAGCAAATTGCTGAGGCGAAAAATGAATCCAAAGCAAGATTTTTAGCGAGTATGTCTCATGAGATTCGTACACCTATGAATAGTATAATAGGTATGAATGAGTTGATTCTTAGAGAAACCGAAGAGGATAGAATCTATGAGTATGCCACCAATATAAAAAGTTCCAGTAACCTTTTGCTTGGAATTATCAATGATATATTGGATTTTTCAAAGATAGATGCCGGCAAGCTTCAGATTGTTTTGGCGGAATATCAATCAGAAGCTATGTGTACGGATGCTATTCTTGGCATACAGGCATATGCAAAGGAAAAGAATTTGAGTATTCATGTCAATATAGACAAAAACATCCCTAAAGTACTTAAGGGTGATGAAATAAGAATCAAACAAATCCTCAACAACCTATTGTCGAATGCTGTGAAGTATACAGACAAAGGTGATATATCCTTTGTAGTTAAGGGGGAAAATCGGGAAGATAGATTTTACCTTGTTATGTCGGTTGAAGACACCGGAATTGGAATTAAAGAACAGGATATAGACCGGATTTTTGACAGTTTTTCCAGATTGGATATGGACAAGAACAGATATAAGCAGGGAACAGGTCTGGGATTAAATATAACAAAGCAGTTAGTGGGTTTGATGGATGGAACGCTTCAAGTTACAAGTCAGTATGGCAAGGGAAGCTGTTTTACTGTGGAGATACCACAAGAGATTATAGATGCTATGCCGATTGGAGAAATGCAGCAAAAAGATGTAAAGTATCAGGAGAAGAAGGTAGCGAAAAAGACCTTTTCTGTATCATCAAGAATTCTTGCTGTGGATGATAATGTGATGAACCTCAAAGTGATACAAGGTTGTCTGAAGAACACAGGTGTACAGGTTGAGACAGCCACTAGTGGAAAGGAATGTCTCGAGCTTACAAAAGAGAAAAAGTATAATCTTATTATTATGGATCATATGATGCCTGAGATGGATGGCGTAGAAACGCTCCATCGGATTCAAGCTGACAATGCAAATCTCAACAGGGACACAGATGTTATTGTACTAACGGCCAATGCGGTTGCAGGCGCACAAGAAGAATACCTAAAAGAAGGTTTTGTAGAATATCTTACTAAGCCGATTCTATTAGACAAGCTTCTTGAAGTGTTAGGCGGATATTTACCGGAGGGCGAGTAGGATAGAAGCATTCGTTGATTAGGCGACGTTTAACCTGGGATGCATATAGATATTATACTGTGAACAATATGAAACAAAAAGCGACGTCCTCTTTTATGATATGATAGAAGGGGGATGTCGCTTTTATTTCTTTCAGTCACCGCTCGCGAAGAGTCTGTAAGCAAACTCTTTGTTCTTTTAATGTGGATTGTACTTTGTTAATACGTTATTCACGGGATGGTATAGAACAAACATAAGAACAAAGTTTGCAATGCCATGGATTAAATCAAACGGAATACCCGCAATCCACCAGGCAAATCCGGAGGCAAATCCACTTTCGATTCCCTCGCTAATCGTTCCGATAATGAAATATGGTATAGAACAGAGGGCACCATATAATAGCCCGAATATACCGGATAAAATGCTCCAGGAAATGGCTGAATTCATTTTACGGAATAGCCATGTAATGAAGGCGAGTAATGGCCAGTTGTATAAATACATAATCCACCATAGTCCAAATCCGTACATGGCACCTTCGATTAGCACGAATACTGGAATAACGAATAAGATTCGTTTTTTGAAATAAAGGGTAAACAGAATAATCCAAAATGTAGTTACTTCTACGTTGGGTATTCCTGCTAATACCACTTTGCATGCTTCAATAATAGCGACCATCATGGCAACGGTGGTAATGTCTTTTGTTGTCAACTTCGATGAATTTCGTGACTGAATTGTATCTGCTTTGTGCTTTGTTAAACTCATTTTTTTTCCGCCTTCAATAATTGGTAACTGTTTAGAGACACCTTCGAAAATGCTTTACGTTTATCTCGTGTGGACTCTCGTCAAATATATTATTTGGTATATATCAATTGATAAACATCGCCGTCCGCAACAGGTTGCTGGTCAATGCCGTAATTTCCATATTCACCGTTTACCATAATACTCCAGTATGCTCCGTCTTTTTCGTAATCGGCAGTTTCACCATTTACGGTGGAAAGCATCATGCCATATTCACTTTCGGAACCGGAAAATTCCAATCCATCCGTTTCTTCCATTGCCTGTCTTAGGAATTCTGCGTCAGTGTCTATGTCATAGGATGTGGTTTCCTGACTGCTGTTTACAACTTCAATTGTGATGGATTTGTCTCCAGCAGTAGCAGAAGGTCGAAATGCGATATAAGCACCAACCAATGCTGCAATAAGTAGAATAAATGCTACGATACCGATTATTTTTTTCTTGTTCATGTGTAATCTCCTTCTTTTGTTGTAAATAGTTTCTTTTGTTTGAAACAAAATTCATATGATCTTTGGTCCATCCAATCCAAAGGAAGTGTAGAAGGTTGTGGTGTAGAAATAGGAAAGAGCTTTGATACGCTAGTGCGGAAAAGAAATATGTCCTTTGGACACCGCTCACGTGCGGAGAATGTCGCAAGCGACATTCTTTCTTGTAACATAAAAAAAACCTCTTGTGAGAGGGTTGGCATAAATGATTCTAACCGCGAATAGATTGTGCAAAAAGGCACAATGCTATCTAATGTATAACTGTTCAATCTCTTTGCAGTTACTTCGGTGTACAAATTATTTTGTATGCTTCAACCAATTACTCGTGGTCCCACAACATCATCATAGGCAGGTCTTCTGACTTGAATATCCACATTTCGTTTCGTCTTCCCGGTATGTACCAGTGACTTGCGCAAAGGTTATGCTTGCGGAAACGAAACTCCTTTCTTACAGCGACGAGTTCGTGCAGGACTTACACCTGCTTCCCTTTTCACCAGATCAAGCAAACTGCTTATCTGACACCTATCATGTTCTATTCACTTGTTTGGACATCGTAACATAGTTAAAGGTGAGATGCAAGCATTTGTAACTGCTGATTGCATTTGCCGGGGTGAAATGCTATTATCTATCTTGTGGAAGTTGCTTAGGATAACGGTCATAGGAAAAGAAAGTGATAAGATATTTTTATTTGATGAACCAGAGCATGGTCAATTGTATATAATTAGAAGTGAGGTTAAAGTATGGCTGATAATAGAGAATTACACATTTGTCATTTGTACTATGACATTCTGAATTTATATGGAGATAATGGTAATATTCGAACAATGGAGAAACGTCTTGCATGGCGTGGAATTGGTTCCAAGGTAACGCAGTTATCCTTTGGGGAAGTGGATACCAGTGAGGAGTATGATATTATTTTTATTGGTGGTGGACAGGATTTCGAACAGGAATTATTGGTGAAAGATCTGTTTCAGTACAAGGCAGACTGGTTAAAGCATGAAATAGAGAAAGGTACCGTTATTCTTGGTATCTGTGGTGGGTATCAGATGCTTGGAAAGTATTATGAGGCTGCAGACGGAACAAAAGTAGATTTTCTTGGTGGAATAGATGTGTATACAACAGCATCGGATAAGCGAATGATTGGCAATTTTGTATATGAATATACGAAAGAGAATGGAGAGACATTTCCGATTGTAGGTTTTGAAAATCATAATGGACAGACTTGGCTTGGTGAAGGTGTAAAGCCAATGGGCAAGATGATTAAAGGTTATGGTAACAATGGCGAGGATGGTACAGAAGGTGCCCGTTATAAGAATGTGTTTGCGACGTATTCTCATGGACCGTTGCTTCCGAAAAATGCAAGAATTGCGGATGAATTGCTTAGTATTGCTTATAAGCGTAAGTATGGTGAAGAGCTTCCTGAATTAGAACATGATATGGAAGATGCAGCTCTTGAAGACATTAAGAAGCAGTTGGGGTGTTTATAAGGGAGAGTATCATGATTACAATTCTATCCAAGATATTTATTAAAGATTCGGAAAATGAACAAGGACGCAAGGCTTATGGAACAATTTGTAGTATTGTAGGTATTTTGTTGAATGTATGTCTTTTTGCGGGCAAATATTTTGCGGGTATACTGAGTGGCTCAGTGGCGATTACAGCAGATGCCTTCAACAATTTGTCTGATGCGGGTTCCTCTTTTATTACTTTGGTGGGTTTTCTGTTTGCCGGAAAGAAACCGGATTTGGATCATCCGTTTGGACATGGAAGATTTGAGTATATTTCAGGCTTTGTGGTTTCTATTGCAATTTTGTTTATGGGGTTTGAATTAATGAAAAGCTCCATTATTAAAATAATTCATCCCGAACCGGTAGATACCAGTACCGTAGCGATGGTGATTTTGATAGTGTCTATTTTGGTAAAAGTGTATATGGCAATATACAACCATAGTGTGGGGAAAAAGATTCATTCTGCAGCAATGTTCGCTACAGCAAAGGACTCTCTTTCGGATTCGTTAGCTACTTCTTTTGTCTTAATTGCCATGTTGGTTATGAAGTATGCGGATATTAATATTGACGGAATTTGTGGTGTGTTCGTGTCGCTGTTTATTTTCTATGCAGGCATTACGGCAGCGAAGGAAACTTTAGATCCGCTGCTTGGGTTGCCGCCTGAGCAGGAATTTGTAGATCGTATTGAAGAGATTGTAATGGCGCATGATATGATAGTTGGGATTCATGATGTAGTGGTACATGATTATGGTCCGGGGAGAAGGATGATTTCCTTACATGCAGAGGTTCCGGGTGACCGCAATGTTTTTGAAATTCATGATTTGATTGACCGCGTTGAGAAGGAATTAAATGAAACCTTACAGTGTGAATCGGTGATTCATATGGACCCAATAGAGACAGACAATGAGGAAGTGGCAAAGGTAAAAGAAATTATCGCAAGAGAAGTACGATGTATTGATGAGCAAATAACAATTCACGATTTTCGGATGGTGACAGGTGAAACACATACCAATCTGATTTTCGATGCGGTAGTGCCGTTCGGTACCAAGATGTCTACGAAGGATGTGAAGAAAAGCATTGAAGAGATGGTAGAAGGGTTAGAGGGAAACTATTTCGCGGTGGTACATATCGATCAAAGTTATTTATAAGATGATTATGAAACTTAGATTTACATTATGAGAGTTGTATAGGTTTAACAAACCATTGCAGGCACGCTTGCGCTGCCCGCGGCTCGTAGCGGTACTAAGCTCGACTTCGTCTCGCTAAGTGCCGACGGCCTTAGTAGCACCTGCTTATGGTGCTTGTTAAACCTACACAACTCAATATACGTTGTCGAAGGTTTTATAATCGTTCGATGGGAGGTTATATGATTAAGGGAGAAGGACAGAGGGTAAGAATATTGCATGTGTTGCAATTGTTATGGGAACAATCGGATGAAGAACATCCGATTACGGCTTCTGAGTTTTTGAGGCGACTGGAAGAGAAAGGGATTCGCTGTGAGCGAAAGACAATTTATTCCGATTTGAAGGATTTGGAGGAATTTGGATTTGATGTGATTCGAACCCAAAAGGGGGCTTATATTGGCAAACGGGATTTTGAATTGCCGGAGTTGAAGCTTTTGGCAGATGCAGTGCAATCCTCAAAGTTTATTACAGAGAAGAAGTCGGATGAGTTAATTGACAAATTAAGTCTTTTGTTGAGTAGCGAAGAAAGAAGACAGCTAAAAAGTCGAGTGATGGTTAGAAACCGTGTAAAGAATATGAATGAAAGCATTTATTACAATGTGGATGCGATTAACGAAGCAATACAAAGTGATAATCAAATTCAGTTTGTGTACTGGAATTGGAACGTCAAGAAGGAAACGATGTTAAAACAGGAGGGAGAACCTTACGTAATTTCACCCTGGGTTTTGATGTGGGAAAATGAAAAGTATTACATGGTAGGTTACGATAATGAAGAACAGAAGCTGAAGCATTTTCGGGTAGATAAAATGCTTCGGATTGAGGTTCTTTGTGAAAAAAGGCAAGGAAAAACCGTTTTTGGTGAAATTGATTTATCGTCTTATGGAATTGAGAATTTTGGTATGTTTCAAGGGGAACGGGAAACCGTAACCCTGTATGGGAATAATGAGCTTGCAAGTGTGCTGATAGATCGTTTTGGAAAGGATATATGGTTGCATCAACGGGATGAAAAGCACTTTACCGCCGTTGTAGATGTTGTAGTGAGTAATCAGTTTTTTGGTTGGATAACCGGATTGGGCGGAAAAGTGCAGATTGAAGGACCACAATGGGTGGTAGATTCCTTTGCGGAGTTGCTGGGGCAATTTCACATATAAGTATACGAGAAGTGGTTCGCTTTTTGGTATGTGAATCTGAATGGTTAAGTGATTTATATACATTTGTTAGAATACCTTCATACCACCGTATTTGCGGATTTTGAGAATGCTACAAGCAGATTCTCCGAAGATTTCATTCATGGCTTTTTGGTATTCGATTTTGTTAGCGTCAACATAGATGTCTGCAAATAAATCGTCGTGCTTGTGTTCGTTAATCTGATTTATTAGAATGTGTGAATCTTTCATAAGTAAAAAAGCCCCCCTATCATAGTAAATAATAAGATGGCTTTATCATACAATATGTTATCGAAAACATCAATGCGGATGGACAAAATGTAAAATATGGATTAGCAAGAAAATTTACCTGTTTAAAAAAGGTGGCATAAAAACACAATTAATACACATATTTGTATTAGAGTAAATCAACTGCAATTATAGATTGGAAAAATGACGTAATGTAGTTATAATACTTTTGAGGAATTATCGGATTCGTATTATGCGATACAATGATTGGAGGAAGAAAGATGATAGATATGTTTGTTCAGAATGTAATGAATGTGACAGAGGCTTTTATGGGTATATCGGATCCTGTTGTGAATATGGTAGCCGGATTGTATTCCGATGGATTTTATGGTGGTTATAACTATGGTTATGGATACGGATACTTTTCCTATTTGATATTCATGTTACCTGCACTGCTGTTGGGGCTGTGGGCACAGTTTAAGGTGAAGGGTACGTTTAAAAAATATAATAAAATCAGTAACTCCAGAAAGATGACGGGTGCACAGGCGGCAAGAATGATATTGGATCGGAATAATTTGTCTTATATTAAGATAGAACCGATATCCGGAGAATTGACAGACCACTATGACCCACAGGATTATGTCATTCGTCTATCCTCTTCGGTTTATAATTCAACATCCATTGGAGCGATTGGTGTTGCGGCCCATGAAGCAGGGCATGCAGTACAGCATGCAGAGGAGTATGCTCCGATTAAGCTTCGAAGTGCGATTATTCCTGTGTGCAATTTTGGCTCTAAGGTTGGACCGATTATGATTTTAATCGGCTGCCTGTTTGCAGGAGGTTTCGGAAGAAGTCTGATTTTCTGGGGAATTGTATTATTTTCCTTAGTGGCATTATTCCAGCTTGTGACGTTGCCGGTAGAGTTTAATGCATCGAATCGGGCATTGGCTGTAATTCGTGACAGTGGAATGTTTGCAAATGATGATTACAAAGGTGCTAAGAAGGTATTGAGTGCGGCTGCAATGACTTATGTTGCTGCGTTGGTAACATCTGTTATGCAGATTTTGTATTACGTAGTGCGTTATCTTGGTGTGGGAAGAAGGAATGATTAGGTGAATAAGGAGGAAAAAGAGTATGAGAAAGTGGTATAAGAAGATTGTAGCAGTAGTGCTTGCGGCAACATTTGTGTTGACGTTGCCAATGGCAGGAATGACAGCAAAGGCAGATGCAGTAACAGATGCGAAACCAAGTGACGTATATGTATCGTTTGGGGCGGATCTGAATGAAAAGGAGAAGGCAACTGTATTAGGGTTGATGGGTATTACAGAGGCTGATTTGGAGAATTATACGGTTGGTAAAATTACAAATGAAGAAGAACACAAGTATTTAGGTAGTTATCTGGATGCAAGTGTAATTGGAACGCGTGCACTTTCATCGGTTATCGTGGTGATTGGTGAGGATGGCGATGGAATTAATGTTAAGACCAATAATATTTCTTACTGTACACCAGGGATGTATACCAACGCATTGATTACAGCCGGTATTGAGAATGCGGATGTGATTGTAGCGGGACCGTTTGAGATTACAGGTACAGCGGCTTTGGTTGGTGCTATGAAGGCTTATTCAGAACTTACCGGTGAAACGATTTCTGCTGAGAGCATGGATACAGCCGTGAATGAGTTGGTTGTTACCAGCCAGATGGCTGAGAATATTGATTCCGAGGAGATTGAAGAGTTAATGGCATTTGTTAAAGCAAAGGTTGTAGAAGGTGGGTTAGATGACGAAGAAGCGATTCGTGAAGTAATCGACGAAGGTGCTTCTCAGTTAGGAGTTACTCTTACCGAAGAGGAAAAAGATACCATCATTTCTTTGATGAAGAAGATTAATGATTTGGATTTGGATATCGAAAGCATGAAGGAACAGGCCGGTGAATTGTTCGATAAGCTTGAGGACATGGGAATCGATAAGGAACAGGCAAAGAATTTCTTCCAGAAAATCTGGGAGGCAATCAAGGAGTTTTTCGATGGTTTGTTTGAGTAAGTAACATTTAGGAGGGGTGAATGATGAGCGGTATTATGGAAAAAGAAAGGGATTATACACCGGAGGATGTATATTTGATGAAAGGTCATGTAGAACTTATAGATGGCAATCTGCTAATTACCGATTCAACAAGTCCTATGCACAATTTTGTTACAAGTGAGATTGCGGATTCTTTGCGTGCTTATATAAAGTCTAATAGAGGATCCTGTAAAGTGATGCAGGAGAATGTAGCATTATGGTGTAATGAGATTGCAGATGGATGTTCAAAAGACTTTTACCAGCCGGATATAATGTTAGTTTGTGATACATCAAAAATTGACGAAAAAGGAGTTCATGGAACACCTGATTTTATTGCAGAAGTGACATCACCAGCCACAAGGGCTTTCGATTATGGTGAAAAGAAAGAAGCTTATCGTCGGATGGGTGTAAGAGAATACTGGATTATAGATTTAAAAAATATGATAGCGGTTAAGCATCTACTCGAAAATAATTATGATCCGGAATTTTATATTAGTCCAACTCAAATAGACGTATCCATATATGAAAACTTGTCGATAAACTTGTCTGAATATTTGTCTAAACAGTAATTTATAGCCGATAAGGATTTATATGGTATATACACAAAATGTAACTGATGAATTAATTGTGAAAAATATTGTAAATTTTAGAAACAGTGATACAATAACCATGGTATGAATCATACTATGGTTATTTTGTCTTAACGGAGAGTTTATAAGCGAATGCATTGCTTTCGGTATGATTTGCTAGAAATGGTTCATAATACATAGTGTACAAGATTTAGAATGATTTCTTTTTCGGATGGATGGAGTTTTGAATAAGATAGAAGTGACTAATCAGTTGCAGTGGAGGATGCTATGTTTTATGAATTAGAAAGAGGACGAGTTGGATATATTACGTTGGAAGAATTGCAAAACGACTATGTGATGTATGGAATTCCGGAACAGAGAGTGAAGGAATGTACAGGAAATCTGTATAATTTTCGAAGTGATATATATGTGTCGAATGATTTGATTTTTGTTGTGTTAGATTTGATTCAGCTACGGGATGTGTTTGGGGATAAAGACCGAATTGCTTTGTTTGTTAAACCGGATTTGTGCCTTATTGTGGCGGTGAAGGATGATAAGAGTCGGATTTGTGGACATTTTGACAGTGTGATGGAACGGTATAATACAGAGAAACATAGCTTGGGAGAGACGGTTCCGGAACGCTTTTTGTATTATTTTCTGGATCGATTGATTATGGATGATAGAATTATTCTGGAAAACATGGAATTTCATATGAGTGAATTGGAAATGCAGATGTTACAGGAGCGCATTCATCCAAGATTTGTGAATGAAATTTTGCAGTGGAAACGAGAATTGATGTATATATGGAACTACTATGAACAGTTAATTGATTTAGGAGAGGTGCTTCGGGATAATGAGAATGACATGTTTCCGGATGAGAACACGAGAAAGTTCGCAATCTTTACAGATCGTATTCAACGCTTGAATGAGAATGTGCGTCACTTGAAGGAATATACAGTTCAACTGCGAGAAACACATGATGCGATGTTGGACTATAATTTGAATAATATTATGAAATTTTTTACGGTGATTACAACTGTCTTTTTGCCACTTACATTGATTGTGGGATGGTATGGAATGAACTTCCGTTATATGCCGGAACTTAATTGGCGATATGGATATTTGGGGGTTGTTTTGTTCTCGGTGGGGGTGGTAATCGCACTTGTTGTAGCTTTCAAAAAGCATAAGTTGTTATAGATATATAAGGGGAAAGGTGCATGCGATGTCAGGCATTATAATAAAGCTGGTTGATATGGTGATGTAAGGAGGAAGACAAAAGTGGAAAATAGTTATAGTATGTTAATGATTTGGTTGTTGCCTCTGGTTGGTGGAATGGTTGCGTTCTTTCTTGGAAAGAAGAACCAATCGATCCGTAATGACTGGGTGGATGTTGTGATGTTTGCAGAATGCATTATGCTTGGTTGTACGGCATATATGATTGCGAATGGGAATGTTATGTCCGTGACGTTGAGCAATTTGTTTGGTATGGGGCTTGTGCTTGAAATGGACATAGTAAGGTTGGTATTATGTGCAGTGGTGACAATTGTTTTCTTAGTGGTTTCGCAATTTATGAAGGAATCCATGAAAGAGGAAAAAGGCAGTAATCGATTTTATTTGTTGTTTATGAGTGTTTATAGTATGTTGATGGCAGCAGTGATGACACCGAATGTACTCAATCTGGTGTTGTTCGTTACAGCAGCACTTTTGTTGATTTACCCAATGATTATGCACAGACAGGATAGAATAGCAGTTCGTAACGCTAGGATTTATCTTGTGTTTGTGATAATAACGATAGTGTTGTTTGTGGTAGGTCTTGTTATGACTCTTGGAAACATAGGAACAATAAGGTTCGATGTTATGTATATGACTGCTGTGATGAATGGATTGACAACACCGGCTGTGATTGCCGGTACGTTGCTATTTGGTGTATTTGCAATTTATGCAGGTCTGTTTCCACTACAGTTTCTGGTTACGAGAGGTGCCTCGAATGGTCTGATGGAAGGGACGGTAATTATCTCAAGTGTGGTTTCCAAAATTGGTGTGTATGGTATGCTGCTGATGATGGTTACTTTGTTTAGCGGTAATAAGCTGTTTGGCAATGTGTTGCTTGGCTTTGCATTGTTGACAACGATGTGGGGACTCTTGGTTACACTTTCTTCCACGGATGTTCGTAAAATCCTGATGGGATTAGATGTTGCAGTCAATGGATTTAATACATTGGGAATTGCATTGATTTCGCTTGTGAAAGAATCAAATGTATATACCGCGAGAGGCAGTGTGTATATGTTGATTTCTTCGGCATTGTCTCTTGCAATATTGTATATGGTAGCTTTGGAATTGGTGCGTAAAGGGCAGACGTTCGAAATCAAAGGTTTGATTGCATCTGGAAAAGGCAAGAATCTATTGATGATAGGTTGTTTAATTGCGTGTGCGAACTTGTTGGGATTTCCGGGAACTATGGGATACCTGAGTTTTTCCTTCTTTTTTAAGAGTATCTTCGTTTTCCTTGGTTGGAAATGGTTGATTGCAATGTATATCATATCGTGGGCGTTTTTGATGACCTCGGTAAGCCGTGTATTTATGAAGTTTTTTGTCAGTAAAAAGGAGGAAACAGTATTGATTCTTTCTACGGCGGAAGAAATCAGTGGAAAGACGGACGAAGAGAGGGATGATGTTTTGAATGAGGGAGAAAACGAAAGGGTGAAAAAAGATCCTTATTTCTTTGGAGAAGCGTTGTTGGTTTTGATAGGAATTTGCCTGGTGGTAATAGGGATAGCACCTTCTTATACGGTAGGAAAGATTGCGGATGTAATAGATCAGTTTTTCCGGATTACCCAATCTGTGGAACGGATTACTTATTATTCGATGAACGGTTTGGTTGTATTTGTAGTAGCAGCGATACTTGCGATTCTCATCTACGTGAATCTTGTTCATGGAGTATTACTACGTGCAATTCGTAATAAGAAGAACAAAGAATTGCAAGAAAGAATGGAGTAATAGGCGGGGCGAATGATGAAAAATATGGAAATCAAAGAATGTGACAATTCGATACGTATTTATTCTATTAGGCTGGACGGTGACTGTTCGAAAGAGCAGTCACTTGTTTTGTATGGGATGTTGCCGAAGGAACGAAAGGAGTTGGTGGATCAGGCAAGAAATGAAACAGTTGCAAAAAAACGTTTATATACGGGTGCGTTTTTGCAGTATGTATTGTCGAAAGAAACGGGTATTCCGGTGGAAAACTTACATTATATATATAATGAATGGGGAAAACCGGAGCTGGATGTGAAGAACATAGTGGATAATGTACAATTAGATGATGTGAAGAAGGAACGGATTGAACGGTTAACGTTTAACTTGTCCCACTCTGGCAATTATGCGGTGTTGGCAGTTTCTGATTCACCAATTGGAATTGATATTGAGTGTAAGAGTAGGAATTATATATCTGTAGCAAAAAGGTGTTTTTGCAAGGAAGAATATGAGGATATTGAGTCTGTCGCAGGTGAAGAAGAACGCAGGAAACGTTTTTTGGAGTATTGGACAATGAAAGAAGCGTATGTCAAATATGTAGGAGAAGGATTGCGGATTCCTTTGAATTCTTTTCGGATTGAGCGAGGGGAGGAAGGGAGTTCTTACCTTTCGGATAAAAAAACGATAATTTTCCATACCTTTTTTCCGGAAGATGGTTATTGTGTTTCGTTATGCAATGCTCAAAGAACAAGTAAAATGGAAGAGGATTGTGTGTGCAGATTGATTTTGCTACAAGATATAGATTCTTTGTTTTCCAATATCCGGGAGAATTGGTAAAATGTACAAGAAATGGAATAAAAAAGATAATAAAATCTACAAAAACGTCATTGACATTCGCATAAAAAAGATGTATTATTGCACTTGTTAAACGTTAGTTGTTGGATTCTATGTGTAATGGGGTTCGCAGTATATTAACAATATATTACATAAGGAGAGGATATAAAGATGAAGAAATTTGCAAAGATGCTCGTACTTGCAACAGCTATGGTAGTTATGGTTGGAAGTGGTAATGTAGCAGAAGCGAAGGGAACTGTTTCTAAGGTTCAGATTACTAAGGTTGGAAACACAAACGTTAAGAAGAAGAGTGCGTTAACAGTGAAGCGTGATGATTCTAACAAGAAGGTTCAGTTGACAGTTAAGGTGACAGCTAAGAATGGTGCAAGCAAGGCAGTTAAGTTTAAGTCTAGCAATGCTAAGGTTGTATCTGTTAGCAGCAAGGGTGTATTAACACTTAAGAAGGCCGGTACAGCTACAATCACAGTTACTTCTAAGCAGAACAGCAAGAAGAAAGACTCAATCAAGCTTACAGTTAAGCAGAATGTAACAGGTATCAAGGTTGCTTTCACAGGAAAGACTAAGCCGGTTGCTTCTAAGAATAGTGTATATACACTTGTTAAGGGTAAGAAGTATCAGCTTAAGGCTACAGTTGCTCCGAGCAAGGCTTCTAACAAGAAGGTTACTTTCAAGTCAAACAAGAAGAGTGTAGCTACAGTATCTAGCACAGGTAAGATTACAGCTAAGAAGGCTGGTACAGCTAAGATTACTGTAACGGCTAAGGACGGAAGTAAGACTAAGAAAGTTATTACTGTGTATGTGTTGAATAAGAAGGTTTCTAAGAGCAAGAAGATTACTTCTATGTCAGCTAAGCTTGATAAGGATGTATTATATGCAGGCGACACAGCTAATGTAGTAGTTACAGTTAATGATACTGCAGCTCTTAAGAAGTATTCATTCAAGTCTGACAATACTAAGGTAGCTAAAGTTGATGCTACATCTGGTAAGGTTACAGCAGTTGCTGCAGGTAAGGCTGTAGTTACAGCATATGCTATGGATGGTTCTGGTAAGAAGGCTACTGTTGAAGTGACAGTTTCAACTAAGGAAGTTGTTACACCGGCCGAAGCTAAGACAGTTATTACTCCTGCACAGGGTAAGACTGCAGAGGTTACAGTTTCATTCAATGGCGATGCTACTAAGGTTGCAGCTGATATTAACAAGTTAGTTAAGGCTGCCGGTGTATTGAAGGATGGTCAGGATATTAAGGTTAAGGTTAACGGTAAGGAAGCTACACTCGTTCTTAAGAACGGTGAGGTTATGGTAGCAGGTAAGACTAAAGTAGAGACACTTGCTGACTATATTGCTGGCAAGAAGGCTGAGAATGACAAGGTTACAATGACATATACTGCTGAGGCAGCTAAGGCTGTTGCAGCTGTTGAGATGGTTAAGCTTGTTGCAGCTGGTACAACATATACTTATGATGTTACAATTGATGGCCATAAGGCTACAAGCATGGTAATTTCAAATGATGGTATCAAGGTTGTAATCGACGGAAAGGCATATGACGCAGCAGTTAAGGCTGGCGTAATCGAAATCAATGGTGATGTTACTAATGATGCGGTTATTAAGGATTTAGTTGCTAAGGGATATGTAACTGCAATTGTGAAATAGTAAGCATTTGCTTTGACAGAAGTATATTAATTGGATTAGGCTGTTAGACGTTTCGTTTAGCAGCTTAATCTATGTATGAGATATTTTTTTGGGTGATGACGAATTTTCATTGTATTTGTTTGGGTGATTGCATTGACGACTAATCCGGATGATGCGATGATTGGCGCGGATGATAATGGAATGAAAATTCGCGATTACCCATATTGGGATGAGCAGGATAGAGGAGAATTATGAGTAGAGGATATAAGTTTGTAAGAAAGAATATAGTGATGATAGTGGTATTGTGTATGGCAATACTTAGTCCTTCGGTGGTTGTACAGGCAGGTGGAATTAATGGCAATGAAGCCGGGGTGATTTCTGCTGCAAGTGGTACTTTTACTTATAATGGGAAAGAATATAAAGCCGGTTCGGCATACATTAACTCATTGACGGGATACCTTTCGGCAGATGCGATAGATCTGACAGCGGAACAGGCTAGTGAAGCAATCGCTATGATGTATGCAAATGTTGCACAAGGTGTTGAACAGGGGTACTTGTATGAAGTGGGTGCCGGTGGAGAAACTTCAACAGAAACCTCAACGGAAGAAACATCTGGTGATATGGAGGATGCGACAGAGGATGACTGGGCAGATGCGGAGGTAGAAGACGATTCTACTGAAGATAAGAAAGGCGATTCTACGAATTCTTCACAACAACAGTCGGAATTGGATGTGTGGGAGGCAATGTCTACTCCTACGGAGAATAAGAATAAGTTAGAGGAACGTCCGGAGAAAGAAGATGCTTCAGCAGCGGTTGAATTAGAGGATGATGGAATCGTGGTTACCACGAAGGATGATGAAGCAATCAGTATCCCTAAAGATAAGCCGATTGTGTCGGACTCTTTTGTTTGTATACTTACTGTTGTTGCTGGAATTATATTCGGAATTACTATAATATGCGGAATAATTCTTTTTGCAAAGAAGTGTATGAGTTTTAAGAAGAGTAAGGGACGCAAGGCAAGGCCGGGACATAGTAAGAGACGTAAGATTCGTCATTATACAAGAGCGGTTCTTACAGTAACAACGGCGATTTCTTTGATTGGGATTGCGCTGTTGTTGGGATTATATGTGAGCTTATTCAATAATGATGCGATTATGCAGAATATGCAGAGTTCTGGGTATTTCCGTTATGCGTACTCACAGTATGTGGCAGACCAGGCTGCGAATGCATTAACGAATATCAAGGATGGAAAAGGCTTAGAAGAAACACCTAAGCTTCAGACATATGATGAGTATCTGTTTACAATTAAGCAGAACTCGTTAAAGGTGCTGAATGGAAATATGGAGATTGTAATTCCGGACAGTAATGTGGCACCATATATTTATAATTTGAAAACAAGCTATGTGGAAATATTTGTAAAAGCAGGAATCTCCTTGATTTTGAGCACAATATTTGGTATTCTGCTTATGGTATTTATGGATCAAAAAAGAGAACGTGGTGTAAAGCACACTGCAGTATCTGTTTTGATTGCCAGTGGAGTGATGGCGGTATTGACACTTGTTATGTTGATATATAAGCCTTATACTCTGTTATATATAGAACCTGACTATCTCTATCTGTTCTTGATAGAATGTATTAAGAGATGTGTAACGTCGCTTACCAGTATTACTGCATTTTGCGTAGTGCTTGGAATGTTGGTGTTAGGAGTTTATAAGATGATGAAGAACAATACAGAGTCATAGAAACTATTACATTATAATTGCGAAACGCAAGTTTGTATTGTAGAGCTTGTACAAATTTAACACACCAACGCAGGACGTTTGCACTTGCCACAATGCGTAACGGTACTAAGCTCGACAATGTCTCGCTAAGTACCGACGGATTGTGAAGCACCTGCTTATGGTCTTGTTAAACTTGCACAAGACAATGACAGTTTTTGAGAGTTTCGCAATTGCCTATAGAAACTATTACATATAAGGAGAAAATGATGGAATATTTCGATATTCATAGCCATATTCTTCCGGGAGTGGATGATGGTGCGGAAAGTATAGAAGAAGCACTTTCCATGATTGAGATTGCTTATCAAGAAGGAACCAGGAGTATTATCTGTACACCGCATTACGAGAGAGGAAAGAATCGCTATACGAAAGAAGAATTGAATACCCGTTTTCAAGAGTTATGCCTAGAGGTCGAGAAAGTTCATCCGGATATGAAGTTGTATCTTGGTAATGAGATTCTATATAGTGATGGAATTGTGGATGATTTGAAGAATGGACTGATACAGACTATGAATGATACCAAGTATGTGTTGGTGGAATTCAATATCCGTATCAGTTATAACGAGTTGTATCAGGCGATTCGCAAGATAACCAATGCACGATTTCGTCCGATTATTGCGCATGTAGAGAGATATCGCTGTCTGTTCAAGCATATGGATCGTATCGATGAGCTGGTTGCCATGGAAACATACTTGCAGATGAATATTTCCAGTGTATATGGCGGAATGTTTGATGAGAATGCAAAGTGGTGCAAGAAATTGGTTAAGGAAGAGTACATAAGTTTCTTTGGGACGGATGCACATGACCTGGATGACAGAGCACCATATGTCAATGACTATGTTGGCTGGATTAAGAAGAAATGTGGTGAAGAATTGATGGAGCAGATGTTCGTGGATAATCCGGAGAAAATGGTGAAGAATCAATATCTGGTTGGATGATATAGTAAACATATGATAGAAGAAGGAGAAACAACATGATAGAAGAAAGAAATGATGAAATAGAAATTGATTTGAGGGAACTGTTTTATGTCTTGCTTGGAAAGATATGGATTATTATTCTGGTTACCGCGTTAGGGTTAGGTATTGCAGCAGGATACACTTTGGCTTTCGTTCAGCCAATTTATAGTTCTACAGCCACCTTGTATGTAATGACGAAGTCTACCAGCATTACATCTCTTACAGACTTACAGGTGGGTTCCTCTTTGACACAGGACTATCAGGTGTTTATTCAGAGTCGTCCGGTAGTGGACAAGGTGATTGAAGAACTGGAATTGGATATGTCGTATGAGCAGTTTGTATCTAACTTAAGTGTTGAGAATCCAGCGAATACCCGTTTTATTGATATTACTGTGAATCATCATGATGCCTATATGGCAAAGACGATTGTAGACAAGCTTACGGATGTGTCGGCAGAACGTATGGGAACCATTATGGAAACAGAAGCACCTAACGTGGCGGATTACGGTCATATTCCGGAGCATCAGACCAGTCCGAATGTGACAAAGAATTCTCTGATTGGTGCAGTGCTTGGATTCGTACTTTCGGTTGGTGTGATTCTTGTTCTTCACCTGATGAATGATGCAATTAACACGACAGAGGATGTAGAGAGATATCTGGGTATGAATACATTAGGTCTTATTCCTTTGGAGGAAGGTGTCTCTAAGAAGGGTACCCGTGGACATGATAAGGATGCAGCGAGGGTGCGCAAAGAACGTAAGAAAGCCCGCAAGCAGGCTGCGAAGAACAAAAAGAAAGATAATGACTAATACGAGAGAAGGAGGATGACGGAATGAAGGTTAATTTTGAGAGAATTAAAGATTTAGATTTCAAGACCAATGAAGCATATAAGACCTTGCGTACCAACATCAGTTTCTCTGGTGAGGATATTTCGGTAATTGCATTTACCAGTTCAGTGCCGAATGAGGGTAAGTCAGCGGTGTCATGGAACCTGGCAAAGTCTTTTGCAGAGGATAATAAGAAGGTATTATACATGGACGCGGATATTCGTAAGTCCGTAACGGTTGCCCGTTATGGTGTAGATATTGAGACAAAGGGACTGTCCCACTATCTTACCAAGCAAAGTGAGATGGAAGATGTTATCTATGAAACCAATATTAAGAACTTTAGCATTATCTTTACCGGTCAGGTGGCTCCGAACCCATCAGAGCTTCTCGGTAACAGTCGTTTTAAGAAACTGATTGCCTATGCAAGAGAGAACTTTGATTATGTTATTATCGATTGTCCGCCACTTGGCAGTGTTATTGATGCTGCGGTTGTGGCAAAGGAATGTGACGGAGCCATTATCGTCGTAGAAACAGATAATGTAAGTTACAAGATTACCCAACGTGTCAAGAAACAGTTAGAACAGACAGGTTGTAAGATTCTTGGAGCTGTACTTAACAAGGTTGAGATGGGCGGCAAGGGTTATGGTTACTATGGTAAGGGTTATTATGGTAGCTACTATGGTCGCTATTATGGAAACTATGGTGATTATGGAGATAAAGAAGAATAAGAAGCAGCAATAGGTCGACAGAATCGTTTTCGCTTCTGTCTGATTGCTATTAGAGCGAATATTCTATTTTATCATATAGTATATGGGATGAAAAGGTTTCGTGATTCGATTGTACCTCGGATAAAAGGGTGGTGAAGAAGATGTACCGTAAGAATAAGAAAGCATGGTATAAGCATATAGACTTTATGCTGCTTGACTTGGTTTGTATAGAGTTCAGTTTCATAATCGCGTTGGCAATCCGCTTTGGGATAGGTGTTTTTGTGAATATATTACAGGATACCGTATGGGCCATGCCGTATCACAGAATTATGGTTATGATACTGGGACTTCATCTGGCGTTGGTATTCTTCTTTGAACCGTACTCCGGTATATTGAAAAGAAATATGGCGGAAGAAACCAAAGCTGTTACATTGTACAATCTGTATATATTGGTAGGGCTTGTGCTGATTCTTTTTGCAGAGCAATCTTCGGATATCTATTCCCGTATCGTAGTGTTTGCGACACCATTAATCGACACGATTATGATGTTGGTATATAAGTACGGATATAAGAAGTATCTAAGAAAACATATCAATAAATCTCATAATCAGAATAATATGTTGTTAGTGGCGCCGGTTGGTCGTGTTCATGATATTCTGCACAAATTCGAGAATAATCCCATTAATACGGTAAAAATCGTGGGTATTGTTCTGGTAGATGACAGGGCAGAGGATGTTATAGTGCCGGAAGCAGCAATCACTCTAGAAGAAGAAATCAAGAATGTAGTTTCGGTACATATGGACAAGAAGAGCGCTGCGAGGGAAGAGATTAAGGGGATTCCGGTTGTTGGAACATTGAGTGACCCTTATGATTTTGCCAGAGCCAATGTGGTGGATGAAGTATTAATCTGTATGGAGAGTAGTGTGGCAGAACGGCTTGCGGATGGATATATCGATATGGGTATAACAGTGCATGTGAGTATCCGGGATATGGTACGTCTCCCTAAGGCAACTATGAATAAGGTAAGTGGGATTTCTGTTATTACCGCCAGTGTGAATACCATTACTACAAGACAGCTGATTGTCAAGAGAATGGTAGATGTTGCCTGCGGATTGGTTGGTTCGTTGGTGACTATATTATTAACACTAATTATAGGTCCGGCAATTCTGATTGCAGACCCGGGTCCGATCTTCTTTCGTCAGGAGCGTGTTGGAAAGAATGGTAGAACCTTTAAGATATGGAAGTTTCGTACCATGTATAAGGATGCAGAGGCTAGAAAAGCAGAATTGATGGCACAGAATAAGATGAGTGGCTTAATGTTCAAGATGGATGAGGATCCAAGAATTATTGGTGCAGGAAAGAAGTTTTCTCTCGGAAAGTTTCTTCGTGAAACATCTTTGGATGAATTGCCACAGTCCTTTAATATATTAGCCGGAAGTATGAGTGTGGTGGGAACCAGACCGCCGACGGTGAATGAATATAAGGAATATGAGCTTCACCATAAGGGAAGATTGGCTACGAAGCCGGGACTTACCGGTATGTGGCAGGTAAGTGGTCGAAGCAGTATTACGGATTTTGAAGAAGTAGTAAGATTGGATAAAGAATACATCGCAAACTTTTCGCTAGCGTTGGATTTTGAAATTATGTTGAAGACGTTCAAGGTTGTGTTGGGAAAAGAAGGATCGGTGTAGAAAAAGTATATTAACAGAAATTGAGTAAAACGATGAAACACGTGTTCATAATTGGATCAAAAGGGATACCTACGAAGTATGGCGGATTTGAAACTTTTGTTGAGAAATTAACAGAATATCAGGTTAATAAAGAAATTAAATATCATGTGGCCTGTATGGCTGATGATACAGAGGAGTTTGAACACAATGGTGCACATTGTTTTAATATAAAGGTTCCCAGTATTGGGCCGGCAAAGGCTGTTTATTATGATATTGCAGCATTTTGGTATTGTTTGAATTATATTAGAAACAATAATATAGATAATGCAATAGTATATGTGTTGGCATGTAGAATTGGACCGTTTGTAGCGGGTTTGAAACGACAGCTTAAGTGTCACGCGGATTCCGAAATATTGAGTATTTCAAAACCATGATATATCTGAATTGCAGTAAGCTTGATATAGATGCAGTTATGGCAAAGGCATAACAACTCTGTTCATTGATTCCTTAGGTACCCAATAGTTGTGGAGCAAAGGTATGTCAAGGGTTTCCACGAAGTGGAGCACAGCTCCCTTGACATACCTTTGCTTCACAATTATAATACCACCTCGGAATCGACGATAAGAATACCTGTTACCCACTAAATTTGACGAGGAACCGAGGTTACATTGGCCTGGGTACTTTCTTTGATATAGTTGAGCATTGCCTTAATCTCTGGTGTACCGCCCTTTGTTCCATTCGTATAGAAGTATATGTAAGAAAGACCGTCTTCATATTCTAATTCCGGAACTTCCCTGCATTGATTACAAACATTATACATCCTCTATAACTTCTACATCCATACGGATTCCGCGTAATGTTGGTGTCAGTGCTGGAATCGTTCGTTGCGACACTACACGGATCTCTCCGATTTCTCTTTGTAACAGTACCGATAAGATTTCCCTGCAAAATGGAACGCCCACCTCTTCGTCGGTAGCCACTGCATTCATCAGAAAATCATCCATGATATTCAATTCTTCTAGTTTTCTTTTGGTATATGCCATATAGCCTCCTTCCGGCAGACATATCGCAAGATACCATTCTAATGTAGAAATCTATCTGCTGTTGTCTGCCAACATTTTATAAAAGTGTGTGAAAATGTTGACGAACAGTCAAAGATTCTGGTCTGCACTTTGTATGTTTCCATACACCAGATAGATTTTCACAGTGTTTATGGTTTTAATTATAGGAAGAATGAAAGATGATGTCAAGGAAAAGATTAAGCGTTTATTCTAATAATTCTGCTTGGAAAATTATAATTTAACAGGAAATTCGTTATACTACAAAGTACAGCAATGTATACAATGTATACAACAAATTTTTTGAAAAATATACTATTTTACAGACATTAGGGCAGTCTGCCTCTGGTAAAAGATCTTTTTCTGAGGGGAGAAAAGGCATGGCAGATACTGGGCTATTTGAAACAATATCCGTTGTTTACGGAAGAAGAACTGGTATTCTTATTGTTTGAAGGAAATCAATGTTATGAAGTGTTTTTGCTATTGAAAGAAAAGAATGGGCCGGGGGTTGCCGAGCTGGCAGCATCTGGAACTGGTCTGTCGTATTATACAAAAAATTAACGATGCAGCGTATGAACATTTTTTGATTCGTCTGATGGGGATTGTGCTTCGGGAAGCACTGTCAATTGTTATATCCGGTGAAAAACGTCAAGATGAATATTTGCTTTGCCTAGTTTCCGAATGATACTTGAACATCCAAGATTTGAATCAATACCGTATATGAAACAGATGGTTTTGTCTTATCTTGTTATGTTGAAGGACTTATTCATTAGTGAAGATATGATTGAGCTTGTACAATACATGCCGGAGGCATTTGCTTCCTTACAGCTTATTAGGTTTCAGACGATAGAATTTGGGTGTTATTGGTATAATTGAATAGAGAGATGTTCGGAGGGGATAATAGGGGAAACAAAAAATCCCACAATAAAAGATTCATCCGTCCATTCGTATACAAAATGAGAAAGGGTTCCGGTTATATGAACGAAACATATTCCAAGAATGGCGGATGATGACTTAGTAAAAATGTTGATTAATGGTGAAATTCGGAGACTAAATATGTAGAATCTGACAATAAACACCCTTATTCTATGTATTACGCCCTCTTTGACTTGTAATTCGTTCGCAATTGTGGTAAGGTAAATGTTGTTTTAGGTAACAAAACTTTTTTTGATAAAAGAAGATGATTTGCAAGACTGTCGAGGATTCGCAGATTGTAGGTGTCTGGTTAAAGAAAGATAGACTGATGCATTTATGAAAAATGGATTGGATGGCGAAGCCTTGCCTTTTTGCAATAATGCACCATTTATAAATGCAGAGTGATATAAACGGAGGAAGACCATGTGGTATGTCATTCGGGTTCCAACAGGAAAAGAAGAAGAAGTAAAAAATCTTTGCAGGAGACAGATTGATAAGAATCTATTAAATGATTGCTTTTGTCCCAAATACGAGAGTGTATATAAGAAGAAAGGGCAGCGGAGAATCGTTGTGAGGATTTTATTTCCCGGGTATCTGTTCTTAGATACAGATCAGATTGAATTGGTACATGAGGCTCTCCGTGGCATACCAGAGCTTACAAAAGTATTGAAAACAGGAGATGAATTTATACCCATTACAACAGAAGAACAGGCATTTGTTATACAGCATGGCAATGCAGAACACGTCTTTGAAATGTCTTTCGGATACATGGAAGGCGACGAAGTGATTATCACCTCCGGTGCCTTTGCAGGATATCAGGGTGTATTGAAACATGTAGACCGCCATAACCGGTATGGTGTTATGGAGATTGATATGTTTGGACGGATTACAGAGATGCAGTTCGGGTTGGAGATTGTGAGTCGGGTGGAGGGATAGGTTTAGTTGCTCTCAAAATAAGATACAGCGACAATGATGTAGGGGAGAAAATGTGAACTCTGAACCACTCTTATGGAGTGGATAAAAGAAATAAGATAGTTAGATTAAAGGGGAGAGGAAAAACACTGTGAAAATTGCAATGCTGGGTCATAAGAGAATTCCATCTCGTGAGGGTGGAATTGAAGTGGTTGTAGAAGAATTAAGCACACGCATGGTTGAACTAGGCCATAGTGTTACCTGTTATAACCGTAAAGGAAAGCATGTGGCAGGAGTCAAAGTTGATAAGAGAAATGAATATAAGGGTGTGGAAATAGTAGGAGTGCCTACCATAGATTGGAAAGGTTTTGCTGCTCTTACCTCATCATTCTTTGCGTGTGTAAAAGCAGGGGTTAGTAAAACAGATGTAATCCATATCCACGCAGAGGGTCCAGCCTTTTTTTCGTTCATCCCACACCTTCTTAAAAAGAAGGTAGTAGTTACCGTGCACGGATTGGACTGGGATAGAGCAAAATGGGGAAGGTTCGCTTCTTGGTATATCAAAAGCGGCGAGAAAAATGCCGTTAAGTATGCGGATGAGATTGTTGTGTTGAGCCAGGGAGTAAAGAATTACTTCTGGGAGAATTATAAGAGAGAGACTAAGTTCATCCCGAACGGTGTGAATAGATCAGAAAAAAAAGAGATAAAAGAAATAAAAAAATGGGGACTGGAGAAGGATGGATATGTTCTTTACCTTGGGCGCATCGTACCTGAGAAGGGTGAGCACTACCTCATTCAAGCATATAAAAATATTAAAACAAAGAAAAAACTAGTAATTGCCGGCGAGAGTTCAGATACTCAGGGGTATATGAGTGAGTTGAAAGAACAAGCCAAGGCAGATGGCAGAATCATTTTCACTGGATTTGTTCAGGGTAGGGCTTTGGAAGAGCTTTATTCAAATGCTCTTATTTACTGTTTGCCTTCTGATCTTGAAGGCATGCCACTCTCTTTACTTGAAGCAATGAGTTATGGCAATTGCTGTTTGGTCAGCAATATTGCTGAGTGCTCTGAGGTTGTAGAGGACAAGGCAGTAGTATTTGAGAAGAGTAGTGTGGAAGACTTGAAAGAGAAGTTGGAGTGGTTACTGAACCACGAAGATGTGATTGAAAAATATAAGAATAATGCTACGGAGTTTATAACTAGTAAATACAGTTGGGATGATGTGGTTGAGAAGACTTTGAGGTTGTATGGAGAAAAGAAGAGATGAAAGTAGTATTAATGGCAGGCGGGAGAGGAACGAGAATTAGTGAATTGTATCCAGACATCCCAAAGCCACTTATTCCAGTAGATAATATCCCAGTACTTGAGAGAGAAATTGTTTCTCTCAGAGATCAGGGCTTTACTGACTTAATTCTCACCATTGGATATATGGCGAAGAAGATACAAGAGTATTTCGGGACCGGTGAGAAGTGGGGAGTAAATATAGAATACTTTGTTGAGGACAAACCACTTGGGAATGCTGGAGCCCTTTTCTTTCTTGATTTGAAAGAAGATTTTCTTCTCCTCAACGCAGATGCTGTGTTTGATGTTGATTTCAATAGAATGGTGGAATACCACAAAGAGAAAGGTGGCTTGGTAACACTTTTCACTCATCCAAATTCACATCCGTATGATTCAGGTATAATCATCTCCTCTCCAAATGGAGAAGTAGAAAAGTGGCTGGCGAAGGAAGACTTTCGTCCCGAGTTTTATAAAAATCGTGTAAACGCTGGTCTTCATGTTATCAGTCCAAAGGCATTAAAGTTGAGTGGAATCAAGAAAGAGGATATAGGCGATGGCAAGAAGATAGATTTGGATAGACAAATCTTGAAGCCTTTGTGCGGTACACACACCATGTTCTGCTATGACTCTCCTGAGTACGTTAAAGATATGGGAACTCCTGAAAGGTTTCGGTCAGTTGAAGAAGATTATAAAAAAGGTGTTGTCAAGGCTAAAACCCTTTTTAATAAACAAAAGGGAATCTTCCTAGATCGTGATGGAACGATAAACCGTTACGTCGGTTTTTTGAGAAAAGAAGAAGAGTTTGAACTTCTACCAGGCGTAGCAAAGGCGATTAAACTCATTAATAAGTCTGGATATCTTGCTATTGTAGTCACCAATCAACCGGTTATAGCTCGTGGTGAAGTGACTTGGGAAGGATTGGAAGAAATCCACAACAAGATGGAGACGGAGTTGGGAAAGCAGGGAGCATACCTCGATGGTATCTACTTCTGTCCACATCATCCTCACAAGGGATATGAGGGAGAAATTCCTGAGTTAAAGATTGACTGCGATTGTAGAAAACCAAAGCCCGGACTCTTATTAAGAGCTGCTGAGGATTTGAATATTGAGCTAGAAAGATCCTACATGATAGGAGATTCAGATAGCGACGTTGAAGCTGGAAAAGCAGCTGGATGCAAGACGATTAAGATTGAAGAAGGCGGACTATTAGAGGCTGTAAATAAAATTTTGAGGATTAAATATAAATAGGAGAATAAATAAAATGGCTAAAGAACAAAAGTTAAACGGAACAGTTATCGTTACATACCGTTGTAATGCAAGATGTTCTATGTGTAATAGATATAAGGCACCTTCCAAGCAAGATGAAGAAATCTCATTAGAGACGATCAAAAAGCTTCCTAAAATGTATTTTACAAACATCACTGGTGGTGAGCCTTTTATTAGAACTGATTTGAAGGATATTGTTAGAGAACTTTATAAGAAGAGTGATCGTATAGTTATCTCCACAAATGGTTTCTTCACTAATCGTATCGTTGATTTAGCTAAAGAGTTCCCGCAGATTGGTATTCGTATTTCAATCGAAGGTTTGGAACAGACTAATAATGAAATTAGAGGTTTGGACAACGGTTATCAGCGTGGATACAACACTCTTAAGAAATTAAGAGAGATGGGTATGAAGGACGTCGGATTTGGTATGACTGTCCAGGATAAGAATGCTCCTGATCTCGTTCCTCTTTACAATATCTCCAACGAGATGGGGATGGAGTTTGCAACAGCATCTCTTCATAATTCTTTCTACTTTGTAGAAGCAAAGAACATTATTAAAGACAGACCAATGGTTGCAAAGAATTTTGAAAACCTGATTAATGAGCTGCTGAAGTCTAACAGTCCTAAGAAGTGGTTTAGAGCTTACTTCAATCATGGTCTTATCAACTACATCTATGGACAGAAACGACTTCTTCCCTGTGATATGTCTTTTGATACTTTCTTTATTGATCCATATGGAGACGTTATGCCTTGTAACGGAACAAAAGATAAAGAGGTTATGGGTAATTTGAATACCCAGTCTTGGGATGAACTATGGTCTTCTCCAGAAGCTGAAATGGTTAGAAAGAAAGTTAGGCATTGTGATAGAGACTGCTGGATGATTGGTTCAGTTTCACCCGCAATGTACAAGTATATCTGGACTCCTGCATGGTGGGTATTTACCCACAAATTAAAGAGTTTATTCGGTGGTAAGTACAGCATGTACGAGAACAAGATTGTTCGTGATTTAAGAGATGGAAAAGTCACAAAAGAAGAGTTGGATAAGTGCAGTACATGCGATATGTGTGCTGTAGTAAATAATGGATTAAGTGAAGCGAGTAAAGCACAACTTGTTGGCAAGACCGGTGAGGAAATTGTTGATGCTGATATTGCTGCACAGATGAAGGGATAAATATGAGAATACTATTTGTAGAACAATTGGGAAAAAATAATTGGGAATATATATATTCTGCTGCTAAATACATGTCTAAAAATCATGATATTACATGCTATATGTCGGATTCTACTCCTAAGAATACCGGGGACTATGACTTTAAAATAGTTTATGGTTTTCATGGTGCATATGAAGGCAATTTTGCAAATAAGGCAAAGAATTATCTAAAGGCATTAGTAGAGCTAAAAAAATTTATAAAAGAGAATAAGTTTGATATTATACATTTTGAGTGGTTTTCTCTTCCTTGGATTGAATGGATGTATTTAAAAAGCTTAAAAAAGTACGCTAAGATTGTTGTTACAGTCAATGATATTATACCATTTGAAACAAGACCTTTAGAAATGAAATCCCTTTCATTAATTTATAAAGCTGCAGATGCAATACTTTTGCATACAACTGAAAGCATGGAATTATTTAACCAAACTTTCTCCACTAGCGCATATAAAAGTGTAATTACAGCAGCATTTAGAGATAAATCGGACTATAAGAAAGTTGACAAAATCGAAGCTAGATCTAAGCTGGCAATACCTAGAGAAAAAACAGTAGTTTTATACTTTGGAACGATACGTCAATCTAAAGGTTTAGATTTGTTAATAAAAGCATTTCCCAAAGCAGTCGCAAAAAATAGGGATTTATTTCTCCTTGGGGCTGGGGCATTTCATGCCGTAGATAAAGAATATTATGAAAACTTGGTCAAAGATAATCTAAATCCTGAAATCAGTAAAATAGATTTCAAACATATTCCAGATGATATGATGAAATATTATTTCTCTGCAGCTGATATTTTATGCGTTCCGTATAGAGAAATATATCAAAGTGGAATTGCTCAGTTTGGACTTATTTACGATATGCCAATTATAGGTTCTGACCTTAAAAGAATGTCAGATATGGTGCAATCAGGAGTAAATGGAGAAACATTTCCCAATGAGGATATTGAGGCACTTGCTGATGTTATTGTCAGTTTATCGTCAGATAGTGAAAAAATGAAAAAGTATGCAGAAGGTTCAAGAGAGATTTCTATAAGAGATTTTTCGGTTGAAGAGAGAGCTAAAAGAACAATAGCAGCATATGAGGTAATAGAAATGAGCAAAACTCATTGATTTAAAAGTAGGACTTGGCAGTCAGCTTCCATAAATTAAAAAGTAGCGATTTTATGGCATAGCAAAGCTAACGTAAGTCCAAAACTTACGAAATCATGAGACTATGAGAATTTTTGAATCATGCAATTCTTTTTATTGCTTTCAGTTTGCGGTAGGATTGACTTGTACCACTAGTGATTGTGGCAACAGCTACTGCCAGTAAACTGATATGGGCAAGTGTATTTAAGTTTGTAACAGATGCTTTGTTTCTTACCCACATACGTTCTTGCCCTGTGTTTTT
>JAFQOE010000066.1 GCA_017395635.1 Lachnospiraceae bacterium | reverse complement strand
TTCACTTTCTGGTTGGTTACACACCTATAACCAAGCTCTACCTGTGCAATCGGAACCAACGCCTGTCTTTCCGGTGTAAAGGTAAGCTCGAAACGGTCACTGGTTCCATCTCCGTAAGTAACCACCACATCATGGTTCATAATTTCCGTCATCTGATATCCGGTAGAAAACATGGAACCGCTCTTCACAAGCTCATAACCCTCTGCTATGTCATTAGACTCGGAAATCGACATTCCCTGCATACCAAGATTCCAGCCATAACCAAAGTCGCCGCAAACTCTTTCTTAACAGGCTCCCCGGGAACCGGTGTTTCTGTCTCACTGCTGTTTCCTGTTTCGATACTTGTATTACCCTTTTGATAGGTAAAGGACATGGTGTAAGTTACACTGTTTCCACAGGCATCCCACGCCTGCAGCTTAACATTGTATGTACCATCTTCTAATACTTCCGTTGGCAGCATGGCAATCGGTGTATCTTCTATCTCCTCTACCCCTGTAATGAGTTCTTCATACTCTGCACTTCCTTCTTTTGCATAAGAAAGAGTATAGCCTTTTAATTCCTGATCATCACGAACCGTGGCTTTCATACTGATGGTAGAACAGTCCTCTGTAAGCTTAAGTCCTGTAATCTCTGCTTCCGGTGCAACCAAGTCTGCCTGAATTTCCGTTTCACCTTCCGTATATTCAAAAGCACCACAGGCAGTTATCTATTATAAATATTAATTACTGAGCAAATATTCTAATAGACCCTCTAAACTATCTGCTATCCTAATACAATTCTTTTTAAACATTCCTATAAAAGGAACTATATAATAGTTTAAATCCTGGTCTAGCACAAGTGCCTCATCATTTATTGTACCGATCAATAAATACCCCGGAAGAAATTCTTGCACAGCATAATCTTCATTTAATTCTAGTATTTCTGCACACGAATATAAATTAACATAGTTTTCATTACCAATTATCCCTATTGCACCACCTTCAGATTGCAAAAACTTTTCATATTCTGATGATAAATTAAATTTTATCTTTTGAACCGAAACGGACATATCGTTTTTTATTTCTAACATACTACTTATTTTATTCATCTACCATATCTCCTAACTCTTTTAAAATTCTATTCCAAAATACTGTAAATTGGGCATGTTGTTTTGGAGTTAACGCCACTTTGTTATCAATATCTACAGGATTTCCACCAAATTTAACTGGTAGAATCTCATGAATCTGTAAGCCCTTTAGATATTGATACATGCGATGCAATTTTCTATTTGAATTATTTGCCTGATTTCTTGCTGTAGCATAAGCATCACCCTCCAACACTATAAATGGACCTTCTGGATGTATAAGTTCTTCTGGATATTCACTCCAATCATCAATATCAACTGTACCATCCGCATTTTTTAAACATTTATTATGAACCAATATCTCTTTGTTTGACACATAATATGTATGATTATCCTCAATGGTTAGATTGTATACCGTAACAGGTTCTTCTTGTTCTTCAATAACAGCACTTGCAATAACCTCTACTTTCCCATCTTTGGTTCTGCATATATCACTAGCTTCTAGCTCTGCTGCTGCGCACCATCCTTTTCCTTCTACATAAAATGGATGATTTTCAGTAGTGTTGATGATTGTTCCATCTTCAGTTGTCACATAGACTAAAGTGTTCGTCATAGTTACAGAAACGTCTGTAACCTGCTTTAGTTCCTTTTCTCTTGTTTCTGTATCTTCTGACCAAACATAATCGCCAATCTGAATCTCTTCTATCGGACGAAGACCTGTTTCTGTTGATACCAATGTATCTCCAGTAAAGCACTGGCTAGTCAATCCGAACAGCATACACACAAGCTGTACAAATCTAACAGCTATCTCCGCAGGATC
>JAFQOE010000029.1 GCA_017395635.1 Lachnospiraceae bacterium | reverse complement strand
TCCTCCTTTTACACTATAGTTAGTTATCCTATTTACACCCCTTTTGTTTCATTATAATTATATACATTTTGCCAGCTATATACAATTAAATTTTTCCTTAAAAAACAGAGCAAATTTATTGTAGCATTTATCCTAGATTACTGATTTATTTATCGCAATCTGAATCTTTATGGTTGCTGACAAGGTTACAATCAACACCCTTTCTTATCAGGAAGATGCAGAACCGGTATTCTGGGAATGTGATGATGGTACAGAGTTTACAATGTCTACCGGAGACAGAGACGTACACGGTACAGAAATCACTTTATATCTGAACGAAGATAGTTACGAATTTGCAAACGAATATCGCATAAAAGAAGTATTACAGAAATAATGTTCTTTCATAAAGGAATAGGGCGTTTGTTCCAGATTTGTCATGTAATCTCTTGGTCTTTCCATATGTAAAACAGCAATTTTATCAATAATCGGATTGACACATCCATTTTGAAATTCCTTATCTGCACCTTCCTGTTCATCAAAATTATTAATCATATAATCAGCATAATCATTGCTGTATATCATTTCTTCACAAGTCATACAAGATCCATTCAATCTACTAGCGCAACCAATCACTGTTACTTTCTAACTTTAAGATATGAAAAAAGCGACAAAAGGTTCTTAACCCTTTGTCGCTCTTTCATAACATAATTCAAAAAAAGTCTTTATTATCCAAATGATAAACGATTGTTCTCAAACACCCTAAATTTTCTTTACCTTCACTTTGTTTCCAGTTCCTTTTCCCTTCAATAATGTTCTATACGCGCTTACCATCTTCTTCGGAACTTTAATTGTGGCTTTCGCATATATTCCCTTAAATGCATTCTTTCCAACCTTATTTTTCGTTAATTTACTTGTTTTAATTGTAATATTTTTCAAGCTCTTACACTTATAAAATACCTGCTCTCCAATGGAAGAAACCTTAGATGGTATCTCTACCTTTGTAAGCTTACTACATTGATAAAATGCTTTTTTCCCGATAGTTTCTACATTTTTGCCAAGCTTTAATGTTTTTAATTTCTTACAGTTATAAAATGCATTGCTATCAATGGTTTTTACATTCTTTCCTACAGATACCGTCTTAAGATTACCACAACCGTAAAATGCATTTTTTCCAATCTTGGTAATATTGTCACCAATCATTACTTGTGTAATCTGTTTATTATTCTTAAATGCATTATCGCTAATAGATGTAACCTTGTATGCAACACCATCTATTGTAACCGTTTTCGGAATTTCTACTTTTTCACTACAATTTGCACCGGATATCACCTCTACTACCGAACTGTCATTACTACTATTAATAAGCTTATATTGCACACCCTTAATATCTTGGACAATTTCTTGATTTTCCTTATTGTCCTGTTCTTTTTCCTGCTCTTTTTCTGTTTCTTCCTGATTATCGACCTTTTCACCTTGATTTGTTTCCACCATGCAGGTAGCTTTCACGCCTGTTCCATCTTTTGCAATACAGCTAATCACCACTATTTCCGAAGCATCCGAAACTACGGTTAACAAACCATCTTGTGTCACTGTTATAATACTTGCATCTGAAGTCATCCAATACACACCCTTCGTATGGCTTAGTTCGGGACTCGTTGTAGCCGTTAATTGTAAAGTATCATCCATCTTCAATGTAGTCTGCGATATATCCAATACAATCCTATCTATTTGTTCATATACGATTATTTCACATGTATCCGAATAGATATTCTGATCAGCCGCTATACAGGTTATGGTTGCATTTCCATATCCCACTGCCGTTACCATTCCCGTATCTGATACAGTTGCAACTTTCTCATCACTAGATGTCCATACCACAGACTGGTCCGTTGCATTCTTAGGCGTAATCGTTGCATTCAGCTGTATGCTATTGCCTGCTACCAGCTCATAATCTATATAATTCACATTGACACCCTGTACCCATTGTTTCACAGACACCTTGCAAATAGCCCAAACTTCCTTATCATCATCTGAAGTACATACAATCTTTGCTACGCCCGGATTCTTTGCAACAATGTTGCCATACTCATCTACAGATACCACCTCTGTGTCAGTAGATGACCATGTCACATTTCTATTAGTCGCATTTCCTGGTGCAACCGTAACAGATAGCTTATCTGTTTCATCTTTAAACAATACCAATTCCGAAGCATCTAATGATACCTTTGTTACCGCAGTTCTGGTTTCCGTATATGCTTTGATACAACAATTTGCCTGATTATTATACAAATCTTGCCAATGACCTGCCGAATTAAGAACATAACTTTGACCTACTAAAGATACAGATGTATTACTGCACCATCCTCCTTCAGGTGCAGAATTACAATCCGCCATTATATACGTTTCTTCTCCGTCTGTTGCATTTTGCTCGATAACGACCGAAAAAGATTCCCCTTTATGAATCAAATAAGCATCATCCAACTCAACAGTATGAAAACCTGCATATAATTGATTCGCCTCAACTGTTGTCAACAACGTTCCGCTAGTCGGATTGCCTACTGTACAATTCTTATATACTTTTACCATACAATCATAATTAGAATCATATGTATAAAAACCAACTGCCTTTATGTATTCATCTTTTTGTGAAGTATAAATGTTAGCACCATAGTGGCATGAATATTTCGCTCTTGTAGCTCCACCATCATATTGATAATTATTATCATAATTATCGGCACTTCCATAATCATAAAAAAATGCTTCCCCATTACCGGAGGGAACATCTTCATACGACAACCAGAAATAACCATCCTTACTCCAGTTACTCCCCCAACTATTCTTGCAATACCATGCGCCATCTTTAGTTGGCTTATATTTTCCAAAATTATCCTTACTATATGTATCATCCCAACCTACAATTGTAATTCCATGATTTGTACCATTATTATCAGGACAATATACAGCAAGTGCTTCTCTCTGATTTGTAGAATCAGAAAAACCTGTACTATAATACTTGTTCTCACTGTAATATGAAGATGCACAGGCACCATATTCTATAATCAACCTTTTAACCGTCTCACGATCTGCCAAGGAAATCCAATATGCATTTTCCAAGTGCACTTTATCCATATTATAGGCAATCTCATCTTTCAGAACAATTTCTTCCTCTTCCTCAATAGCATCATATGGTGCTATTGATTCATCGACTAATCCATACCAATTTGCCACTCGATAAGTAGCAAGCTCCTGATTGCCACCTACTGACAAGAAAGATTTCGACGAAGTGTCTGTTAATGAAAACTTATCTCCTTCAGTCCCTCCTAATGGATCCGTAACGGAATGCGACAGGAAATATGTAAGATGCAATTCCGACATATCCGCCTTATCTTTCTCTAACAATCCTTCTTTTACCATACTTGCTTCAGATGCTCCCATAAAGGCAAACGCCCAACATGTGCCATATGGATTTTGATTCTTTACCGATGTAACATAGGGTGACATATACGACTCTGCCAAAGCACTATTTCGCATATACCGATTCATCTTATATTGAACCGGGTCAACATCCAGATTTTCATCACGATATGCTGAAAAAGAAACCTCTTGTTCTTTTCCATATGTAGTTGCTGTCACAGTTCCTTGAATTCCACATATCATTGCAACAGCAATACCGAATGCTATTAATTTCTTTTTCATGTAACGCACCTCCCAGACAAAGTGTCTCTTATGCCAACATGCATCTATGCGACTCTTCAACCTCTATTCTTTCGTTTCTATTTCCAACTATGCATCTTTCAAAAAGGCTTTATATGACTTATATGCTTCGTATACATCGGCCTTACTTGTAATTTCCCATGGTGCATGCATATTCAGTACGGCAACACCACTGTCAATTACATTCATGCCATATAAAGATAAAATGTAAGCAATGGTTCCACCACCACCAATATCTACCTTGCCAAGTTCAGCAGTCTGAAATGCCACATTGTTATCATCCATAATCTTACGAAGCTTGCCAATATACTCTGCATTAGCATCATTCGAACCGGATTTTCCTCTTGCACCGGTAAACTTATTAAATACCACTCCACGACCAAAATATGCCGCATTTTTCTTCTCAAAAGCACTGGCAAAATTAGGATCATACGCTGCGGACACATCGGAAGATAGCATATAGGAATTTGCCAAAGCTTTCTTTAACTTCAGCTCGTTATACTCACCCATATTATCCAGCAATTCCGCTACGGTATTTTCAAAGAACTTAGACTGCATACCGGTTGCGCCTACCGAACCGATTTCTTCCTTATCCACCAAGAGACAACATGCCGTTCTCTTCACTTCTTCCATATCAAACATTGCTACAGCAGAAGTATACGCACAAACTCGATCATCCTGACCATATCCCATAATCATGGATTCATCCAATCCAGCATTTCTAGCCTTGCCTGCCGGTACAATCTCCAACTCTGCAGACAAGAAATCTTCCTCTTCTATATCATATTTTTTCTTAAGAATGGAAAGAATCATTTTCTTAACCGGTTCCTTTTCTTCTTTTGCCAAAGGACGGCTACCGATTAATATATCTAACTGCTCACCTTCCACAACTTTATTTGCTTTCTTCTCCATCTGTTCACTAGCCAAATGAATCAATAAATCTGTAACACAGAAAATAGGATCCTTGTCATCTTCACCAATTACAATATCAATCACTTCGCCATTTTTCTTGGCCACCACACCGTGAATCGCAAGTGGTAAAGTCACCCATTGATATTTCTTGATTCCACCGTAATAATGCGTATCTAAATAGGCCAAATCTGTATCTTCATACAAAGGATTCTGCTTTACATCCATTCTTGGAGAATCCACATGAGCACCTAGAATATTCATACCCTCTGTTAAAGATTCCCGGCCAATATGAAATAGGACAATGGCTTTTTTCATATTCACTGCATAGATCTTATCACCAGCCGTTAATTGTTTACCAGAAGCTTTTACTTCTTCAAAATCCTGATAACCAGCCTTTTTTGCAAGCTCTACAATATACTTTACACATTCTCGCTCTGTTTTACCATTATCTAAAAATTTGCGGTACTCCTTACATAATTTTTCTAACTCTTTTATCTGATTTTTATCATAACTCTTCCAGACATTTTTACGTTCCATATTCTCATCTTGCATATTGAAACTTTTGGTTTCGTCATGCATTTTCCTTTCTTTCAACTTAATATAAGAAAAAGAAGAACACTGTCATGTTCTTCTTTTTTCAATTACTTCACACTCACCCAGAACCTATACAGCTATCATATTATTCGTAACTATTCAGTATCTTCATATATTCTATATTTTTTACCGAAAACTGCAAAAATTATTCTTCTTGTTCTAATTGAAGTGCACCGCGCATTTCTAATATTGGTCCACCGGTTCCTTCAATATACGCACCTGTAATGGTTACACGACCAATATTATCATCTCTTGGAATCTGATACATAATATCCAGCATGAACTCTTCAATAATTGCACGTAATGCTCTTGCTCCCGTCTTTTTCTCCATCGCACGTTTTGCAATCTCACGATAAGCACTGTCATCAAAACGCAAGTCAACACCATCTAACGCTAACAATTTCTGGTACTGTTTCAAAATTGCATTCTTCGGCTCTTTCAGAATCTGTACCATCATATCCTCATTCAAGTTCTCCAATGTATAAAGAACCGGTAAACGTCCGAGAAACTCCGGAATCATACCAAACTCACGCAAATCTTCTACTATTACTTTCTGTAACAAGTTCACATCATCATCATACTTATCCTTTAGGTCAGCTCGGAATCCAATGGAAGACTGCTTATTCAATCGCGCTTTAATAATATCTTCAATGTCCGGAAATGCTCCACCACAAATAAATAAAATATTTCTTGTATTAATCGTGGTAAGTGGTGTCATGGCGTTCTTGCTTCCGGAACCTACCGGAACCTCAACATCCGCTCCTTCAAGGAGTTTCAACAAGCCTTGTTGAACCGCTTCGCCACTAACGTCTCTGGAATTCGTATTTCTCTTCTTCGCAATTTTATCAATCTCATCGATGAATACAATGCCACGCTCTGCTTTTTCTACATCATTATCCGCAGCAGCCAACAACTTGGATAGTACACTCTCTACATCATCACCAATGTAACCTGCTTCAGTAAGTGTTGTCGCATCTGTAATTGCAAGGGGAACATTTAAAATTCTAGCGATAGTCTTTACTAAATATGTCTTACCCGAACCTGTTGGTCCTACCATTAGCATATTGGATTTTTCAATCTCAATATCATCCATATGATCCGTTAACACACGCTTGTAATGATTATACACCGCAACTGAAATTACCTTCTTCGCATGTTCCTGACCTATCACATAATCATCCAACTGTGCTTTCATTTCATGTGGCGCTGGAATATTACTTAATGTAAGCTCCGGTTCCTCTTTTTTCTTTTCTTTCGTTTTCTTTTTCTTAATTTTTTGAGATTTAGGAATATCGTCTACCGGCATGAACTGATTCATGTTCATATTAGGCATATTGGACATGTCCATAAACTGCATTCCGCCACCTGCAAAGCTATCAAATGTCTTCTGCATACAATCCTGACAAATATTAATATTGCTTGGCATATAAATGAGTTTGCCAACCTTAGACTCCGGACGTCTGCAAAGGTAACAATATTTCTCGTATGCATCCTCTTTGTCATTCTTGTTCGCTGACTTATTGTCTACTTTATCATCAATTTCACTATCTGTTTCTTCTAACACTTCTTCTCTAAAATCTAAATCGTCTGCCATTTCTTTCCTCCACTATGTCTTTATGTAACCGCTTAATACTTTCTAAGTATAACAAATCTTATGCTAAAATGCCATTGTATATTTTAGGCAGATTCTTTGCAATTTCTTGTTTGTAGAATTCTTCTGTTCTTCTGAATATCCTGCCAAGCCCGATGCCTTCCTCCATATTGAATTCCCTTTGTGTAGAGGTATTGATATTTTAATATATCAGATATAAAAGTTATGTACAAGAATTGTATACAGCGTGGTATGATTGATAAAGCAAAAAAGTCCTTCTGTGATTATGTGAACAGACACACAACCAAAATAATACTATGTGTCGTCACATCTCCAGAAGGACTCTTTGTCCGTTTTCGAAAGTTAAGGATACTTAATTACTCTTTGGCATCATCGCAATGATACGTCCCGCAAAGTCATTGAAATTCTGCGTCTGCAAGATTACTCGACCAGGGCCAACAAGCTTAGTTACGAACAAGCCCTCTCCGCCAAACACAATATTGCCAAGACCTTTTACCGTTTCAACTTCATATCGCACAGTTCTATCAAAAGCAACCACGTTACCTGTATCTACTTTAAGAACCTCACCTTGTGCAAGCTCTCTTACTACCGGGTCACCATCAACTTCTAAAAATACGTGACCATTTCCACTAATCTCCTGCAAAATGAATCCTTCCCCACCAAAGAAACCGGCAGAAACTTTTTTGGTCAAGGCAACTGACACATTCACTCCATCCTGTGCACACAAAAAAGCTCTCTTTTGTGCAAGAAGTCCTGGTGTTCCTGTTAAATCAACTGGAATTACATCTCCCGGAACGGTTGAACCAAATGCAATCTTTGCTCCATCTGACACAGCACTATAAGTTGCCATAAACAATGACTCTCCAGTTAACATTCTTCCAAGACCTTTTAGCAATCCACCTCTTGTATCGGTCTTCATTTCAATTCCTTCAGTCTGCCAAATCATTCCACCACTCTGGGTATACATTGATTCTCCACGATTCAATGTCACTTCTACTGCTGGTACTGTTTTTCCTATAATCTCATACTGCATAATATTACTCTCCTCATTAATATATTATTATATAGCAAAACTCTCAAAAACTGTCATTGCCTTGTGCAAGTTTAACAATACCATAAGCATTACAGAATAAACTTGAGTTTCGCAAACACCTAGTTAATTATTACATTCCCTTTGCCTTTTTCGTACAAGCTTTCATTGCTTCAATTACTGCACTGCGCATTCCTTTTTGCTCTAACACACGAACTGCTTCAATTGTAGTTCCACCCGGCGAACAGACCATATCCTTTAATTCGGCAGGATGCTTACCTGTCTCTAACACCATCTTGGCACTTCCAAGCACTGCCTGTGCTGCAAATTCATAAGCAAGTGCTCTTGGCATTCCATCCGCTACAGCCGCATCTGCCATTGCTTCAATAAACATAAACACATAAGCAGGGGAACTTCCACTAACAGAAACAACAACATCCATCAAATGCTCCGATAATACTTCACACTTACCAAAACCTTTCAAAATGCTAACAACATAATCCAGTTCTTTCTTCGTCACATACTGATTGCAACAGGTCGCTGTAATACCTTCTCCGACTAGTGCAGGTGTATTTGGCATAGTACGAATGATTTTCACCGTTTTACCAAATTTACCCTCTAACCACTCCATAGTTTTACCAGGTGCAATAGTCACAATAATCTGTGAATCCTTCACACTATCCTTAATTTCTGCAATAACACTTTTATAAAACTGTGGCTTTACTGATAAAAAAATTATTTCTGATTTGTTAACAACTTCTTTATTGTCCGTTGTAACATTTATTCCTAGCTCATTCTGTACCTTATTCAGACTATCCCTAGATAAATCAGATCCAATAATCTCATTGGCAGGAACCAAATGATTACTAATAATTCCTTTCATAATTGCATTTGCCATATTGCCACAGCCGATAAACCCAATTTCCATCCTAACACCCTCACTTTCATCTTAATTCACATATAACGTACTTTTCCCAAAATACATTGGTGAAAATTTAAACTTTTTACAGATAACTACTATTATCTTTCCTTTTTAAGCTTCCTTCTGATTATCATATCCACATAATTCCTCTTGGCTAACAAGATGATTATATAATGCATACTCTCTTCTTTCCTCATATAACTCAGCATAAGTTGCACCAATATATCCGGCAAGTGGTGTGTATACCAAATATCCACCAATTCCCAGCAAACAACAAGTTAATAGTGCTGCCGGAATCGAAAGTAAAAATGCTAATAATCCCCAGCCAAAAAACGACATCCACAAAACAAAAATATCCCACTTATGGCCATCTGTCATCTGTGTACTAATCTCTCTTGCTCGTTCACCAGATATATCCGGATTCTCACTCAAAATAAATGGTACAAAGAAATATTGATATCCTTTGATAATACCCGGAATAACAAATAACAATGACCATCCGAATATTCTCAAGTTCGTAGTAAACATCCCTTTAACAATATTCATATATTTAGGACAAAATGAAGAAAACAAATCTACAAATCTACCCTTATTTATACGATTCAACATAAAAAAGCGACGATATCCTACTTTTATCGGATATGTAAGGAAAATCGCTATCACCCATGCAACCACAAGAGCAATCAACACAATTACTAAAATAACAGCCACGGATAATGCTGCAACTGCTGCCACAATACCTTTTTGCTCATCATCGAAATCATCAAAATCCCAATTGCCATCTTCATACGACGAACTTCCACTATAAGAACCACCGCCACTACTAGCTACTCCTATATCCGCAACACCCAAAAATTGTGCAACCAATACAACTAACATAACTAACCAAAAATTCTGTTTTAATGCAAGTTTTGCATTCTCTTTTAATAATTTACGATTCATATTCATATCCTCCTATAACAAAATAGTGCATCGGTTAAGTCTAGCCGATGCACTGTTCTAATCTTATTACACTCTGTAGCTATAAGTATAGTATAAAAATTCAACAATAATTCATTGTATAAAATATCTTATAATGCTACACTTCCCTGCTCGCCATCAGCTGTATAGTATACCATACCTTCTTCCGGCTTTACATAGATATTAAGTTCTTTTACTTTCTTTCCAACAATTTCAACAACCTTTGCTGTAATATCCGCTGTTGTTACTTCATAACCACAAGCCTGAATCACTACATTCTCAGTAACCTTAGCTGCCTTCTTTGCAGGAGCTTTCTTCTCTGTTGTCTTTGTTGTCTTAGCTGTTGTTGTTTTCTTCTCTGCTGTCTTTGTTGTCTTAGCTGCTGTTGTCTTCTTCTCTGCTGTCTTTGTTGTCTTAGCTGTTGTTGTCTTCTTTGCTGCTGTCTTCTTTGCAGGAGCTTTCTCTTCTGTCTTTGTTGCTTCTGCTGCCTTAGCTGCTTCAACTTTTGCCATTGCTACTTTAACCTGCTCAGCTGTTGTCTTCTTTGTTGCCATTTTTTCTTTTCCTCCAATTTTCCATAAATGTAATGTATGTAAAAATCCTCAAGTTACTAAACTACAGCATACATACTACCCCAAAAAACATAATTTTGCAACTTTTCAGACAAATTTCTCTAGTATCTACAAGCTTTCTTGCATTTTTCCGAGCTTTCATGACAAATTGCACAAAAATAGTTCTCATTTTTTACATTCCCTTAACACCAATGTACCCTAATGGCATACATGCCGAATTATTCATCTGTTGCATCCTTGTCGAACTCTAGAATATCTCCCGGCTGACAATCCAACACTTCGCAAATCGCCTCCAAAGTCGAAAAACGAATCGCACTAATCTTACCAGTTTTCATCTTTGACAAATTAACATTTGAAACGCCAACCTTTTCAGACAATTCATTCAAACTCATTTTACGGTCAGCCATCACTCTGTCCAGTCGTAATATTATCTTTCCCATAGCAAAACTCCTATTCTGTAATCCTTTATAAAGTTTCATCCGATTCTTGTTGTAACACTGCACCATACTTAAAAATGTGAACCAGCAAGAACACTACCAAAACAACAACAATCACTCCAATATCAACCGAAAACGTGAGAGACAATTTGTTTGCCATTAAACTATTACTTACAGACTGTGTCACAGTAGAAATCAAAGCCCACGGAATTAACGAATAGGCAAAATTCTGCATTTTCTTAATAACATTATCTTCAAATGGGGTCTCACAATCCCTGAAAGCCTTACATAGTGCAGAAATAAAACATAACGTTACCATTGTCATCATCATACTTAATGCCAAAACCAAGAACAAACATGCAACATCTCGCATTGTAAGCATCAGTTTCTCATCTGCTCCTTTGAAACAAAGCACATTATTATCCACTGTCACCTCTACAGGATCTTCTTCATCATCTTCCATATCTTTCTTCAAGACTTCTACATCTTCATTCGATATCGTCTGCTCAATGCTGTTTAGGTCAACAGTTACATCTACTCCTGTGTTCATTCCTAACTTTATTAAAGATTCTGGTATCACAAAACATGCCACTGTACCTGCCAGTAAAAACAAAAGCCCCATTCCTACTAAAATTTTACAAATTAATGCAAAAATATTACTAATCTTTCCTATCTTGTTAATTTTCTTAATCGCTTCTTCTTTCATAATTACGTGCCCTCTTCTTTCCTTTTGTTCTTTTCATGTACTGAAGCATCTACAAGTTATCCTTAAAATTATGTAGATACATACTTAGTTAACAGTTACTTTATCACTCTTGCAAGATAACAAACGGTAAATGTTAATTATTTATCGTTTGTCGTTAAATAGAATATAGCACTTGTTTTTATCTTTGTCAACAACATTTTAACGAAAAACATTAATTTTTTACTTTTTAACATAATAAGCCCCATAACAAGCACAAAAAAAAGAGCGTAAAAAGAGGACAAGTCAACTTCTAACTCATCCTCTTGAAAACTCTGTAACTTATTGATTTTTCTACATTTCTTCTTACGAGAAGTATCTCTTAAGCAATCCCTCAAATGCCTTGCCATGTCTAGCCTCATCCCTAGCCATTTCATGCACGGTATCGTGGATAGCGTCAAGGTTTAATTCTTTAGCGCGCTTAGCAAATAAAGGGATTGCGGCTTTTCTAAAGGACAATTTTTCGGACAACTTCTTACAACTCTCAAACAACCTTTAACATGTTCGGACAAAAAAAGGACAACTTTTTAGGAGGAATGAACATGTCAAAGCAAGATTTATCAACAGGAGTGTACCAACTTGAAAATGGATATTGGGGTTATCGTTTTATTGTAACTGTGAACGGAAGAAAGAAAGCACAAAAAAGAGTTAAAGATGAACAAGGAAAACCTTATAAAACCAAAAACCAAGCTATCAAAGCTCGTACAATAGCTATGGAACAGGAACGTAACAAACAATTACAACCTATTCAAATACAAAAGAAAACTGTCAAAGAAGTATATCAAGAATACTGTGAACATGGCAGAAGTGGAAAAGCTTATACAACCATTAAGAAACAGGATAGCTTGTGGAAGAATCACTTGTGCTCTCGCTTCGGTAATATGTATATAGAAGAAATTACTCTTGCAGAAATCGAAGATTATCTTTCCGAATTATACTATCTAGAAGGTAGAGCTTACAGTTATGTAGAATCATTTTTAAAAATGTTCTATCTCATTTTCGGTCAAGCCTACTCCAGAAACTACATGAGTGTGGATGCTTACAACAAAATGTGTATTAACAAAAGCACTAAAATACACATGCCTAAAATGAAGGTAGATGAAGAAACAGACATTGTATATTTTGATAAAGAAGAAATGAATTATCTAGATAAGTATTTCAAAGGTACAAATGCGGAAACCGCTTATATGTTAGGAAAGTATTGTGGACTTCGCATCAATGAGTGCTATGGTTTGAAATGGAGTGATATTGATTTCAAAAATGGGATAATATCAATAGAAAGACAAATGCAATATCAAGAAGGCTTAATCAAATTAGTACCACTCAAAACTAGAAATGCAAAGAGAAAAATATACATGTGCAGCACGTTAAAAAAGTATCTAAAAAAGCAGCACAACCAAATGAAAAAGGATGCAAAGGAATTAGCAAAACAAAGACAACAAAACCAAACCTTTATAGAAGATGTTTCTGGGAATACCATTTCTTCTCTTGAATTAGTAAATTCACTTTCAAATGGTAAGATACAAACTGTCAATTCTATGAAGTTTCATTCAAGAACGTTACAAGGAGAACACAATATAATGTTCAAATATCACTACTTGCGACACACTTACGGAACAAACCTTGCAGCACTTAACACCCCAGAATATCTTCTGTGTAATCAAATGGGGCATAGCGGCAGCCACGTTACACATAAATACTATGTTGCCATATCCGAAACAGGAGTAGATGAACTTGTGAAGAATCTGGAACAACTATAATGAATATCAAAAGCAGCGGGAACATCTTCCGCTGCTTTCTCACTCTTTACTACTATTATTCTAATGACTTCAAATAAACCGACAACAAAGAAAGGGCGGTTTCCTTATCCTTAGGAGAACAGGCATTAAGCTTTGCGAGCAACTCTTCTTCTTTCTCTATCATCTCATCATTTCTTATTGTCAAAATTTCATCTGGTGTAATGTGCAATGCATTGCAAATGTGAATAATGGTATCAACTCGCATCTTTACTGTACCACGTTCAATATCTGCATAAGTTCTAAGTGCTAACCCAGAAGCTTCTGCAACCTCACTTTGTGTCATACCATATTTCTTTCTTATAGTTAACAATCTATTTCCTATTTCTCTTGTATCTAAAAGAAGCATAACCAACCTCCCAATTCCTATATATAGGAATTATAGTGCCTATTTTAATTGACAAAAAGGAGTTGTGGGTGCATAATTACAAGCAGAATAGTTCCTGTTTCTCACATCAAAATACACTATTCGACAATCATTAACAACAGAGAAAGGAGATTTTCTATGGAGAAAAAGTATTTCTATAATTTAAACACACACAAGCTTCATATTCTTGGCAACTGTCGTGAATCAAACAGGAAACCCTATGATGTAAAGTATTTTGATACATACGACGAGGCACTTGCTTATGACGGTCGTGCGGTAGGTCTGTGTAAACTATGCCAAAACAAAGATAACAAACAGAAAGAGGTGTTGAGATGAAAAAAATCTTATCTATTATTTTAGTAATGCTAATGTGCATGTCCCTGTGTGCATGTGGAAGTAAAACTGATAAAGTTCAAAAATCGTTACAAGGTAGTTGGGTAGCAGAATGGAGAGTTGCTGGAAATCCTATAGGTAGATATTATATTTTTAAAGGAGATACATTTACCACTGGTCGTGTTACAGCCAATGGTGAAACAAATAAAACAACAGGTACATATGAGATTACGGATTCCGTTATTCAATTTACCTCTGACGATGGTTCAGAATCTAAGGAATTAGAATATTCATATAATGAAGAAACAGGAGAAATCACATTGTGGTGGGATGATTCTATTCAGTTTGTAAAAGAAAAGTAGATTCTAACTACTCATTTGAGTAAACTATCGATAAATTCCCTTCCAACAATTAGCTATAAACAAAAGGGAATTTAATATAAAGAACGGAGAAGTAATTGTAAAATGAAGAAAAAAATATTTTATATACTATTTTCTATTATGATTTTATTTAGCTTAAGCGGTTGTAAATCAAAAGAAGAAAAGGCTTATGAAGAAGCTGTAAAAGCTGCTGAACAAACAGAAAAAAATTATCAAAAAGCCGTAGATGATTACAATCAATTGCAAGACGATATACAAGAAATCCAAGACCAACAAGAAAGAATTAATAATGCAAAGTAAAAATCACTCTCAAAAGGCAGCGGATTCCGCTGCCTTTCACTATTCCATATTCTGTTTCAATTCCGCTTTATATTTGTAGTAAGAATTTCTTGATATACCAGCAATTTTTATTACTTCCGCATCCGAATTATTACCATTAAAGTCCTTGCTATTTTTAAGGATAATTTCTTTTGCTGCAATCTCTTTCTTTGTTGTGTATTTATTACCTTTAATTCTTCCTATCTGTTTTCCGTTAAGCTTTGCAGTCTTGATACCTTCACTTGTTCTCTTGTGTAAATCCTCAACCTCTTTTTCACTTTGTTCAAAGGCAATCTTGATTTGTTCCTTTGCAAGAGTAAGAAGATATTCATTGATAGCTTTTAATAAAATATCTGCATTTGTTCCTGTCATAGCAACTTGATTCGTCAATGCTTTCTTGTATGTTTCTGTGTTGATATGCGGCTCTTTAAGGAATACAAGGTTGATACCTAAGTTAAACAGTTCTTCGTACAATTTAAAGCCTTCCTCGGCATTTCTAGACATTCTGGAAACACTATCAAATACAATCACAATATCTTTTCCACTTGCGGCTTCTTTCTTTACTAACTTATATAGCTTGTTCCATTCTTTTCTTCCGTCTGTCTTAGTTCCTGTATAGACTTCTTTAATCACATGTGCATCTGGGTAAACTTCCAAAGCATTTCTTACTTGTCTTTCTATGTTCTGTTTAGGTGTACTAATTCTGTTATAACTGTAATATACTTTCTTACTCATAATCTCTACTCCTTTTGTACTATTTTAAGCGTTCGTTTATTTTGGTACTATCATTGTAACATCCAAAAGGTTCATTGTCAATCATTTTTGGTACTATTTCTCACTAGGTTTATTTTGGTACTGTCCGTTCTTAAAAACTTTTCAAAAAAATTCCAAAAAGGTTTATATCTGTGCAAATTTTTGTACAACCATATTAGTATAATAAGTACATAAGGTTGAGAGAGATAAGAACTCAACAAAAGAAAAAAATTATTTAATCAAAAGGAGAACAAAAAATTATGATGAACATGAACAACAACTTAACAATCGACTTCGCAAACAACAAGATTATTCTTTCAGCAAAACTTGCCAAATTAGCTTTTACTGTCGGAACAGAAGAATTTGAATATATTTCAAAATTAGTAGCTTCTTATCCTACATTTACGTTAGCACAAAAAGAAATCAGCAAGAATAGCAGCAAAACCTCTTATCATGGTTTATCTATTCATAAAATGAGAGCATTTATCATCTACAAGAAAGATGAAAAGGCTATTGAAGAATTTGACGCAATCATCAACATTCACAAAGATGAAAAAGGTAAGTATGCTTCTATCAAGAGAAATTTCTTAAACAGATACAAGGATGAGTTTAATAGCCTTTGCGAAGATGATAAACTTGCCATTGATAACCTTGCTATTGAGTTAAAGAACACTTCATCTGTTGCAACAACTTCTAAGCAGAATTTAGAAGTTGCCGCATAAGAAATCAAGATACTACAACTATTTATATCTATACAAGAAAAGGAGATTTATAACCATGAGACAACCAAAGATTGATTTAGCAAAGAAAACTATTACTATTACAAAGACATTTTATAATGCAACACTTGATAACACATCTGATGAGTTCAACACTTTATTACAATTAACAGAAAGCTATCCTACTTATAGAGTATTGGTTAGCAGCGGCAGCCGCTCTAGTAGACGTAATGACCACAAAGGCTTAACAATTAACTTCATGCGTAAATTCGTCTACAATCTTGATAGAGCCAACCTTTCATTGTTCAATGAGACTTATGATTACTATGCTCTTGGTTTTGGTTACGAAGGTCTTGACCTTTATCAGCACATGAAGGATTGGTTTCTCGAAACATACCCAGATTACAAAGACATGATTGTAGATTGTGCTCCAGATAGAGCAGCATAACAGAAATCTGCTATGTGGGGTGGGGTATATTCTGGGATAGCACCATGAAAAAAAGTCCGTTTCCGTTTTCCTCATCCACTCCCTTTCCAAGAGATAACTGAAAACCAAAATCGGACTTTCCAAAAAATTATATGTTTCATTTAAAATTTGACTTCTGGGAACAGAAAAAGAAAATACGGAAAAAGCGAATTTTACGAATCCGTCTTTTGATAATTTGCTACGATCGAATCAAGCATTGTTGTATATTCATCTATAACGGATTGCGGTGATACTATCTTTATTCCTGTTCCTAGTCCAAATATCCAAGCATAGAATTGCGGACTGACATTTATATCAAGATTAACTGTAAAATGGTCTGGATGGTCAAAATCTGGTCGAATACTTATATCACTTCCAAATCGGTCTATAACAACATTTGCAAGGGAATTGTGACACTGTAATTTTATCAGTTCTTCCTTTCCGCCAAACATATTGAATGTCTTTTGCGTGTATTCTGCCACATTAAACGATTTGAATATATCCATTCCGTCACGTTCATCTATTATCATTTTTACAGATTGCATCTTATCAACTCTGTAATGTCGCAATTCATTGTATGCAGAATCAAAAGCAATCATATAATAATTATCATCTTCAAGGGTTACCGCAAAAGGACTAACAGTATATAACTCTCCATTTCTTAGAAGTGTCAGTTTCTTTTCCCAACTCCATCTCGTGTATTGGAATGTTATCTTTGCGTTTGTGTTGATAGCTTCATTGATTTTATCTAGGTTTTTTAACACCTTATCATTCATGCTCTTGATACGTTTTCCAAGCATTATATTTCTATTCAATTTTTCATTGTCAAATTGTGTTCCAAGTGATTTGATTTTCTTTATCAATTCTTCTGATTTTGTTTTTGTAAGAAACTTAGAAGATGCAACCGCATCTATCAAAAACTTTAATTCATTTGAAGAGAATTTTCTGCCTGTATAATAATATCTGTGTTGGCATGGCTCATTCACATGTCTACCTTCTATTTCAAATCCATAATAGTCAAGCAAAGAGATATTAGAATAGATAGTCCGCCTGTCTACAAAAATATCTCTTTTTTCCATGTAATCAAGAATTTCCGCCATTGAAGCACCATGATTATCGTCTGTCTTTTCTTCAAAGAATTTCATCAAATAGATTGGCACTAGTTTCTTACTGTATGTCACATCTTCATTCATTATTTTTTCTCCTGTTGGTTAAGTAAAAGTTTGCGAAGCAAACTTTTACAACTTGTATTTAAGCGGCAGCCGCCGCTTAAATACATTATATAATTTTTTGAAGCATCTATAAATAATAAATATAGATTAACCAAAAAATTATATGTTTTATTTAAAAATCATACCTCTAAAATAATGCTGCCCCTTCCCTTTAATTTGCCCTTGCTTATTCGCAACATTGACAACATCTCTCATAATCTGGAAATCCACAAAATCAATGGAACAAATCGCATCCACACATCTTCCTATTGTAGTAGTGCTTGCACCTATTCTCTTTGCAATCTCCTTGTAAGTATGTAAATCGTCATTATTTTGCTCTGTATAATCTAACAACACCACAAACACCTTCAACAAGTTTTCCCATGCCGCTTCTATCTCCCTGTTGCTTTTGGTTTCTTTAATCAAATCATACCAAGCCTTTTTGATTATGGTTACCTTTTTACTTTTTTCAGCCGCCCTTTTTAAAGATATATTATATATATCCTCATCCTTCATTATCGTTAAATATCCCTGTTCGCACAAACAATCTAATGTACTTCTTATCTTTTGTGTATTGCCGCCAGATGCCTGTATTGACATTTCTTTACACAAATCTGATAGCTTACCTCTAAAGGCTCTGTTATTATCCGCTAATACTGTTATCACTGTCATAATTTTAAATTGATACTTTTCAAGTTCCAACCATTCCTCATGAAACTCATATTCATTCTTTACTTTCTCTTCCATACATTCTCCTTCTTCATCTAAAGATTTTCTTGATTTCTTTTTCGATTTCAGCGGCGGCTGCTGCCGCTTCTTCTAACGTTTCTTTTGTTTGTAGCTGCTCTCTTATCCGCTCAACATTCATCCTATACCGATAATAAATATCTTCTTTATCCTGTTGGGATTTCCAGAAGTCATAATGATTTTTTCTATCCATTTTTTCTAACTCCTTATATATATTTTATCAAAAATTTATTTAAAAATAAAATTATGTAAACCATCAACTAACACAAAAAGCGGCTGTCGCCGCCTTCATAAATGCTAATAATTAGTTTCAACTTTTGTTCTTGGGTTAAGGTTTGCATGTAATCCATTAACAACTTATACATCCGTTTTTCTCCTTTTGCTATTAACCAAATCAACATTGTTGTAAAACTTATCAATGTTATGTTCTCTCTTGTATCTCTTATAAACAGAACTCTCTGATAGATGCGTTTTCTCTGATAAGTTCAATTTGTTCTTTGTTTCTCTTGCTCCTATTTCATTTGCAAAATACTTTTCTAGAATCGGAATAGCTGCATCATAACTAATGGATGCATTGACTTTGTAATTATCTGGGTTGTATGTCCTATTGTGAACAACCGCATGGCAGCGGGAACACAACAAAATAAGATTATCAAAATCATCCTTGCCCCCTTCCGACTTTGATATTAAATGATGCACTTCTAGATAATCTTTCGCATCACAAATAGCACATTTATAATTCCATGCCTTTTCTATTTTGTTTCTAGTTGCTTTTGAAACCATTTTGATATTCTCCTTTTGTAGAACATCAAAATTCCTCATAGCACATTCAACTAACTTGTCCTAACTCTTACAAAATATATCAATCAAGATAAGTTGTTCATAAGATGTAACATGTTTTTTTAAGATGTAAATAGATGTTAACCCTTGTAATTACTTGCTTTATGATGTAAAATCTCCTTGTAAAAAAGTACACTTTTTTTAAGGTACACTTTTGACATGTTAGAAGAATAAAAAAGGCAAAAAGGTACACTTTTCTTCCACTTTTTTCTCAAAAAAAAGAGGACAAGTCACTTCTAACTTATCCTCTCAAAACTCTGTAACTTATTGATTTTCCTACATTTCTTCTTACGAAAAGTATCTCTTAAGCAATCCCTCAAAAGCCTTACCATGTCTTGCCTCATCCCTAGCCATTTCATGCACGGTATCGTGGATAGCGTCAAGGTTTAATTCTTTAGCGCGCTTAGCAAGATCAAACTTACCTGCTGTGGCACCATTCTCTGCATCTACTCTCATCTCAAGATTCTTCTTTGTTGAATCTGTTAATACTTCACCTAAAAGTTCTGCAAACTTAGCAGCATGTTCTGCTTCTTCCCAAGCTGCCTTCTCCCAGTAAAGACCGATTTCCGGATATCCCTCTCTGTGAGCAACTCTTGCCATTGCAAGATACATACCTACCTCAGAGCACTCACCTTCAAAGTTAGCTCGCAAGTCCATAATAATATCTTCCGGTACACCCTGTGCTACACCTACCACGTGTTCTGCAGCCCAAGTCTTTTCTTCACCCTGCTCTGTAAATTTCTCAGGTCCTACCTTACATACCGGGCACTGCTCCGGTGCTGAATCTCCTTCATGAACATAACCACAAACACTACATACATACTTTGCCATAATCTTATTCTCCTTTTCATATAATATATTTCTGCTTCGCTTAATATAATATTACGAGCTTCCTAATCTAAAAATGTAGCCATTACAAATAGTAATGATTACTGTTATTATATTATCATTACTAACATTTTATGTCAATACATTTTATCATTTTTATTTAATAAATTCTATTAATTCGATTTCATTCTAATACTTTAACATTTCTAAGATTTAAACAGTTGATTATTAACAGTTAAAAGTAAGAAAAACCTAAGCCTTAGAAATATCATTCTAACACTTAGGTTTCTCTTTATTCGGCTTTCAATATATTGACTATTTCTTTCAAATTCATTCCATTTGATGCTTTAATCAACACAATGTCTTCCGGTTTCATAGTCGCCATTAAGTAAATTGCCGCCTCTTCATTGTCGGTAAATGTATACACCTTTATATTCGTTTCATTCGCTTCAATTACCTGTTTAATATTCTGAGCCAGTTCACCTAAAACCACAACTTCATCCAATGTTTTATCCAATAAGAATTCACCAATCTCCTTATGGTAGCGAATCTCATTGTCACCCAATTCAAACATATCACCAAGAACAGCCACTCTTTTTCCTTCACATGGCATATCACACAACACATTAATACTTGCCTTCATTGAATCCGGACTTGCATTATAAGTGTCATCAATCATAGTAAATTTATTCTCAATTCGAATAATTTGCTGACGCTGTCCTTCAAATGATGAAAATTCTTTTGCTGCTACTGACATCGGAATACCATTCTCATTAGCCACAGCCAAGGCCACTACGCAGTTCCCCACATTGTGTTTTCCTAAAGAATTCAATTCTACAGATACTTCCTCCGCACCATGTACACAAGTAAAAGTTGTATAACTGTCATGATATACAATATCTTTCGCATAGTAATCACACCAATCTTCCGTTCCATAGAACAAAGTTCGACAGGTCAGATTCTCAGCATTTACAGCATCTTTCAACAGCGCATCGTCACCGTTTAAGAAGAGGGTTCCACCGTCTTTCATAAAATGAACCACACTAAGCTTCTGCTTACGAATATTCTCCTGAGTTTTCATAAATTCAATATGCGCAACACCAATCGTTGTTACCACTGCCATATCCGGACGAACCAACTCTGACAAAATGTCCATCTGTCCTTCTTCACTAATTCCCAATTCAAGAACGGCAATCTCATCATCACTGCTCATCTTAGAAAGTGTAATTGGCACACCTATTTGTGAATTAAAGTTCTTTGCAGTATGAAAAGTCTTTTTTGCAGATGCTAACGCATGGGTAATCATCTCTCTTGTTGTAGTTTTTCCAACACTTCCAGTTACTGCAACAATCGGTAAATCATACCTGTTTCGAATGGCAGCACCAATTCTTTGCAATGCATCTACTGTATCATCCACTCGAATATAAGGTTTTTCCGCAACCACCACTCCATTGTGTTGAGACGTTAACGTTGCAGCACCGATTTCCAATGCAGATTCAATAAAACGATGCGCATCTACACGTTCTCCAATAATTGGAACAAACAGATCTCCCTCTTTAATTTCCTTTGAATTAATACAAATATCTGTAACAGGTGTATTCTCATCTCCACACATTAAAATTCCACCTGTCATTTCCACAATATCTTTCACTGTTATATTTTCCATAACTACTCCATTTCCCCCGTTCTCATCATCTGCTGAATAAAACGAGCAACCCCATCCTCATCATTGGATGGTATCACCGCATCTGCCAATTCCTGAATTTGCGGATGCGCATTGGCAACCGCATAGAAATAATCACTCGCTTCCACCAACGCCTTATCATTCAAATTATCACCAAATCCAATCACACTGTCATATCTACTAGTTCCACGAAGATAATTCACTGCCTCTTTTTTGGAAGCCTTATCACTGTAGATTTCTAACATATAATAATTATCGCTATAAATATCCGGATAAAACTCAGCTTTCACTCCTTTAACAACAGAAAGCTCACGATATAACGCCTCCAGTTTTTCCTTCGGCTCGCGAAGCATACAATAAATGATATCTCTTCCTGCAACTAAACTTAAGTCTTCCACCTCAGTAAACTTCTTATCATATTTCATAATACGCTCATTACGAAAATAATTCAAAGATGTAGACTCTACACTATCATAATATGCAACAAATTGATTATTGTCTAATCCATACAAAAAACAATTAAGACCTTTGAGCTTAATTAATCCTAACAATACCATAATAATATTGGAATCCATGACTTCTTTCTTAATATACTGCTTAAAAACAATATCATAAATAAGAACTCCGTTCATCATCATAATAGGAAGTTGCAAATTCAATTTTTCAATAATTTTAAGCGCTGTGGTAGGCGTACGTGCTGTAGATATTGTAAAATCCAACCCACGTTCAATCCCCTCATTAATAATCTTAAGCGTTTCTTCACTAATCTGTGCTTCACTATTCAATAATGTCCCATCTAAGTCACTTACAAATAATCTTCTCATCTGTTCCTCCAATATGAATACATCATACACGTTCAAAGTATCTCACTCAATTGTGTAATCAATGTGTCAATCGTTTTCCATTCATCACAACTATGACCAATTATACTCCTTTTTCATTCCACATGCAAATGCGACCAAAACGCACTCATTTTTTTCTCTACCGTACCAAGTGTAACAATATCATAATCTTCCCATTCCATTGGAAAAGTACTTACCACTTGTTGTGATACAAATCGCTCATCTAACAACAAAATAATTCCTTTATCTTCCATCGTGCGCACTACGCGCCCTGCTGCCTGCTGTACCTTATTCATTCCCGGATAGAGATACGCATATTCAAATCCTTTGTTCTCGCGCGTCGCAAAGAAATTTTGCTGAATTTCTCTTTCATTGCATACCATCGGAAGCCCCGTTCCAATAATTGCCGCACCAATCAGATAATCCCCTACCAAATCAATTCCCTCCGAAAAAATTCCTCCAAGAATACAGAAGCCTAACACTGCTTCTTTGGCATTCCGAAACTCCTCCAAGAACTGTTCACGTTCTTCTTCCGTTAAATGAGTAGTCTGACATATTACCTTAATCCCTAACAACAGACCCAATTCCATTGCCGTCTCATAAACATCATTTAACATTTTATAAGAAGGAAAAAATGCCATATAATTTCCCTCTTTGCTCTTTACCAACAAATCCAGATAACGAGCCATTTTCTCATACTGTTTTGGACCTCGAAGTTTATACCGGCTACTAACATCCACTCCTGCAAAAATCCTACGATTTGCTTTCGGAAATGGTGACGGTATATAAATTGCATAATCATTCTCATCATTATGAAGTAATTCTTTATAATAATTAATCGGCAACATCGTAGCGGAAAAGAAAACCGTTGCATTTCCTTTCTCAATACACTCACTTAGGTTATTAGCCGGATGAATACAATATAACTTCACCATAAAGGATTTGTCGTTTACCTGTTCCCCATATATTTCATAACTTTCATCCATCAATTCATATATATTCAGAAACTGGTTTATCCGAAAATAGAAATCTAATATTTCATCTTTATGTGGTTTCAATGCCGTAATCTCTTTGCTTTCTTCCATAAAAGATTCCAAATGTGTGTGTACGCGCAACAAATTCAAATACAAACTTCCTATATCCGGAATCAATGCATATCTCTTTTCGTTATCACATTCCTTCTTCAAATTAAGCATTTCCTTATTACATGTACCCAGCAATTTCCCAAGCTTTGCATTGTAAGGAAGTAGCAATTTACGCATATTCAAAAAATCTTCTTTGTAAATTTCCGCACTATACATCGCGGATGCCCGGTCTACCAGGTTATGTGCTTCGTCTACCAAAAACAGAAAATCTCCTTTTGCTCCTTCAGCAAAATACCTGCGCAACTTTACCTTTGGGTCAAACACATAGTTGTAATCACATATAATTCCATCCACAAACAAACTTACATCTAATCCCATTTCAAAAGGACAAACCATATGCTTATTGGCATATTCTAACAACACGTCTCGCGTCACATTTACCTCATGCGTAATACAATCATACACTGCTTGATTGATACGATTAAAATGTCCTTTTGCATAAGGACAATACTCAGGTTCACAGTTCATCTCATCCATTGGACATATTTTTTCCTTGGCTGTAAGCAGTACACTCCGAAAATGCAAACCATTCTTCCGAAGTGTTTCCAAACCGTCCACTGCCACACCTCTGGCAATCGTTTTAGCCGTCAAATAGAATAGCTTTTCTCCGTATCCATCTCCCATCGCCTTAATTGTTGGAAATAATGCCCCCATCGTCTTACCAATCCCAGTAGGCGCCTGCACAAACAAATTCTGCCTTCGCTTAATAGAAAGATATACGGAACCAACCATATCCCGCTGACCTGCCCGATATGAATATGGAAACTCCAAATTCGCAATGCTTTCATTGCGCAAAGTACGATTATCTACCTCAAACTGCGCCCATTTACAATATTCATCTACCAGATTGTGAAACCATTCCTTTAGATATTCAATTGTAAATGTTTCTGTAAAACGTTTGACTTCCTCTGTATCTAAATTACAGTATGTCATCTGTACCGAAATTGTCTCTAATTCATTCTGCAGTGCATAAATATAGGCATAACACATAGCCTGAGCTTTATGAACATAAATTGGTTCTTGCACATACTCAAGCTTCTTGTAAATACCCTTAATTTCATCAATTATAACGCCATCGTCTTCTGTGATAATTCCATCTGCTCTACCTTCAATTGTCAACACAAAATCCGGTCGAATCACATCAAATTTCAAAGGTACCTCTGCATTATAATTAAGGCCCATTTTCCCTTGTATCTTGCGGTGTATTCTACTACCTTCCGCCATTGCTTCCTTAGAAAATGAGCCCTCTCCACTGGCAATATCTCCACTTCGAAATATGAATTCCACAAGTCCTCGTACCGATATCTTCATCTGATACATAATCTTATCCTCATTCAAGCATTTTTGAATTCATCGTAACCATTCAATACCTTCATAGTTATCATTCATCTTTCTTTTCAAACATTGTATACGATTTTCATTCCCATATTCTGTGTCGTTTCCTTGTCTGTAAACTTCTCTAGTAATGCCAACCCAAATTCAATAGAAGTTCCCATTCCTCGACTGGTAATATACTGTCCATCACATACTACAGCATCTTCTAATGCAGTTGCACCCTTTAGACCATCCTCCATTCCAGGATAACAGGTCGCTTTCTTTCCTTCTAATAAGCCCATCTCACCATAAATGGTAGGTGCTGCACACACTGCCGCAAGATATTTTCCATCTTCTGCATAATTATTAATTAATTTCTCTAATCCTACATGCGCTTTTAAATTCGGTGTTCCCGGAATCCCACCCGGCATAATCAGCATCTGTGCATCTGTTAAATCCTTTTCTTCAAACAGTTGATCCGCACGAATTGTAATTGCATGAGAACCTATTACATCATAATCTCCTGTAATAGAAATCATTTTACAATCTACTCCACCACGTCTCAAAATATCAACTACCGTTAAAGCTTCAACTTCTTCAAATCCTGTCGCCAAAAACAAATATGCTTTCTTCATAATCCCAACCTCCAAATTCTCAACTATTCGTTATTCGTAACTATTCAGTACCTTCACAGTTACAGTTATTCTATGTTATCAGAATGTATTTGTCAATTTATCCAAAGTATGATAGCCTTAATCATAGATTACCTTATTACAACAATTTTAATATAAACGAGGTGGAATACTTATGGAAATCGAAAGAAAATATTTAATAAAAAAAGAAGATCTCCCTGACAATTTGGAACAATATCCTCATCATCAATTAGAACAAGCTTACATTTTAACCGAACCGGTTCTACGCATCCGACAAAAGGATGATACATACATTTTAACTTACAAAGGTCAGGGTTTAATGACGCGTGAGGAAGTAGAATTCCCACTAACAAAAGAAGCGTACAAGAAACTACTTACGAAAACAGATGGCAACATTATCGCAAAAACCCGTTACAAAATTCCCGAAAAGGAAAACCTCACTATAGAACTTGATATTTTCTCAGGCATTTTTGATGGATTATATATAGCAGAAGTAGAATTTCCAAACGAAGAAAGTGCTTTTTCCTACAATTCACCAGATTGGTTCGGACCGGATGTAACCAATGAAAACACATTCCATAATTCTACACTCAGTACAATGAATATGGATGATATCAAAAACTTATTAAACACTTTAGACACACGTTTCCAAGAATAACAATCTTATATCCTATAAAGCAAAAAGCATATATCAAGCTTCTATACTGATATATGCTTTCATTATGATTGCATCTCATATAACTTCGTATTCATCCTCTAGATATTTCATCATTTATTTTAAATTTAACAATTGCCTTATTCATCAGCGATACCGTTATAAATATATTGAAAAATCCACCAGCCATATATAATGTTTCCATTCCAAGGCTATAGGTAATCGACTCAACAATCAAACCAATGGTCTGAGCAAACACAGCCGTCTTATATGCTGTTCTAAACGTAAGATTGGGAATTACTGCCTTTACAAACAGATAGGTAATCCCACCATAAAAAAAGGACATCAGTAAATACTCCACCATAGAAGCAAACCAGACTATGACGAACACGAACAATAATCCCACATAGATAAATCCACTCATATCTGCAACTGTTCGATTGGTTATAGTTAAATCTTTCCAATCTTCAAACCTTTGGGATTCCACCATAGCCCCCAAACCATACAGCGAATTATATACAAGCATATTGCTTTGACTAATCATAACCGCCTGCATCATATTCGCAGGAACATCTTCTTTGGTATATTCCTCTACCGTAGTATCAATTATTAAGCAAACTGCAGATACCTCATCTACTTGTTCTATCTTCTCTTCCAAATAGAACTTACCATCTTCCAATGCAAATGTCGGTGTCTCATTCATCAAAATGCCTTCCATCCCGCCAAGCCCGGCAATCGAACCCAAACTCGGAATTGCATATCGAATCAAACAAACCAGCAATAGCACCGCAAAAACGTAACGAATTATCTTTCCAGTTGAAAGTTTCAATAACTTATTGTATTCCTTCGGAACAAACATCGCTGTAATCAAACTGTCAATCAACGTGAATTTTTCTTTCTCTGGCTTCTTTGCAGAAGTTTCCTTTTCCATAGCAACAATCTCCCGTTCTTATTCTATTTATTCACACATTAATAAAGTCGGCTACATCTCTTCCATTAAATCATTATCCAACATCGGTAACACAATCGTAATTACAGTTCCTTTGCCTTGTCTGGAAATAACCTCCGTACGTGCTTGGCACGTCTTTTCCAGCAACATTAACTTCTTTGCAAAGGTCGTTGTTTTTTTCTTCAAAATAGCAGTGTCAAAACCTACACCATCATCAATAATCTGTATTGCATATCCATCCGCACGGATATAAGTTCGAATCGTTACATTCCCCTTATTTCCATTCTTAGCCAGTCCATGTTTTACTGCATTTTCCACTAAAGGTTCTATACTATGACGCGGAATATTAAAATCTTTCTCTTTGCACTCCATTGCAAAGTTCATATTCTGATTACGGGTCTTCTGCAACTGCAAATAAGCAATTATATGCTCCATTTCTTCACTAAAAGCAACCACTTCTCCAGCACTTTCTAAGGCTTTCAAATTGTCACGAAAATATACAGAAATATAGTATATCATTTTGACACTCATTGCAGAACCACTCTTAATCAAACTCTGTAACGTTTGGAAAGATGCAAATAAGAGATTCGGATTGATTTGTTCCACAACCTGTGATTTAATCTGACTCTCATCCAATGGTATTTCTTCCTTCTTTGGCTGTAAATAAACAGCCTGTCTCATTCCATAAACAGCAACATATATCATATAAACAGCAAAACCAATACAGATATAAGTATTTCCTGCATTCATCTGCCTTCCTGTAAAATACACAATCAATTGCACAAACATACACAAAATAAGAATCACATTTGCAACAAAAATCGGTATCCCTTCCTTGCGTCGATAATCAAATATTGTAATTGACAATACAATTGTAAATAGCACTAACATTGCTATATATATAACCGATGCAATCATGTAAATAAGATCAAAATGAATCAAGTCAAACACCTGCAATACCATAACACTGATATATAAAACACCGATTAGTAAGATTGCTGTATCCACAATTCCTAATACTTTTTTCTTATAAATAAAACATCGAATCATTATTAAGTGTAATACAATTGCAATTATGATTGCACAAACTTTCAATATATAATTTCCATAATTCCATCCTGTCATAAGTGGAATGAATCCTGTATTGCAAACAAACAAGATTCCAAGCAGAATCCCTTCCATACTAGCATAGAACAAAACTCGTTTTTGTTGCCATGTATTCTTTATTACAAACCAATCAACAAGCATTACTATACCAATCAAACACATCAAAGAACCCAGCACAATCGGAAAGCAATGCATTTGCAAAAACGACGTCCACAATTGATTATAGGTTCCTGACTGTAATTTTCCCAATGAAACTTCTTCGCCAACTATATCTGTGATTACAATGGACATTGTTAATTCACTATACTCTGGTAATATAGGAATCACATGTCGAACCGGAAGCATAGTTTCTTTCGGACTACTCGAATAAATGATATCATCCTTCACAAACACTTGAACAGCTGCATTATCCAGTTCCAATGTTACATATACTGTATCTTGTTTCACTTCCGGAACACGACGAGACAAAACCACTTCCGTACCTTTCTTTACAGAAAGTGTTGTTGGAAGTAATAACACATCTACTATAGAATTTTGGGATGTTTCATAAGTACATAACCAACCTTCCGAAAAATCATCCATTCCCTTCCAAGAACGATTCTCTTCTACAAAAAGCGCTTTCTCAATACCGAAAAAACCAAAAAACGCAATACTGGCTATGACCAACATCCACATAAGCATATGCAATTGTTGTTCTTTTAATCGAAACATACTCTTTCCTCTTACGCACTTTTATTGTTACTTTTTTATGTGATCCTCTGTTGCAATCCAATTCTCGCAATTCATCGCTTTCTGCAATGTTATACATTCAACACTTATATCAACTTATAATGTTTCAGTGCGTTTTCAATTCCATTCTCTAAAATGTCTGTGGTTCGATATTCTACTACAGAAAATACGTCTTCGACAGCATTGCCCATTCCCACTGAATGTGGTACATATTTTAACATTTCCATATCGTTAATGGAATCCCCAAATGCATAACACTGTGATAAATCCATCCCCAAATGCTCTATCACTTTTTGTATTCCGGTTGCTTTACTACAACCCTTTTGAACTACTTCATATACATTATTAAAATGTGGTATCAAATTGTAATCCTCTGAAAAATACTGAAAAAAAGTCTTTTCATCACTATCCGGCATCTGCGCTGTAGTGAACTTATCAAAATGAAAGTCCAATGAATCCGGTCCTTCAATTGGGTAATCACTATTTTTTGAAAAGTAATTATAAATATATTCCAAAAAACTTCCGGGACCATGTTCTCCTTCTATAAAGAGACGATCATTTTTTTCAAAAATTGTATGAAACTTACACTTGCGAAGTACTTCCGCCTGTTCTATGCACTGCTCCTTAGTAAGAGTCTGATGAAAAATTGTTTCACCTTGATATTCTACATAAGTACCACAGCCACATACCAAACCATCAAACCCAAAGCCTAGCAAATGCTTGTCTATAGCAGTCTTAACACGACCAGTGTTAATAAAAATCTTATGTCCATTTGCTTTTGCCTGATTCAGTGCTCGTCTAGTACTTTCTGGCATAAAATGCTCGTTATCCAGCGAAACCAATGTACCGTCAATATCAAAAAATAGTAATGCTGACATATTATTATCCTTTCTAAGTCATAGTAGGACTAAATATTATATTCTTGCAAACCTGCCTTATCCTACATGCAAACCTTTATGTCAATTACATCTGCTTAAGTAAATTCACCATCTCGATTGCACCTAATGCACAATCATAACCCTTGTTACCAGCCTTTGTTCCTGCACGCTCAATAGCCTGCTCGATGTTCTCTGTTGTAACAATACCAAACATCACCGGCACGCCTGTGTTCATAGAAACCTGAGCAATCCCCTTAGAAACCTCATTACATACATAATCATAATGGCTTGTTGCACCACGAATCACAGTGCCTAAACAGATAACTGCATCATATTCACCGGATTCTGCCATTTTCTTTGCAGCAACCGGAATTTCAAACGCACCCGGTACCCAAGCTAATGTAATGTTATCTTCCGGAACATCATGACGTGTCAAACCATCTACTGCTCCTCCAATCAACTTTGAAACGATGAACTCGTTAAATCTTGCGGCAACAATACCTACCTTCATATCTTTTGCAACTAATTTTCCTTCTAAAGTTTTCATAATCTTATTCTTCCTTTCTTGAATTAAGTTTGTGAAGGCAATTGCGAAACTTTTTTACTTAATTATGTTGTTGCGAGATACAACCCAACCAACGCAGGCACGCTCCCGCTGCCCGCGGCTCGTAGCGGTACTAAGCTCGACAATGTCTCGCTAAGTGCCGACGGCCTTAGTAGCACCTGCTTATGGTATTGGGTTCTATCACGCAACTCTCGCTACGCTCTTGAAAGTTTCGCAATTACCATATACATACTGTCAATAAATTTTATAGTTTCTATTCTTCAATAAATGACGATAATGAATGAAAACTTTATCGTCAAATTATTGCTTATCTTTAACTGTTCTGTACCATACACAAGATAAATGCAAAGCATTTATGAATGAGACTCTGAACAGTTACTACACCTTTATTAATAATTTAGGATGTGTCCCATCTTCTCCTGTTTTGTACGAAGATAGAATTCATCATACTTGCCTGGTTCCATGATGATTGGAACACGTTCCACGATGTTCAAACCGTAACCTTCTAAACCATATACCTTAAGTGGATTATTTGTCATAAGGCGTAATTCCTTGATACCCAAATCCACAAGAATCTGAGTTCCAATCGTGTAATCTCTCGCATCCTCCGGGAAGCCTAATTCCAAATTTGCCTCAACCGTATCTCTTCCATTATCCTGAAGCTCATAAGCACGGATTTTGTTAATCAAACCGATACCACGACCTTCCTGACGAAGATAGAGGAGCACTCCTCTTCCCTCGTTTGCAATCATTTTCATCGCTGCATCATATTGCTGACCACAATCACAACGTGCAGAACCCAATGCATCACCTGTCAAACACTCTGAATGTACACGGCAAAGAACCGGAGCACCATCTGCAATATCCCCTTTCACTAATGCTACATGGTGTTCACCATTTAACTTATTAACATATCCATGAATAGTAAATTCACCGTAACGGGTTGGCATTTTAGCTTTCGCAACACATTCAACAAATACTTCATGTTCCTTGCGATACTGTACTAAATCTTTGATGGTTCCAATTTTCAAGCCATGCTTTTTCGCAAACTCCATCAAATCATCTTTTCTGGCCATCATTCCGTCTTCACGCATAATTTCGCAGCAAAGACCAACCGGCTTTAGACCTGCAAGCTTCATAAAATCCACTGTGGCTTCTGTATGACCGTTTCTCTCAATTACTCCGCCCGGTTTTGCCTCCAACGGAAACATATGACCCGGTCTTCTGAAATCTTCCGGTTTTGCATCCTCTTCCACAAACTTTCTTGCCGTAATTCCGCGCTCATAAGCAGAAATTCCGGTAGTAGTATCCACATGGTCTACTGAAACAGAAAATGCAGTACAATGGTTATCTGTATTGGTAATACACATCTGTGGTAAGTTCAGCTTATCCGTATAACTTGCATCCATCGGCATACAAATCAAACCCTTTGCATAGGTTGCCATAAAATTCACATTCTCTGTGGTGGCATACTCCGCTGCACATATCACATCTCCCTCATTTTCTCTGTCCTCATCGTCTAATACTACAATGATTTTACCTGCTCTCAACTCCTCTAACAGTTCTTCCGTAGTGTTAAATTCTGACATGTTAATGTCCTCCTGTATTATATTTCACATTGCTTATTTATATATGTTTCATCATAAATGACTTACTCATCAGATACGATTATTGCACTCTCCTTTGCACAATGCATCGACATTAAGTATTAATATAATAGCTTTACACATTTTGTTGTCATAATAACTTTACATAAATCCATTTTGTACCAGGAAGTCCATAGAAATTCCAGATTCTCTCTTCTCACTATTATCTTCCTTCGAATTATCCTTAAAATGTAACAGCTTATCTATATACTTACCTACAACATCATTTTCCAGGTTTACAATGTCTCCCGGTTTCTTGCTAAGCAAGGTTGTATTGGCAGCAGTATGAGGAATCAATGACACCTTAAAGCAACTCGAATCCACATAAGCTACCGTAAGAGAAATACCGTCTATCGTAATAGATCCTTTCTCTATAATATATTTCAAAATCTTAGATGGCGTTTTAATGGTAACCCATACCGCATTATCCTCTTTTACAAAGCTCTCGATTTCACCGGTTCCATCAATATGACCACTTACAATATGGCCACCAAATCGACCATTTGCTGCCATGGCGCGTTCCATATTCACCTTGCTTCCGTTGGTCAAGTTTCCTAACGAAGAACGTCGCAAAGTCTCTGCCATCACATCCACAGTAAATGTGTTACTTGTCTTGGTTGTTACGGTCAGGCACACACCATTAACTGCAATGGAATCACCAATATGCATATCTTCAAACATTACATCACCCTGCAGTGTCAGCTTAGATGATTGTACACCTTTACTGATAGAAACTACAGTACCAATTTCTTCAACTATTCCTGTAAACATTAAGTGCGTCCTTTCTTTCAATTATCCTCTTTTACGTAATCCATCATCAATTTCTCTAAGTTATTCTATCACTTCCGGCAAATCCACAATAATCGGCTCGTGACCTACTGCCGGAAGAAACTTCTCCAACACATCCTTGGTTTTCATCTTCATACTGGATGTGTTAACACATGGATGACATCCAACAAACTCACTTTCCAATATCGGTTTGTCAATCAACAACTGTACATGTTTTTCGGTATCATTCATCAAGCCCATAACCGATACTGCGCCAGGCCTTATATCCAAATATTCTTCCATGAAGTCTGCCTTACCAAATGAAAGTCTAGCACTTCCGATTTGCTTTGAAATATCCTTAGTCTTGAAGGGCTTCTCCCCCGGCATCATCAAAAGGTAAAATTGTGTCTCCTGACGATTGCAAAGAAATAAATTCTTACACATAACAACATCCAACGCCTTGTCTATTTCATTACAAGCCTCCATCGTATTGGCTTCTTCATGATCAGTCCTCTCATATTCAATACCAAGACGATCCAACAAATCATATACTTTGATTTCTTTTTCTAATCGTCCAGTTTCATCCGCTGGTCTTCCCTGCATTAATTCCATACCATCTATTCTCCTCTTTCCAGATACTAATACTCTTTATCACTTTGAAACGCCTTCTCACTTTCCACTACCGAAATTTCTTTTACTTCTTTAGAATCAATTTTTATACGTTTCAAAGACTCCATAAAGGATACCAAAAAATCTATCTTATTCTTTGGTCCTTGCAGCTCGGCTTCCACATCTCCGTTTTCCAGATTATTTACCCAACCCGTAAGACCAAGACGTTTGGCAAGTTCAATCACCTCTATACGAAATCCTACCTTTTGTACTCTTCCTTTAAAAATATAATGTCTTCTCACCATATCATCTGATTCAAACTGCGGAAGTCTTACATTCCGTGCCTGACGGATAACATAACCATTTTTCACTTTCTTAATCCACACTTTTATATTCATTGATTATTCCTCTTAATTATTCACAATATCATATATAAGCAACACATCTTCATCTATAGGTTCCATAGAAACCAGCTTACATCCATAAGCTTCCGTGGCCAGTTCTACACCCTCTCCGCCAACCGGAGTGTAAAATCCGGAACCGCCGAAAAACTTCGGTGCAACATAAGCTTCCACACGATTCACAATGCCTGCCTGTAACGCAGCATAATTCAAAGTGGAACCACCCTCTAACAAAATGCTGTCTATCTGCTTCTCGCCAAGTTTCACCATCAAATCCTGAAGATCTAATCTACCTTCATTCTCTGCTACTACTAAAACCTCTACGCCTTCTTCTTCCAGATCCTGCTTTTGCTGATTCCAAAATCTGGTATATTCCGGATGCGGTTCAATGGTAGCTACAATAGTCGGAATTTCCTTTGCTGTTGTTACCACGTTACTTGACAACGGTATTCGAAGCTTAGAATCACATATAATGCGAATTGGATTTCTACCACCGTCAATTCTGCATGTAAGGCGAGGATCATCATTTAATATTGTTCCAATTCCAACCATAATACCTTTTAATGCATTTCGAGTTTCCTGCACTCTGTTTCTGGATACTTCACCTGAAATCCACCGGGAATGACCTGTTCTTGTAGCAATCTTACCGTCTAACGTCATAGCATACTTCATCAGTACAAATGGTGTCTTTGTTGTAATATAATGGAAAAATACCGGATTCAACGCATCACATTCTTCCTTCATAAATTCTGTCACAACTTCCACACCGGCATCACGAAGTATCTGAATTCCTTTTCCTGCTACCATTTCATTTGGATCATTCGAACCTATATACACCTTAGCAATTCCATGTTCGATAATTGCTTCCGTACACGGTGGTTGCTTTCCATGATGACAACAAGGTTCTAAGGTCACATACATTTCTGCCCCTTTTGCATCTTCTTTATTCTTTAAATTAGAAAAAGCATTGCGCTCTGCATGCAAATCACCATAAACCCTATGGTAACCTTCACTAATAATCTCTCCATCTTTGACAATCACCGCACCTACTAATGGATTCGGGTTAACTTTGCCGATTCCCAATTTTGCCAATTCAATTGCTCGCTGCATATATTTTCTGTTGTCTGACATGTTGTTCTCCTCAAAAATAAAAGTCCCAAAGTATTCTCTACTTCAGGACTAAACAAACAAATTTCTTATTTGTGTAAGATACACACGATTGTTAATATTCCAAACTATATACTGCATACGCCTAACCGGCTCATCACAAAACTTCCTTGTGACATCTTACACATTCTCACTCTTCTTCCATCCAGACTATACTGTCGGCACCAGAATCTCACTGGTTCCTGCCTTACGGCTCGCGGGCTAATGACTCATAGTTCAAATACCGCCGGTGGAGACTTTCACTCCGCCCTGAAGATTCTATTCAATTAACCTAGGTCATTATAACTCATTACAAATCATTATTCAACCTTATTTTTCAAGGCTTTTGCAGAATACCAAAATATGTAACTCATTATAAGTCGTTATAAACAATCTTTCAATTGGTGTACTTTGGTGAAGGTTTCGCACAAAATTCCCTAAAACAAAAGCACCATTCAGAAGATACTATTTTTCTTCCGTTGGTGCTTATCTCATTTATTCCAGTTCGTCAACTGTTATACACTTTATTTCTTGAAATTGTCTCAACTGTTTATCATTCGTCAAGAATAAATCACAACATTCAAAACAAGCAACTGCTAACTGCAAAGCATCCATAGCCTTAAATCCTTTGTATTCTGCTCTTATCTGTGCCGCTTTCTTGGCAATCTCTTGACTTATCTCTATAATATCCATATTTGTTGTAGCCACAAGGCGATTAAACATATCAATATATGAATGATTGTTGTTCCGATACGGAAATACAAAATATTCTTCCATTGTAATAACAGATGTAGCAAATTCTTTATCATTATTATACCCATTCATAAAGAAATTCTTAACCTTATCATAATATTGTGGATTGTTAGTATTCTTTTCAATGAAATATATAAAAGGTGCTGTGTCCACAAATACCTTTTTATAATCTGTCATTCTCACGCATCTCCTTCATATATTCTTCTACGTTTTTTCCTCTTTCACTAGGAATAACAAAACTATCCCAATCAATAGGTGCTTTATTTATTTTCTTCTGCGGATAATTTAGCAAAGTAACAATCACTTCTGTTCCATCATATTCTCTTACATCTTCATCAATCAATACTGTATTTCCCTGTATTCTTCCTTTTACTGCTGCTAACATAAGCAATACCTCCTATTCTTCAATCTATTCTTGCTAATATTATATCATATTATTACGTCGATTTGTGAATTTATAAAACTGCTTTAAATTTTAAAGAAATGCATTATCCTTACTTAATACTTTTTATTTATCATCACCATTTAAGTTCTGTTATATATCACCAAATATGCAACAATATGTTTAATGATGTTTTTATTATACTCTATTCTTTCCATTTTTGAAATAGGTTAAATCTGTACCAAGAACATTATAAAGCTTTTTCATATCACAAATCCAATCATCATATTGCACTCCTCCTCAAGCATAACTAGTCAACTTCATATCTTGTATAATTAGATAACGCAAAACGGAGAATTTCCCTAATGGGTTATTCTCCGTTTCCCCCTCTACTTGATTCTATCCCTATGTATGGTAGAACTATCTTTTTTCTTTATTCCTACGATTACGTTGTTGTTTTATGCTGATATATGGAGACAAATCTTTACACAAATTACGTGTTTCCACACCATAGACAATCATATTCTCCATTTCTTCAATTCGCACAACTTTACCAACTAGCTTAAGATTATAACCCAAGTCACTAAACACAACCGTTAATTCATGACCAATCTCTAATGCCAATTCCCTGTCACGATCTGCAATCGAAAAACCTGACAAACTAACGTCACGTATCATAACATCCGTACCTTGTCGACCAACCATCGCCATTCTCGCATATACACCAACACTAACACGAAAACAACTTCTACGATTGTGCCGTACACCTTCACCTGCAACCTGAAGAACATACTGATTCTTCACATTCACAATACGAGCGGCTCTCCAGATAAAAGGTACACCATCCTCCGGTGCATATTCTATATTAATCTGCACGTTGTCAAAATTCAGCTTGCGACCGTCTTGGAAAATCACATCAATTATGGCAACATTCTCTTTCAGAACCTTCTTGACGAAGGCCTGCATTTTCAATTCACCCATATCACTACTAGCAATGATTGTTAGTAGGTCTCTTTCTTCTAAATCTGTTAATTTAATCCCCAAAATGCATCCTCCATATCTAACCCAAATACCACTGTATGTATCATTTCAAAACCAAATCTATTATATGTGTTATTATATCAAATTTTTTCCTGTTTGAACACTACCTAAATCTATGCAGATAAAAGTTTTTACTAATGAATAAAAAAGAAATCTATTTCCATGCATTTTTCACATATAATGCCTTATATGCATAACCTATCCTTTATTTCACCAACAAAGATAGAATTTACAAAAAACCTCCAAATAATAATTAATTTCTGTTACTTTTTACACTTGCTAGTTTTTCTAATGCTTGCTATACTCATTTGTGGTAAAAGACAACAAAGAATGGGAAGATTTTCCCTATCAAAAAACTATATACTAAGGAGCTTATATCATGGGTGGATTTTTTGGAGTAGTATCAAAAGAAGACTGTATGTTTGATTTGTTCTTTGGAACAGATTATCACTCACATTTAGGTACCAGACGTGCCGGACTCGTAGTTTATGGAGATAAAGGATTTGATCGAGCGATTCATAACATTGAAAATTCTCCATTTCGTACAAAGTTTGATAAAGATTTTCACAAAATGAATGGACATATGGGAATTGGATGTATTTCTGATTATGAACCACAGCCATTAATGGTTCGTTCACATCATGGTACATATGCCATTACCACAGTCAGTAAAATTAATAACGCAGATGAAATTGTCGACAAGTTATTCGCCAATGGCAATTCACATTTCTTAGAGATGAGTGGTGGTGACATCAACCCTACTGAATTAGTAGCTGCCATGATTAACCAAAAAGAGAACTTAATTGACGGTATTAATTATGCATTAGAATTAGTAGACGGTTCTCTTTCCGTTATGTTAATGACTCCAAAGGGAATCTATGCTGCTCGCGACAAACACGGAAGAACCCCTGTTGTAATTGGCAAAAAACCTGAAGGATGTTGTATTACTTTTGAAGATTTTGCATACCGCAATTTAGGATATGATAATTACAAGGAATTAGCACCTGGCGAAATCGTAGTTGTAGATGCGGAGGGTGCAAAAACTCTTAAAACAGAGGGCAAGAACATGAAAATCTGTACATTCCTCTGGGTATACTACGGTTATCCATCCAGTTCTTATGAAGGAATCAGTGTAGAACAGATGCGTTACAACTGTGGCGCCAAGATGGCACAACGTGATACCGTAAAGCCTGATATCGTAGCCGGCGTACCTGATTCCGGTATTGCACATGCCGTTGGTTATTCCAATGCATCCGGAATTCCTTTTTCAAGACCATTTATTAAGTATACACCAACTTGGGCACGTTCATTTATGCCAACAATCCAAAGTAAACGTGAACACATCGCTAAGATGAAATTAATTGCTGTGCATGATTTAATCAAAGATAAAAGCTTATTATTAATTGATGATTCCATTGTTCGAGGAACACAACTTCGCGAAACAACCGAATTCTTATATGCAAGTGGTGCAAAAGAAGTACACATTCGTCCAGCCTGCCCACCATTGTTATATGGTTGTAAGTATTTGAACTTCTCTCGCTCTTCTTCTGAAATGGACTTGATTACAAGACGTGTTATCGCCAGATTAGAAGGCACAGAAGATGTTTCAAAAGAAGTATTGCAGGAGTATGCAAATCCGGAATCACCAAAGTATGACCAGATGGTAGAGGAAATCCGCAAAGAGTTAAGTTTCACCTCTCTTCGCTATAACCGTTTGGATGATATGTTAGAATCTGTTGGAATTCCAGTGGAGAACCTATGTACATACTGCTGGAATGGTAAAGAATAAAAATTTTTCTTCCGGAGGCATGGAGTGTGGATTTGCATTATTGTTCTGTACACCTATGCTCATGACATTGAGCGTTGCGTTTTGGCTATCTATTACAAGGTGCGTCTTGATTTTTTATCCGGGAGGATTGGTATATCGGAACTTGTTAGGTGAAGTGTTTGTTATTGCAGATGAAGATGTCTTATATGTGATGTCTTTGGGATATGGAAAAAATCGTTGTTTTAAGATAAACACAAAAAAGAAAACCATTACATGGAGCATTCATGCAAAACATTTCTATGAGGCGGAAAGATATGCTTTTGAACGTTATCCGGATTGGAATATTGATGAAAACGGTATTATTAATAATCTAAATCCGTTCAATTAAAGTTACTAAAAAGTCCTTCCACATATAAGTATATTCTCATATGTGAAAGGACTTTTTGTCGATTTTTGAATATCAGCTGAATTTTATTTGTAGTTACGTATCATGTCGTAATGCTTCAATCGGACGCATATTAGCAGCCTTGTATGCAGGATAAATACCAAACACCACTCCAATTATCATGGAAAATCCAATCGAAATCAATACGATGTCTAACGACATACTTGCAGATAACGATGACGCTACATTATTAATAATAAATATTGTAAGCGCTGATAATCCAATTCCAACCAGGCAACCAGTTACACTAACCAACAATGCTTCTATTAGAAATTGAACCAATATAGTCTGCTTTCTTGCTCCAATTGCTTTACGAATACCAATTTCTCTAGTACGTTCTGTTACCGAAACAAGCATAATATTCATAATACCAATTCCGCCAACCAATAACGAAATCGCTGCAATACCACCTAACATCAATTTCATTGTATCCGTTACGCTACTCATAGTTTCCATAACAGCAGAAGAATTCACAATCGAAAAAGAGTCCGTATCACCAAGTCTCTGATAAAGATACATCGTCATTTCCTGCTCCACCATATCCATACTATTTCCATCCGCAGAAGATACATAAAAACTTGTAATCTGCCTGCTACTACCCATAATCTTAGAAAGTGCAGTATATGGAATATATGCTTCAAGCCGATCCGAAGTATTACCTATTGTGCTCTCTTCCTCTTCTAACACACCAATAATTGTGAAATGATATCCATCTATCGACATAATTTCTCCCACAACATTGCTACGCTCAAACAGGTTTTCTGCCGTTGCCGAATTAATCACCGCAACATACGTACTGTTCTTCACGTCTGTATTTTTGAGAAAACGTCCTCTGGCAAGAGATAAACCTTCAATATCGTAATATGATCCTGTCGTTCCATATAAAGTAATGTTCTCAGTCGTACTACCATACTTAGCAGTTGCACTTCCCTGTGAAAATGGTGCTGTAGCTGACACGGATTCTTTTTCACTTAATCCCATCACTTCATCCAAAGTAAATGGTTCTCCTTTGTCATCCAATATCTGTACTGTAAGCATATTCGTTCCAATCTGTGATATGGAATCCGTCACGCTTGAGGTTGCACCATTCACAATCGATACTAATACAACCAATGACATAACACCAATTATCATTCCAAGCATAGTCAGAAACGAACGCATTTTATTAGACAAAATAGAATCCACTGCCATTTTAATTGACTGAAAAATCATACATTATTCACCCCACTTTCGAAAGGCGCGACTTCTGTTACTTTTCCGTCCAAAATTCGAATCTTACGTTCTGCCTGATCAGCTACACTCTCATCATGCGTAATCAACACAATCGTATTACCCTGTTCATGTAGTTCGTGAAATAAACGCATAATTTCCTCACCTGTCTTTGTATCCAGATTACCGGTTGGCTCATCTGCCAAAATGAGGGATGGCTTTGTAACCAAGGCTCTGGCAATCGCCACACGTTGTTGTTGTCCTCCGGAAAGCTCCATCGGTCTATGCTCCTTACGTTTTACAAGATTCACACGTTCTAATGCAGCAAGTACTCGTTCTTCTCTTTCTTTCTTTTGTATTTTCTGATAAATCAATGGTAATTCCACATTTTCTTTTGCGGATAATTTACTGAGTAAATTAAAGTTCTGAAAAACAAATCCAATTTTTTCGTTTCGAACAAATGCCAAATCATCCTCTGAATATTCCTTAATAGACAAACCATCCAAATAGTATTCACCTTCGTCCGCCACATCCAGACAACCAATTACATTCATAAGGGTTGATTTACCACTTCCGGACGGACCAATAATACTTACAAACTCACCTTCTGCAATCTGTAAGGATGCATGGTCTAATGCTTTGACAATCTCATCACCTATTTCATAGGTCTTGCAGATATTATCCATTTCTATCATGTATCTGCTATTCTCCATGCTTAACGACCTCCCATTCCGCCTCGTTGGCTTCTATTACCACCACCGCTAGGGAAATCACCTCCACTTGGGAATCCACCGCCGCTTGGGAATCCACCGCCACTCGGAAATCCTCCACCAGGCATTGTGAAGCCTCCCATACCATTACTGTTTGATGTACTGTCTTCACTGCCTTTCATTTCATAATATACTGTATCGCCTTCCGCTAATCCTGATGTAATTTCCACACTTGTCTCATCTGACAAACCAGTCTCAACCTGTACCTTTCCGGATAATTTATCGGTTGACTCATCATAACCGGTATATACATAGCTATAATTTCCATCATCCTGAATTGCAGAAATCGGTAATGTTAATACATTTTCTGCCTGTTCAATAATTACTTCTATCGAAGCATTCATACCAGATAGCATTGCATCTGTTTTATCAAATACAATCTCAACCGGATACTGTGAACTTCCACCACTAGAACTTGCATTGCCACTCACACTTGTTATCGTTCCCTTAAATGTTTCTCCTTCGATGGCATCCAATGTAATCTCTGCTTCAAGACCTATCTGCATATTCCCAATATCCAACTCATCCACACTCATGGTAACCATCATTTTGTCACCATTGGCAATTGTGAAGATATTGGTTGTTTCTACACTTTCACTGGCACTTGTAGTACTACTACTCGAAGCGCTAGATGAACTACTTCGGCTTACTGAAACTCCACCGGACATAGAGTTTCCACCCGATGTGTTACCTGTATTTTTCTTACTACTATCACTATCATTCGCATCCGTCCCTGTTTTATCGTTTGGAACAGTTGGCGTGTCTTCTTTCCCTGTCGAACCCTGTTCAGATTTGTTTTCTGAAGAATCACTGGTTGACTGTTCCGTTTTTTGTTGTTCAGCATTTTGTTCCGTATTCTGATTTTGTTCTGCATTATTAGTGCCAGCTGCTTTTACCTCAATCTTTACTGCCGCACTTGCTTGTGCCGTTTCTGTAGCCTTTACTCTCACATACCAGATTCCCGCTGCCACTTCTGTCTTGTCAGCCGTACACGGTTTCCATTCTGCTGCATCCTCTTTGTCTGCATATTCCATATCTGTTGTAGTTCCATAGATTACACCTTCTCCACCTGTAAGACCAAATGGTACTTCGGCCGGAATCTTCTCATCTGTTGCTGTTCCCTGATTATTTATTGATACTTCCGACATAGAAGTTTCTAATTCAGACATACTACTAACAGAAAGTTGCATCATTCCTGTTGCATCATCTGCACTTTCTATCATAGTTGTCATTTCAATGCTTTTTTCCTCTGAAAGTTCTGCTTCCAACCCTTGCTCATCTACTGCCTCTGTATTTTCACTAGCTAACTGCGTTAATTCAAGCGTTTCCGTCACCACTAGATTGTCTACATTTTCTGCAATCTCCACAATCTCTGAATTTTCTACTACTTTTACATTTTCACTCTCATCCGATGCATCCATCATAAAACCACTTCCTAAAGACTCACCAGATGAACCAGAACTACTTCCCGTTGATGTATTCACTGTCTGTAACATACCATCCACCGGAGCTGTAATTCCACCATTTACCTGAATTGCAACCAATGTATTCAATAGAACAACTAACTGTTCTCTCTCTGTTACAGCCTGCATATACTCCGCTGATTTTGCACTACTAGTTAAAGTAAACACCTTGGTAGATGCACTCACATTACTGTTCAATGAGACATTTAAAGAAGAAATAGTCCCACTGCTTGCAACTACTGAAATCTCCTGATGTATGTATGCTTTACCTGTTCCTAGTGTAGTTCCTTCTTTATCAGATACTGTTACTTCTTCCTCATAAGCAAACACACTGTCATCAAATGTAACCACAACACCAGTTGCATCAAGACTCTCTACTGTACCATCCGTAGTTGTATCACCACTACTTACAACTACTTCATCACCAACCATCACGGATGATGCATCTTCTATCGTAACCATCATCAAATCATCCGCCGACAATAGCATCAATGCACCTTTTTCCTTCATGATATCTGCAACATTATCATCTGCGTCTGCATAGATTTTCTTAACACGACCGGCTACACCTGCCTTAATACTTTGGCTAGTAGAGCTACTGTTTTCTGAAGCAATCGTGTCATCCACCTCTGCAATGGCTTCTTCTACTTCATTTAAGCACATTGCAAGAGATGCTGCATCCACAGTAGCAATCACTTCGCCTACTGCTACATTGCTGCCTTCACTTACCAAGAGTTCATCTACCATTAAACTACTTGGTACAACAATGTCTGTTGTGTCAGCATAGGAAATGCTTCCGGTTCCTGAAACACTGGTCTGTATCGTTCCTGTGCTTACTGTAGTATTCACTTTTGTATTACCCTTTACAATCTGGTTCATCTTAGAACGCATCACAAAAAATCTTGCTCCTGCAATAACAACAAGTAACACAACTACTCCACCGATAATCCATTTTTTCTTAATTTTTCTAATGTTTAATTTGGGAAATTTTATTTTTTTCATATCTTCCTCCATTTTTTTCAGTTGAACGTTTTCATTACACAGTTCAAATACTTTAGAAAAATGGTATCAGACATTTCTTGAAATAACCTTGAAGAGATTTGAAGAAAAATTGAAAACAGCCCAAAGCAATCAATGCTCTGAGCTGTAAATTTGTAAAATGTGCATTTTTTAACGATGTACATCTGTGCCAAATGGCATTAAAGCAAGCTTCGCCAATTTAAAATGTTGCAATCCAAACGGGATTCCAATAATGGTCACACATAATATACAACCTGCAAGGAAATGTGCTATCGCCATAGGAATTCCTGTCACAAGCATCCAAATTATATTGGCAAATAAGGACATTCCGCCTCCACCATAGTCAACCTCTTTTCCAAATGGAAACAAAGCCAAACCTGCATACTTAAAACACTGCTTTCCAATCGGAATTCCCACAATCGTAATAGACCATAAGCATCCATATACAAACCATGCCAATGCTCCTTCTGCTCCACCAAAAACAATCCAAAGAATATTACCTAAACATCCCATTTCCTCATCCTCCTATGTAAATAATTGAGTATATATATCATCTCTTATTATTATATTGTTGCAAACGAGAAAAAAGTTCAAATAATTTCATTTTTGTAACCAATACATTTCACTTTTATTCCAAGTAACAAATAGATTTTCCCTCAACATTACTTCTCTACTATTTTGTCTACCTTATTATTGTATCTCAATGTTTTATACAAGGAAACTCCTATATCCAACAAGGAAATCAACACAATAAACAGCAACATGAAATTATCAAATCTCTTACTTCCCCAATAAAACAAAATATCTCCATTTGAAAATGTTGTAATCTCCATCATACTTTTTACCTGATTTGCAAAATCAACATTAAAGAATGGGAAGTAATTAAGCAAAATGAAAGCGATTGCAATCTGTACAGTATTCGTAATAATTGTACTGTACATAACCGTTTTACAATGATATCCGATTACCAAACGAACTATATAATTCACCATACCAACAAAAAGGCTAAATACAAACAATGGTACGATTCTATCCCACTCATCCAGATTAAATATACATGTAGACGAAATCAACTTACCTCCTTCATAATGAAATGCTCCAAACACCTGTGGTGCAAAAATTAACAATACAATAAATACGATTGTAAAAATAATTGAAAATACACTATCTCCCCTACTGATAACTGCACGTTTATCCGGAACTGCCGGTAACAAGAATGGGGTCCATGAATTAACTGTTGCTACATTTTTTGACAAATCTTTTACTGACCATTTTTTTCCCGGCTTAATATCCAATTTTGCCTTCTTCTTTTCCATAATAGCAAAAATAATAGTTAGCGTTCCAATCACACTAAAAGAACCATTTATTAATGTTTCAAAAAATTCCCCAAAGAATTCTACAAGGAAATTAATTACATCTCCAGAATTCGTAATTCCATTCACTACTGCTGAAACCAAAGCCGAAATTCCAATACCAAACAAGGCTATCTTCACAATCCACACATAATCATCATAATAATCCGGTCCAATCAGGTAACTTCCCTCATCTCGATATCTTCTTGCAAACTTTGCAGGTTCACCAAGCTTTTGCAACACTTCTTCTACAGAACTATTCTCCTGTTCACACATATCGTCAATTAACGACTGTAACTCCATGCGAATTTCCTCTCTGCAATCCTGTGGCACTCTTTTCACCACATCATATATATAACGTTCAATCATTTCCTGCTCACTCATCTTTTGACCCTCCTAATAATTCATTAATTCCAACTGACATTAACTTCCATTGTTCTACCAGTTTTTCATATATCTGTTCTCCATATTCCGTTCGCTTGTAATACTTTCGAGGCTTTGCTTCTGAAGTATCCCATTCGCTAGATAACAGCCCCTGCTTTTCCAATCGTCTAAGCAACGGATATAACGTATTAGGATCAATGGATACGCCTTTCTCTTCCATGCTCTGTACCAAGGCATATCCGTAACGTGATTGATCCAATTGGCTCAGCACACAAAGAATCAATGTTCCCCTGCGCAATTCACTTAACAAGCTTTCTAATAAATCTTTTTCCATATCTGCCCTTCCTTCTTTTTCATACTACATTCTACATTGCAAATGACATCAAGGATTTCTAACTTTTGCTAGTTATAGATTTCTTAAATGTCCTTATCTAAATTTGCACCCTTAATATATTGTAGTTCACATTATACTGTACATCACACAGTATTGTCAACAATAAAATAATAAATATTATACCATAAATATACCGTACAAATTTTCATATAAAACCCTTAGTCGTAATATTTCTTTCTCTTTGAAATTAATAAAGCCACTGTACACCTTATTTTAAAAGGATTACAGCGGCTTTCATTATTCAATAATATTCATATTGTATTCTTAGTAATTAATCGTACTACCAGTGTTTCTATTTCTTCTTAACCTGACTCTTGGATTTCAGCCCTTTGGAAGTAAGCAACTTTTTGTATTTGCTGTACTTACTCTTTGCCACCTTCACAGTCACCTTTTTATTAATGCCTTTAAATGCAGTTTTCTTAACACTAGAAGAAGTTAACTTTGTGGTATTGATTTTAATTGTTTTTAACTTCTTACAATTGTAAAATGCCTTTGCTCCAATATTTTTTATATTCTTACCAATAATAATCTGGGTAACTTTTTTGTTATTTTTAAAGGCATTTGCACTGATACCAACCACCTTGTATGTAATGCCATTCTTTTTGATTGTGGCCGGAATTGTTACTTTTCCCTTTGCGGATGCATATGGTTTTATATAATCTACAGTACCAGTCTTTTTCCCTTTTGTTAAGATACGATAATGGGATTTGGACTTTTTATCTTTGAAAACCCCCTTCTGGTTATTTCCATCTTCTACTTTATATTCATTAGAATTGCCTGTTTCGGTTAAATTCTCACCATCATTTTCTGTTGCACTTCCATTTTCTACATTTCCACTCTGTGTATTTTCACCTTCGGTGTTTCCGCTCTCTTTTCTTTCGTCTTCTACTTTTCCGCTTTCTGTATTTTCATCTTGTGTGTTTTCGCCTTTTGTGCTTCCACCTTCTGTGTTTCCATCTTCTGTGCTTCCACTTTCTGTGCTTCCACTTTCTGTACTTCCACTTTCTGTGCTTCCACCTTCTGTGCTTCCACTTTCTGTGCTTCCACTTTCTGGGTTTTCACTTTCTGTGCTTCCACTTTCTGTACTTCCACTTTCTGTGCTTCCACCTTCTGGATTTTCACCTTCCTCAGTTTCACCATTCTCACTTTCCTCATTACCAGAGAGCACGATTGTTTTTTCTTCATCATTCATGCTATATGTTAATACACCTTCTGTAATCCCCTGCAAAGTAATATTGGTTCCACTTACAACAGTAGAACAATCTGTTCCCTGGATATTGTTCTTCATAATACAGTCATTCTGAACATAATACCAATAACCATCATAATAATACATATCTCCAATAACGGAATGGACATACCAATCTGTATATTTCGTCGATGTGGAAAAAGTCGTAACATCTACATTATTAACATAGTCATGATACCCAAAACCAACATGCGGACTATACGGATCATTTCTATACTCATCATCATTGCGCATCATGAAATAGTGAGTTTTATATGTTCCTGTTTTGTAACACCTTGTATCATCCCAAGTAGGATCCACATGATAATACTCGCCGTCAATTTTTACTAAACTCCATCTATGTCCGTCATTACTTATTGTATCTGTCTCTACGCCTACAGCATTCAATAACAGATTCATTGCTTTTGCATATCCATCACAAACACTACTTCCAAAATAAAGCGGTCCTGTTGCCGAATGAATATAACCATGCTCTGCATTCAAATTGTATGTGTTAATTCTGTCAATGTAATCATGAATCAACACCAATTTGTCCAAATCTGTCATCTTAGAATCTATCTGACTTTCTATGTATTCAATCTTTTCCCTCGCAGTTGCCGTATACTCTGGAAGTTGCGGATCCATACCCATCAAATAAAAATCAGATACGTAATTTATATTATTCTCTTTATATGTTGTAGTCTGATATAGCGTATTATGACAACATCTATATTCCAACCAACACTCATTCTCAATAACATCATTATATATCGAATCAAACTCTTTCCAAGTCAATTTCAAATCATTAATGTCCCGTGTAGAAGTGTCTCCTGCCTGAAACATTTCAACGATTATTTCACGTACCTCTGCTTTCGCTTCGTCCGTTGCTGCTTGCACTTCTTTTCCCTGCCACACACTTACCATCATAAATGTCAATATCAACACCATTAAGTTTTTTTGAATCTTGTTTTCCTTTTTCATCCTTCTTTCTCCTCCTGTAATATATGATTTATTGATTGTATTTTCATCAACGGATATTTATCTTATTATCTTTCTAATCATTATACCCTTGTTTTTGTAAAATAAAAAGATTTTTATACATTTATCATTTTATTCTACTGTTCTATTCAATAATCATCATCGTCTTGTAAACAAAGTTACTTCATGCTACACTTATCTTCACTAATTAGTTGTAGCTGTCAATCAAGGTTTTTTCAATAAAAATATCATAAACTTGATACATTATTTCTACAACCACAAGGAGAAATATTTATGAGATTGCTTTTAGTAGAAGATGAGGAAGGATTTGCAGAAGCACTAACTGCTTCCCTTAAAATGGAACACTATATAACGGATTGGGCGAAGGATGGCGAAGAAGGTCTAAACCTTGGTATGTCCAATATATATGATGCTATCATTTTGGATATTATGCTTCCTAAAATGAACGGGCTTATGGTCCTTAAACAACTACGAGAACAAGGAATTCACACCCCTATTCTTTTGTTAACTGCCAAATCGGAATTAGAGGATAAAGTAACCGGTTTAGATTCTGGGGCCGACGACTATCTCACCAAACCTTTCCACCGTGAAGAACTCTATGCACGACTTCGCGCACTGACTAGAAGGCCTGCCGAATCGACCACATCACAAGAACTTTCCTATGGTGATCTGTACATGTTACAAGGTAGCAACGAACTATACTGCAAGGTCTCTGGAAACAGTCTTCCGTTAAATGGAAAAGAATATCAACTTATGGAATACCTACTTCGCAACGCAGGACAAATCATCACTCGTGAACAAATCATAGAAAAAATATGGGGATACGATACCGAAGCAGAATATAACAGCGTAGAAGTATACATTTCTTTCCTTCGAAAGAAAATGACCTTCTTAAAAACCGAAGTTTCTATCCAGACCGCCAGAAAACTTGGATATAAACTTACTATATAAGAGTGCATGAAGCAAACCAATGGCTCATCCATTCTTTTATTTTCATATTCTACAAACTACAAGAATATACCAGAAAGGACTCACTATGACAAAGAAATTACGAAAACGCATTATGATTACTATGATGCTATTACTTTCGATTACATTTATTACCATAATTATTGCTATTAATGTATGGATTCGCGCCAATAACCGAGCACAGGCAGACAACAGTCTTCGTTTTCTGATGCAGCGGGAAATGCCTGATTTTCCTATTGAACCAAATAGTTACATGAATGACAAGGAAAAAATTCAGTCGGAAGATAATCACAGATATAATCAGACAACAACTGATAATGAACGTATTCAGCCTCCATCTGACACAGAACGTCCAACACCTGATTTTTTATATCCAATTCCAGATGATGTAAAAGACCGACATACTGAAATTATGGCTTCCCACTTCATTATTGTAGAGTATTCCGCTGAAAACGAATTCATTTCTATGGAAAATACATTATCAGATAGTTACACGGAAGATGAAATTCAATCTTACTGCGACAAAATTCTATTAGGCACAAAACTGCAAGGCACAATCGGACCATTGCGATACAGTGTCAGAGAAGTTCCGAACGGTAATACTATCATTGCATTCATTGACCATACAGCAGCAGAAAACAGTGGAAAAAATCTGCTTACGGTTTCTATTATATTAGGTATTGTCGGCTTGATTGCATTTTCATTCCTGTCCTATTTCATTTCCGGCTTAATGGTTCGACCGGTAGAAGAAGCATTTGAGAAGCAAAAACAATTTATCTCGGATGCCAGTCATGAATTGAAAACCCCGATTGCAGTTGTGTTATCCAACAGTGAATTATTAGAAGACCAGATTGGTGAAAACAAACAATTGTCCTATATAAAAAAAGAATGTGACCAAATGCATCATCTGGTTACTTCACTTCTAACTTTGACCAGATTAGAACAGATTCCTTACGAAACCATGGAGAAGGTAATTTTTTCCTTAAGTGATGCATTATTAGAACGAATCCTTCCATTAGAGAGTATCGCATATGAAAAAGGAATCACTATCAATGAACAGATTGCACCAGATATTACCTTCTATGGTATAAAAGAGCAATTACAGCAAGTCGCAGGAATCCTCATCGATAATGCATTAAATCATACAGATGAAAAGGGCAAAGTGGATATATATTTGTACAAAACAGCACACCATGTTGTATTCAAAGTAAATAATAGCGGGAAACCAATTCCGGAAGAAGACCGTGAACGATTATTCGAACGCTTTTATCGCGTAGATAAGGCAAGAAATCGCGCTACGGGACACTACGGACTTGGACTTTCTATTGCGAAAACCATTGTTACAAATCACAAGGGTAAAATTCGCGTAGAATGTGAAAATGGGATAACATCATTTATCGTAACATTAAGACAGGCGGAGAAATAATCTCCGCCTATCGTCTACATCCATACGAACTATTCCATGTTCCATATATTGTATAGGAAGTTCCGTAATTCTTTCTATATATCGCTCAGCATCTCCGGTTACAATCTTGGCTATCGTCTTCTTGACTGAGCTTACCATAATTCGATCTACCACATTACTACTTTCACCATTATTATCCAAAGATAAACGATAAAAATTCGATGCTGATTCATAACAAGTGTATAAACTATCTCCTTGAATATCGATGTCTTCACTCATATTGGGACATGCAAATTTTCCTACCTTTCTCTTTCTCTGCAGTGACCCATCATCCTGATTCTCCATAAGATACACAGACAATGCTGCCGGCTTATTCCTACCATAGGAAGCCGATATCAACATATAAGTTTCTTCTTTCCAATCTGCAAATGCAACTCCTTGTGCATAATGAGGAATTGTAATAGTATCCTGTTCAATTAATACTCCATTTTGATCAAAAACTACCATCTGGTTGGAAAACAGTTCTTTTGGATTCATTCTGGCAAATTGTCCTACATACAAATAATCCTGATAGTAAGCAAGGAAAGAAGGTGTGTATCCCATTGTATCAATCGCCTCAAAATCAAATTCTAATACATCCTCTCCGGCATCATTACCAGACTCCACACAAGCTTTAATTCCTTCAAGAGAAAGTCTCTGCACCACTCCATTCGCAGAATCTGCAACATAAATAATCTCGTCATCCGGATTGTATGCCAATGCACCAACATGACACGTTGTATCCAAAGTAATTGTTGTTAAATATTGTCTGCTTTCCACATCCATTACATATAATACTGATTTTTGTTTGTATTGGCTTTTGTGTAATGCACTATTCGTAACCATATGACTCTTATCGTATGCAGAAATAATCAAGTATTCTCCTGCAACACATATTCCTTGTGGAATCATACCACTGCATACTTTTTCGTTTCGAATATTCGTCTTATCAAGACCTGGAATAATGTAAGAATGTCCCATCTCTAAAGTTGAAAAATAATCTGCAAACATATCCTGATCCAAAGAATCGATTAGTTCCTCATAAGATTTGTCCAAAACACTTTCTGTAGATGTATACACCAACGTATCTTTATTCGACTCCGCTTCCACAGTATCCACCTCGCCAAATAACACAATTGATAATACTATAAAAAATATCCCACCAATACGAATAAAATCAACTTGCTTACTTGGTTTGTTCTTTCGTCCCATATATACCCCTCCATAACTTTTCGGCAACTTTTTTCATTCATAACGAATTAGCACTTTCTCCGACCTGCTAACTCGTTATTGTCGTTCTCTATATTCAGTTGTTCTATTACCTTCTCGGCTAAAATTCTATATCTTCACGCATCTCAAAAAATCTAGTTCTATTATACCTTTTTTCACATTTTTTTGCTCTAATATATTGTAACCGAATTGTAACTTTTTCATGAACAAAATGAGGGGGTAATTTTGAATGTTTCTATTGGGCTTCCTCTAGTGCAATTGTTAACTTCATTCCCAAGGCGGATGCCACCTTTACCATCATTCACTACATCTTCTTTAACACTTCTTTTGCATACCAATTAATACCTTTATGTGCTAGCATATCATCGTCTATATCAAAATTGCTTGCCACTTCTTTCGACTTATTCTGAGCCTGTTTAACTGTTAATTTTCCAAAAGATAATCGAAATAATGCATTGGCTAATTCATTCTCTATTGTTGATGCTCTCATCATCACAACCTCCCTCCGTTACAGAAACAATCTTTAACTCATTACATAACTGTTGATTACCAATATTATAATCTGCTATCACACCACATTCTATTATATTATCGGCGTTTTCTGGTGTGGTCCCATGAAACCAACAATCACAATTCAATTTATTAATTTCCTTAATAGGAATTCCACTTTTGATAGATAACCTTTCTGCAAACAAGAACCATAAATGATACATCCAAATAGTATCATTTATGGTTCTTGTTATCAATAATTTTTGGTATAAAAATCATACAATCCGACTACTTCTTAATCTTCATCGTCTTCTTATAACCTGTCTTGCTCTTAAATAACTTCTCATACTTCCTCAACTGCTTCTTTGGAACCTTAATTGTTGCTTTCTTGTCAATGTTCTTGATTGCATTCTTTCCAACACTCTGAAGAACAGTACTCTTGATTGTAATTTTCTTTAACTTTTTACAATTATAGAAGGCTTCTTTTCCAATCTTCTTCACATTCTTTCCGATTGTAACAGATTCCAATTTCTTATTATTCTTAAATGCCTTTGATGAAATCTCAGTCACTTTGTATGTATAACCATTAATCTTAATCGTTGATGGAATGCTAACAGAAGTCTTCTTACTGCTCTTTGGCTTTAGAAAAGCTACTTCCTTGGACTTAGAGCTTGACTTCGTTACCTTATACTGTCCACTGGATACTGTTTTCTTTGAACCAACTTTCGGCAATTCCTTTGTTTCATCCGGCTCTTGTGTAGTTGGATCTTCTGCTAGCGGATTATCGACCGATGGTTGTTGTGTTGAAGGCTCCTGTTTCTTTGCAACTGTAACAGCACATCGTGCTTCAACGCCTGAACCATCCGCTGCTACTACGACAATATTAGCAGTACCCTCTGCAACGGCAGTTACATTACCGTTTGTATCTACCGTTGCAACCTTTGCATTGCTAGAAGACCATGTAATTGTTTTATCCGTTGCATTACCTGGAAGAACTGTCTCCCTTAGCTTTTTCTTATCTCCAACTTTCAGCGAAAGTTGACTACTATCTAAACTTATGGATGTAACCAATATTGGTTTAACAGTTACTTTACAACTAGCTTTATATTCACCGTCCTCTGTTGCTACCGTTATTGTTGCAGTTCCTATTGCGTTTGCTTTAATTCTTCCATTTCTATCAACTGATACAATACTTCTTCCACTACTACTCCATAATACTTCTTTATTTGTTGCGTTTTCTGGTAAAATATTTGCTTGCAAAGCAGCTTCTTCCCCAATTAGCAACTCCAATGTATCAGAATTAATTACAACTCCTGTAACCCTAACTGGTAAAACCTGTATTGTAATCTCTACCGTTTTTGCACCATTCTCAGAAACAGCAGTAACAGTCACTTTACCTACACCCTTTGTTGTAACAACACCATCCTGCGACACAGTTGCTATATTCTTATTACTACTAATCCATATAATATTCTGATTGGTTGCTTCTGCTGGTTCTACCGATGCACTCAAGGTAAATTCTTTTCCTACCTCAATTGTGTTTTCCTCCGAAATTTCTTCACTGTTTGTCTTAATTGTAACTTCTGTAACAGGTATATTTTCTTCTGATTCATCTACTGCGACCACTTCTACTTCACAAATCGCCTCATATGCGCCATCATTTGTAGTAACTGTAATCGTTGCATTTCCTTCCGTAACACCTTTTACGATACCTGTTGTAGAATCGATTGTTACAACATTTTCATTGCTGACAGACCAATTCACAGACGTATCATCTGCATTTGCCGGTGAAACAATTACTTCTAACAATGTGCAGTTTCCTTCTATCAATGTAATACTTTCTTTCGACAACTCTACTCCTGTCACTTCATGTCCGGTTACTGTAATAACACAACTTGCTGAACAACTACCATCCTTTGATGCTGCTGTGATAGTGGCAGTTCCCGCTTTCCATGCTGTCACTTTGCCATTCACAACAGTAGCAACTGCTTCATTGTCCGATGACCACACAATAGATGTCACAGATGCATCACTTGGTGTCACATTGGCAACTAACGTCGCTGTTGTCTTTGTTTCCATTTCTAATGCTGTCTTGTCTAACGTAAGGCCTGTAATAGGAACATTCTTTACGGTTATTGTACAAGATGCCGTTTTGGCACCATCATTTGTTTTAACAATAATAATTGTCGTTCCTTCTCCAACAGCCGTAACCAGACCATTTTCCACAATAGCAACCGCAGATTTGCTAGAAGTCCATGTTACATCCTTTGTGGTTGCGTTTTCCGGAGCAATCGTTTCTGTTAACTGATATGTATCACCCAATCCCAATGTCTGTGCATTCGTATTCAGGCTGACACCCGTTACTGCTATTGGTTGTACTGTCACTTTACATGTTGCAGTCTTTCCTTTATTATCAGTTATTACCGTTATCGTTGCAGTCCCATATTTCTTAAGGGTAACAAGCCCCGAATCTGTTACTTCTGCTATTTCTGCATCACTTGAACTCCACTTCACTGTTAAATATGTAGCATTTTTAGGACGTATTGTCGCTGTCAACTGCAACGTATCGCCTATTGTTCCTGTATAACTTGTTTGACTGAGTGCTACAGATGTAACCGGCTCATATACAGTTACCTCACAAGTTTCAATCACATCTCCAGCCATCGCAATAATCGTTGTTGTTCCTAATGCATTTGCTGTCAACTTACCCGTAGCATCTATCGTTGCTACCGTCTCATCCGAAGAGGTCCATGTAAATTGGTCAGAGGAATCAATTGGAGTAATAGATGCTGTCATCTGAATTGTTTCTTTTCTACCAATTTCCAACTCGGTTGCATTTAACTTAATCGCCGTTGCCGGTGTATCCAACGATGCAAATGTAATTCCATTTTCTGTAGCAAATGTGTCTGCATAAGTTCCTGTTACACCATGAATGGTTAATTTATCCGGATACGAAAACGCAGTTGCATCAATCGTAGTAACGTTCCTATTAATAGTGATATCCGTTAAACCAGTACAATTATTAAATACTCCTCCACTTATAGTTGTTACCTGTTGCGGTAAAACAACTGAAGTAAGTGCCGGATTTTCTGCAAAACAATATTTCGGAATCGTCATTAATCCTGCACCAATATTAATTTCTGCAAGATCATCACAGTTTGAGAAACAATACTGCCCCATACTTTGCAAAGAATCTGGCAATGTGACATTTTTTAATAACTTACAATATTCAAAAGCATTTTCGCCTATTGTTGTAAGACCTTCTGGTAACGTTAAGTCTGTTAATGCTTCACAATGAGAAAAAGCGTACTGATTAATTATTTTTACACTTGACGGAATTGTCACTTTAATTAATCCTGTACAACCAGCAAATGCACTACTATTAATAGTGTGGACTTTTTCAGGTATTTTTACTTCTGTTAAAGACGTACAATTGTAAAATGCCTTTGACTTAATATTTTCAAGTGCCTCTGGAAGATTAACTTCAACCAAGGAAGAACACTCTTCAAAAACAGAAGGACTCATACTACTAACTACATTGGGAATTTCTATTGATTCTAATGAGCTACAAGCAATAAAAGCAGCCTCTTCTATTTCCGCCAAACCATCTGGTAAATCTATTGTTTTCAGGTCACGACAACTATTAAATGCATTTTCACCAATTTTAATTATAGAATTCGGCAATACTACTTCTTCTAACCCTGTCGTACACCATTTAAATAAACATGATGGTACGTTTTTCATCCCTTCCTGTAAAATTACCTTTTGCAAATTACTACAACCTTCAAACGGACTTACTAGTTTATTGATTGTCATCCCATCATAATATCTTATAACAGTCTCAACTGTATTGGGAATTTCTAATTCTTCCAATGATGTACAACCAGCAAACGCCCAAGTCCCGATTTCTTTTAATCGATTCGATAAATCTATTTCCGATATATTTTGACACCATCTGAATGCACAACAATCTATTACAATAACACTATCCGGAATATCAATTTTTTCCAATGAAACACATCCAGCAAACGAAAGTACTCCTATCTTAGTTAATTTGTCTGGTAATTTTACTTCTCTCAAATTCGTACAATTATAAAACGCTTTACTTTGTATTTCAGTAACTGTATCTGGCAAAACAATTTCCTCTAGCCCTGTACAATTATTAAATAGATCTACACCAATTTTAGTTATTCCATTTGCAAATGTTATTGTTTTTAAATTATCACATCCACTAAACATTCCTTTGGGTGAAGTATAACCATAACTACTCGTTGAATTTGGATACAAATCATTCGAACATCCTGAAATGTATCTAGGTATTTCTACTGTTTTTAACGCATCACAATCTCCAAAACAAGAGTCACCAAATTTCTCTAAATACTTTGGTAATACCAAATCCAATAATTTATTACATCCATAAAAAGCCTTCTTATCTATAGATGTTATATTTTCATTTAAATGTAAAGATACAAGTCCTGATTGCTGAAATGCTGCTGCACGTATTTCTGTAATGTAATCCGATATTTCCACATCACATAACGATGATGTATTCGCCAACACTCCTTCATCAATATAAGTAAACTTATTATTATTAGGCAAAATAATATTAGTAAGACATATACAACCATTAAATGCATTTTTTCCTACACTGACTATGCAATCCGGAATCACCACACTACCTAAATACGAATTTCCTTTAAACGCATTTTCCCCAATTGCTACAACCGGATAACCATCCAATTCTTCCGGAATTGTTAGGCAATAAACACTACCAATATATTTTGTAATCGTTGCATTTCCATCTTCATCTAACTCATACTCAAAAATGGGCTCCGCTACACTCGGAGCAACAAAACAATTGCCACTATAGGTTCCTGAACCAGCCGCACCTGTTGAATAATAACCACGTTTTCCAACTGAAGAACTACTTTCCGGTCTTGAGCAAACATTAACCGCATTGCCATCTTCTATGTGATAACAGATACGACACGGACTATTATTACGGTTATATATTTCGATTGTCTCGCCTGCCACATCAACACCAAACACATTCAAATTATAGGCAACAGTAGCAAAAACATATGCGGGCAAGTCCATACACATAGTCGGCTTCTTTCCATCTCCATATACCTCAACTGCTGGTTCTGATTTCACACCTGCTTCTCCATAAATATAACCATCTGCAAAAGATGGCACATTGACATAAAATCCCACCTTCAAAGATGCTTTTAATTCTGCCTTCGCAGAAAAATGCCAAGTCGGAGTAGAATAGTAAGTAATTTTTCTTATTGGAGAACCATAATTCTTCTCAATTCCAGTTTCAAAATTATAGGAATAACTAAGGGTTGCTGCACCGTCTGCAGAATAAATCATATCAACACTAATTTTTCCCACACCAGCTATATTAATATAACCTAATGTCAGTATTAAATCTTTTTTGCCCTTTACAGTATAGGATGTAACTGTAGTTCCACTTGTTTTAAACTGATAACCCTTACTATTAATCTTATAATGTACTTTCAAATTAGTGATTGTACAAGCGATTGTTCCACCACCAATATTCTTTTTCAGATTAATATCCTTAATCCTCTTCGTGTCACCAATTCTTGATAAACCATATGTAGATGCTGCTTCCTCATATTCAACATTCAATGTCACTCCCTCCGCAGGGATGAAATTACTTAAATCAGCCTCAATGACACCTTCTGCATCCACCGAAGTAACCGTTTCTTCATACGAAACTTCTTCTCCCGTCACCAAGAAGCCCTCTTCTTTCTCTTCTAGTGATACAATCTGGTAAGTATAAGCAATACCATTTGAATAAACTGCAATCAAATCATCCACGGACAAATCCAAAGATGTATCATATATCATCACTTCTGTATCAGAAAACAATTCAACTGGTGTTCCCTCTTGTATCTCTATTACATCTTCGGAGAATTCGTAAACATTTTCGTGATTTTCCTCAATAACAGACGCTGCCAGTATACCTTTCGCATAAGTAAGCATATCTGTCTTCTCTGTTATCGTAATCGTTATATTAGGACCGAACACACCATCTACTAATTCAAACCAATTTTCATTTATAGCAATCTGTACATCCTGAGGATATTGCAAATCCTCATAGTCACTCATTGTATACTCAATCTCTTCGTCGATTTCATAACCCAGACAGGCATTTAAGGTTTGGGCCGCAAATTCTCTTGTCACGGGGGCATCCGGTCGAAAATCCTCTCCTGCCTCCAAATCAATGACACCAAAATTGATTGCTAATAAGATATCGTTGTAATATTCTGAATCCGATATATCACCATAGTAATCATCCGGCATCAAACCATCTTCAACTTTCATATTAAAGATTGTTACCAATTCATGAATCCACTCTGCTCTCGATACAGTGGTCTCGACTTCTGTAGCCTTGACATTTAATGTATATGTCATCCACAAAAATAATATCGCAAACACTGCCAACACTTTTCTTAAAGCATCTCTCATATCATTTCGCCTCCTCTAATGTACAACAAGGTGTCACCCAAAATGATATTGATGACACCTATGTATTCCTATTTTGTAACTGTAAGCTTCTTATTTCCCTTATTCTTAAATATGTTTTTGTAACTATTGACCTTCTTACTCGGAACCTTAACAACCAACTTTTTGTGTGTTCCTTTGAACACATTCTCTCCTACTGATTTCTTAGTAAGCTTATTGGTCTTAAGAGTAATGTTTTTCAAATTTTTATTTTTTTGAAAAGCACCATCTCCAATTTTTTTGAGCTTGGTAGAATTAATTGTTACTTTATTTAATTTGAAACAATTCTCGAAAGCATACTTTCCAATTGTGGTAACATTTTTTCCAATTGTAACCTTCTCTAATCCATCGCAATACTCAAATGCCCAGCCCTCAATTACTTTGACACTATTTGGTATATTAGCACTTTTCAACCTCGAACAATATCCAAATGCATTTGTTTCAATTGTCTTTACGGAATTGGGTATTTTTACAGATTTCAACATGGTAGTATCAAAGGCATATTCCCCAATTACTTTTACAGTCTTTGGAATCACCACATCGTCAACTGCGTATACAGCAAAAATCAAACGCGTCTTATTCTTGTTATAAACACACCCCTGTTTATCAGATGAATACTTAGGGTTATCCTTAGATATAATAATATTTGTTAAATCCGTACAAGCATTAAGCGCGGTTGCATCAAGTTCCATTACACTGTTAGGAATTTCAATTTCTTTCAATTGCGTTCCTACAAATGCCTTTTTCTTAATTGCAGTTATAGTATTTGGCAATTCAATTTTGGTTAAAGCATCACACCAGTAAAAAGCCTTCTCTTCAATAACAGTTACCGTGTACTGCCTTCCCTCCACCACAATTATTGACGGAATCTTAACTTCTGAATCAATATTGTCTACATATCCTTTCACATAACAAGATACTCCATCCTCATAAAAACCATAGTTTACTCCTTGGGCGTCTTCATAACAAGATACGCCATTATCTGTATGTAATCCTTCTGCTGCCTGTGCTTGTCCACCTAGTATGATTGAACCAAGTATTATCATTACAAATACATATATGATATTCATCTTTTGCTTTTTCATCATTTGCAACACCACCATTCTTTTTATCATAATTCAACAATTACTTCTTAATCTTCATAGTTTTTTTGTACCCCGTCTTGCTCTTGAACAAGCTCTTATATTTCTTTAACTTGCTCTTCGGAACCTTGATTGTTGCTTTCTTTTCAATGTTCTTAATCGCATTCTTTTCAACACTCTTAAGTGCAGAACTCTTGATTGTAATCTTTTTTAATTTTTTACAATTATAGAAAGCTTCTTTTCCAATCGTCTTCACATTCTTGCCGATTGTGACAGATTTTAACTTCTTGTTATTCTTAAATGCCTTGGATGAGACTGCTGTTACTTTATATGTAATTTCATCCACTGTAACTTTGTCCGGAATGGTAATGGATGTCGCATTACTATTAGTAGACTTCATATAAGTAACTGTTGGATTATTCATTGAAGAAGATGTCACCTTCACCTTACATTTTTTTGATGATATCGTCATCACTGTATTCTTTTTCTTCGGCGAAATATCTTCATAAAAATAATCTGCAGGATATGATTTAAGGGTAAGTGTTACGCTATGTGGCAAATTAGGCAAACTATCGTATATTTTTCCATCTCCGTCCGTCCACAAGAAAAATTCACCTTCATTCCCAAAACTATCAGAATTGTAAAAGAATTTTGTTGTACCCTTATAATTAACCGGTGTTTTTAAAACCATGCCTTCATGTTCATATATAAAGTTTCCGAAAGTCCATTCTGCCTGCGTATTTGACAAATCAAATCCACTTAAGTCTAGGACATCAAGGCTCTGGCACATACAAAACATCTCAATCATATCTTCAAGGCTATTGGTTTTGAAATTGCTTAAATCCAGTGATTCTAAGGATGTACAATACATAAACATGCGAATCATATCTGTGACTTTTGATGTATTAAACCCACTTAAATCAACAGATTTCAAGTTACGACATTCATAGAACATTTCTTGCATACCGGTTACATTACTTGTATCCAACATGCTTAAATCTAATGCACCATACTCAATTGTTGTTATTGTATTCGGTAATTCAATCGAAACAACATCATCTAATTTTGTACTAAATGTAGTTGCAAATTGAATATCAAACGCATCCTTAGCTATCGTTGTCACTGTATACTCTTTTCCATCTACAGTGATTGTTTCTGGAATAATAATATTTTCGCTAATCGTATCCGCATAATCCCCTACATAGCAGGTTTCACCATCATCATAGAAACCATATCTCACACCTTGTGAATCTTCATAATAAGCAACTCCATTCTCGTTTGTATTCATACCTTCTGCAGCATATACATTCATTCCATGTAACATTATCGGAGCTACGAGCATCACAAAACTTGTAAACAATCCCTTCTTTAATAATCCTTTTTTCTTCATCTTAAACCCTCCCTCGTTTTGTTCTGACACTTGACATTTGTAATGCGAATTAATTTGCTTTTGTCATTCAACAAATCTAAACAACAAACATTTTTCGACGAAAAGACACCTCATCCTATGCTTATATCGTCTGTAAAGACATTACTTAAAATTGTAATAACACCTTCACACTTATTGCATATCCTTCTTCCGTAATCTGTAGGGCTGTATTGCGTACTGACTACCTATAATTCAACGCAAAACATCACCATGCAATCTCACACTATTATTCAATTTTAAAATACTCTGTCAAAATTCAACTGCACAATTACTCAACACCCAGAGAAACTATATAATACACTTTCACCCAGAAATTATATCTTTAGTATATAATTATTAATTATTAGTGTCAATAGTACACATTTATATATTAGGCACACACTAGTAATATAATCATCAACGAGGAGAATTTGTCTTGAAAATAACAGAATCAATATCTTGTCAAATATATCATTTCCGCCAATTCCTTTTCCTTGATATTTCCCACCGGAACAATAACTAACAGTATCATACATACTTTTAATAACTTCTTCATTTGCACATCACTCCTCCTCAACCGCAACATCTCTTGTGTAATTCGCAATCGTAATTATATCTATAGTATACACCCCTAAACACCTTGTATCAATAGTACAGTTCCTCTTTCCAATAATATTTTTAGTGCATTGTCCCAACCCGGAAACAGCTTTAGTATATATTTGTGTATTACACATGCACTAGTAATATAATTATGAATGAACCCAAAGGAGAATTTGCCTTGAACATAACAGAAGAAATCGGAAACCGTATCCGACAACGAAGAAATGAACTCGACTACAGTCAGGAACAATTGGCAGAATACAGTGATTTGCATCCTTCTTACATTGGACAACTAGAGCGTGGAGAGAAAACACCTTCTATTGAAACTTTATACAAGATAACGACCGGACTACAGATTTCCTTATCAGACTTTATGAATGGATTAGAGGATATTGCAAATAAGTCAGATACTTATGCATATAAGAGTTATCAGATACTCGAACGGCAGACTGCAAAAAACCAAGAACGACTATATCATATATTGCGTTCTATCTTGGAGTTAGATAGATAACAAAAAAGGTAGCAATCATATAACCATGCTTATATGATTGCTACCTTTTTGTATTGGTATTAAAGATTATATTTTTTATACAATTCTTGACGAAGGACTGGATCAGAAGCTGCTTTTGAAATAAGGTCTGTTAAGCCTTCTTCGGATAGCTTTTGGATGAGAAGAAAGGAACGCTGTTCTCCCTCAGCTCTGCCTTCACGCTTGCCTTTTGCAGTTGCAGAAGCCAAATCCCATTCATAGCGTTCTCTAGCCATGCACTGTAGCTTCACTTTTTCATCAACAGATAACTCTTGCATGGTTACAATTGTATCTTCGAAGTCTGGATTTTTGGATGCTAACATTTTTAACTCCTCCCATGTGGTGGCTTTGAAAAGCTTAGCCCAATAATAAAGGTCAGCGGGTTCCTTTTCAATCGAATTATCTTCTAATGTCTTTAAGTTTAGCACACGAAGAATGAATTTGTCACTATAGATTTCATGATTTTTCACATTCATAAGCCGGAATTCTGAGTAGAATTCCGGAGTCAGATGTGTAAGATTGAAATCTAATATACCAATATGCATGGTAGTACTAATATTAGAGTAATCACCACCGGACTGTGTTTGGTCAAATGCACGTCCTAGATAAGTAATAGAGCGTTCTGACCAGTTACCAAAGTCGGACACCTGCATTTCGATGTTGATGAGTTCATTATTATTTAACCGTAGATGGAGATCTAAGATACAAGTTTTGTCATCAATGGTTTCACCAAGAATAATAGGATTAAGAATCCGAAGTTCCTTGATTTGCTTTTTGGGTATACCAAGCAAGACAGACAAAAGTCCTTTTAGGGCATTTTGATTTTTTTGGAATACAGCTCGGAACATGTAATCATTCGTGAGGGTGTATCTAATCTTGCCACTTGGTAGTGTGGATAACTTATGTACTTGATTTTCGTGCTTCATAGGCAATATCCTCCTGTAAAATTGAAATAAAATCGTGTGAAATAAGTGGCGAATGCCTTGAAATTCAGTCTGCACTAGCATCGAATGATACACTGAATAGATTTCACTGTATGGAGAATTATAGATGAGCTTGAAATAAAATGCAATGAAAAATCTGTGACAAAAGTGTGAAAAAGATGTCGGCAGGTCAATGGTAAGGTTACTCAACCTACCATTGACCAGTTGTTATTACCATCTGCAATTCTATACATTTCTTCCATCAATTATCTCAAAAACGGAAGCATATATACCAGAGGTATCCAAATATCCATTTACACGTAAAATAAATGCTTACATCCAAAAATGCATTTTACAATAATTCTACTTCACTTTCCTCTCATACTCCTTCGCATCTCTCACTACCTCATTACTCAACAGCAACACACAAATCAGGTTCGGCACCACCATCAACGCATTAGCAATATCCGAAAGATTCCAAACAAGTTCCAATGATTGCGTTGCCCCTACAAATGCCATATAAGAAAACAGAATACGGTACGCCATATTCCACTTATGGGTTCCAATAAGATATTCAAACGCTTTCTCCCCGTTATACTCCCAGCCTAAGATTGTGGCAAATGCAAACAATGTGATTCCTACAGATACAAATAATCCTCCTGCGGAGCCTAGCACCGTCTCAAAAGCACGAATTGTAAGGGCTGTTCCCACTATCTCCGGTTCAACCGTTTCTAACACACCGGAAGCTGCAATGGCAAGACCGGTTACACTACACACTACGATTGTATCCCAAAAGGTTCCTGTCATACTAATATATCCCTGCTTCACATGACTATTCGTTGATGCAGCCGCGGCTGTAATAGCGGATGATCCCATTCCAGCCTCATTAGAAAACACACCTCTTGCAATTCCGTATCGAATAACTTCCATCATGGAAATAGCAACAGTTCCAATTGCACCACCCGATACTGCTTTCAGAGAAAATGCGGATGCAAACATATTCACAATTCCAGATGGCACATTTTCGATATTTCCTATAATCACAATTATCGCACATATCATATAAAAGATTGCCATAACAGGCACCACAACGGAAGAAACCTTAGAAATGCTTTTGATACCACCAACAATAATCAAAATTGCTGCAATCGTTACAACGATACCTGTGTCCTCCACTGGTACAGCAAAGGTTTCGTATAGTGCAGATGCAATGGAGTTGGACTGGGTCATATTTCCAATTCCAAAAGATGCTAAGACTGCAAATAGGGCAAAACACCAGCCAAGAATTCTGCCAATCCGCTTATTCTTAAAACCATTTTTCATTGTATACATAGGACCACCGGACATCTCACCGTTCTCATTCATTTCACGGTATTTTACAGACAGCATACATTCTGCAAACATGGTGGACATTCCAAAACAAGCAGATATCAGCATCCAGATAAGTGCACCCGGCCCTCCCGCTACCATAGCGGTTGCAACACCTACTATATTTCCTGTTCCAATGGTTGCTGCAAGAGTTGTCGTCAATGCCGAAAAAGAAGAGACATCACCTTCCGCCTTAGCAGAACGTGCTTCCTTGCTCAATGTTATTTTTAATGCATACGGAAGATTCTTCCATGGCAAAAATCCGGTTCGAATGGTAAGATAGATACCGGTTCCCATCAAAAAAAGCAGGGTAATTGGTCCCCAGACAATATCATCTATGTTATGTATCATTTCTTCAAAGGTCATAGAATAATTCAATACTTCCTAAAGATAGTCCTTATAGTGTATGATGAACGTTTCATAATCATTCACAAAAAAAGCGCGTAAGATTGTTACATCTTACACGCCTGATTGCACTTATTCCATTACAATACATCTTTCGCATTTTCGGGAAAATCACAAAATTTGCATAATGTTGCAATTCTTACTCCACACTCTTTAGGGACTCCGCCATATCAATCTTTTCCAGCTTACCCGACATCGTCCAGTTCACAATCTGGTTGAACAACAAGGTAAGCACCACACTAATAACATAGCTTACTTCTTCCACATGAATATCAAATGCCACATTATCCACCTTAATCTGAGTCATAACAAACTGATGTAGTAAATAACCAAGCACAACGCCTACCAAGCTAGCAATCAATGTCATAATAAAGTTCTCACGGAACACATAGGAATTACTTTCTTCCTTGTAGAAGCCTAACACCTTAATGGTTGCAATCTCACGAATACGTTCTGTGATATTAATATTGTTCAGATTATAGATTACTACGAATGCCAACAACGCAGCGCACACAACAACTAAAAGAACAACATAATCCAAACTCGCCATCATGTCGGAAAAATTATCCTTAATGTCTTGGCTAACAATGACAGATGTAACATCCTCTTCATTCATAAATAATGTGGATACTTTTTTCACATCCACCCCATCTTCCACGATGACATATAATTGATTAAGCTCCGCTTCTTCCTCAAACAGCCTTTGATACGTAGCCTGATTCATCACAACAAAATGATCAAAGTAGTTTTCATAGATACCGGATACCACTACGTTACCACCTCGTAATTCTTCATTTTGCAAAGATAACTCATCGCCTACTTCTACCTTGAAACTCTCTGCCATATTGTAAGACAGCAAAATTTCATTATCCTGTGGCATAGAAACCAATCCATTGTCCTTTGTATGCAGATTCATGAACTTAGCAACCTCTGTAATGTCTTCCGGCACAAGAATGTTCACACCTTTTACCTCATCATTTGCTTGCATATCTGCACTTTTAGAAGAAACCCGCATAGTCTCTTTCACGCCTTTAACGGAAACATCTTCCTCACTTACAACTACCATATCATACAGTGCAATGGTTCCATACTGTGTATCTGCAATGGTGGCAATAGAATCCTTAACCCCCATACCGGTAACCAATAACGCAGTACAACCACTTACGCCAATAATCATCATAAGAAAACGCTTCTTATATCGGAACAGATTACGTACCGATACCTTATCCAAGAATTTCAGACGATTCCAAATAAATGGTATTCTCTCCAACCATACTCTTTTTCCGACTCTTGGTGCTTTCGGTCGCATAAGTGCCGCCGCCATCTCCTTAAGCTCTTGATTACAAGCAAAAAATGTTGCTCCGGTAGAGCAAAGAACTGCTACTAATGTACAACCTATTATCACTTCCGGATTCCATACATAACGTAAATCACCCATATCGTACATCATCTTATACGAATTCCATATTACAATAGAAAATGCCCATGAACCGCCAAAAAATCCAATAATGGAACCCATGATTGCTGCCGTTCCTGAATAAGCTACATACTTGCCAATAATCGCACCATTGGAATAGCCTAACGCCTTTAACACACCAATCTGGGTACGCTGCTCCTCCACCATTCTTGTCATAGTTGTCATGCATACTAATGCCGCAACCAGAAAGAAGAAAAATGGGAACACACGTCCAACACCTTCTATAATAGCTGCATCATTCTCAAATCCGGCATATCCGGAGTTAATATTGCGACCTAATGCAAAAATCTCCGGTTCTTCCAAATCTTCCAATTCTTGTCTCGCATCTGCGATTTCTTCCTCTGCATCTGCAATCTTTTCATCAAATTCTGCTTTTGCGTCATCATATTCTACCTGGCCATCTTCCAGTTCCTGTTCTGCGTCTGCCAAATCTTTCTCATTTTTTGAAATCTTACTTTTCGCACTGGCAAATTGTTTCTTTGCCTCTTCTATCTGCTTTCCACCCGCATCTAATTCTTTCTTAGCATTCTTTAACTGTTTCTCAGCATTTCTAATCTTCTTACCTTCTGCGTCCAGAGTAGCCTTCGCTGTAGAAAATTGCGTTTTTGCAGCATCTAATTGTGTCTTCGCTGTTTCAAGGGCTGTTTTGGTCTGATCTAAAGTGGCTCTCCACGTCGCTAATTGCTGCTCTGTAGCAACCTGCTCCTCTTTAGTCAAATATGCTTTACCCATCTCATATTGTGCTAATGCAGTTTGATATTCTACCTCACTCGCATCGTATGCGACTTTGCCAGCTTCATATTCAGCAACACTCTTTTCATACTCTGCATATCCTTCATTGTAGTCTTTCACAGCCTGTTCATACTGTTTCTTTCCCTTGTCAAATTCTTTCTTATTCTTGTTATATTTCTCTAAACCTTCCTTATACTCTTTTTCTTTCTTTTCAAAAGTTTTCTCATTATCCGCAAGAGTCTTTTTTGCAGATGCCAACTTGCTTTTTCCATCTGCAATCTTTTCACGTCCATCATCTAATTCTTTTAATGCATCACCTAACTCTTTTTCTGCATCTGCCTTTTCTTCTGCAAGTGTATTGTCTGCATCGTCTAATTCTTCCTGTGCCTCTTCGTAGATTCGCTGATATCTTGCGTCTGCCACATTCTGCGTAATCCCTTCCCATTCCTTTTCTTTTGAGTCCATCAAGTCTTCATACTCATCCGAATAAATGTAGGTATCCTTCTCAAAACACACATAGACTTCCGTATCATAATCCATATCATATGCATCATCCATGATATACATAAATGCATCCAAACTTCCCGAACCAAGCGCTGTTGTTCCACGGGTATAGATTGCATATAACGGACTTCTGACAATCCCCACAATGGTAAATTCCTTCACAGCAAACAAATCACGATCCTCTTCCTCATTAGAATCTGCAATGAGTAACTTCTTCCCAATATCGGCTTCACTATACTTATCCGCATCTACCACACACTCATTCTTTCCTTCCGGTAGTCTTCCAGACATCAGAAGTACAGTATTGATTTTTTCCGGTAAAGCCATGGTTTTCACAACGTTTTCCGTTCCATCTTCCTTACGGATAATAATATCTGCACTTTTCAAACCTTCTGTAGCAAGAACCCCTTCCTGATTTTCTAAAGTTTCCTCTGCATCTTCATCAAATCCCAAGGTAGACAACAACTGATAATCATAAAAGTTGTTATTCTCGAAATATCGATCGGCTGAATACACCATGGATTCATAGGAAACCTTCAAACCAGAATAGAAACCTACTCCAAGGGCAATAATGAGTAGAATTGCTATATATCGTCCAAAGCTACTTTTAATTTCTCGAAAGGTTGTTTTCAAAATTCCTTTATTCATAACATTTCACCATAATCTATATCTTATACTTGTATTACCATTCCAAAGTTTCTACATCCACCGGATTCTCATTCAGGCGCATGCTGGAAACCTTTCCATTCTTTACTTTAATCACACGATCAGCCATCTCTGTAATTGCCTGATTATGTGTGATTACAACAACCGTAGTTCCTGTCTTTCTACAAGTATCCTGCAAAAGCTTCAATACTGCTTTACCAGTCTGGTAATCCAGTGCACCTGTCGGCTCATCACAAAGCAATAATTTTGGATTCTTGGCAAGCGCTCTTGCAATGGCGACACGTTGCTGCTCACCACCAGATAGTTGTGCCGGAAAATTCTGCATTCTGTCTTTCAGACCAACCTGCTCTAACACTTCTTTTGCGTCCAACGGATCTTTACAAATTTGAGATGCCAGCTCCACATTCTCTAAAGCAGTCAAGTTGCCAACCAGATTATAGAACTGGAAAACAAATCCCACATCATATCGGCGATAGGTTGTAAGTTCTCGCTTGTTCAAAGCAGAAATCTTTTTACCATCCAGCAATACTTCTCCGGAAGTCAAAGTATCCATTCCACCTAAAATATTAAGAATCGTAGTTTTTCCTGCACCAGATGCACCTACAATAATACAAAACTCCCCCTGTTCAATCTGAAATTCCGCTCCAGAAAGGGCGTGAATCTCCACTTCACCGGTTTTGTAACATTTATTGACATCCTTAAATTCTACAAATGCACTCATATTTTACTCCATTCATTCTTTCCCAATATTGTCTGTTTAAAATCCTTTTTCAAGATAGCTTTTTCTTCTCTTTTTCGCTATACTTATACTATTATAGTACGAACAAAGTTCGTAATCAATGAAAAGAGTGTGAACATTTATGTCTTTATATGAAACAATCAAGAACAATTTCATACTTCCTGATGCATACAAAGATTGGACAGATTACCGTAATACCATAACAAATTATATTATCCGCGAAACGAATCAGGTATCCGTACCACTTTCATTTGGTGCCAATATGGATGAAACCTGTCTTCTTCCAACCCTTGCAATTATTGGAGCCGGTGCATGCAATGATATCGACTTACAAGTTCTTGTATCGCACTTTTCTAAAATCACGTTAATTGATTATGACTCAAAGGCTATGAAAACCGCACTAGAAACCTATGACTTGATAAACTCATCGCATGTAGAATGTAAAGCAATTAGTCTTAACGGCTTAAATGATTCCTACTATGAAACTTTTTGCAATCTGCTTCAGGAATATGTTCAAGAAAATCTTGACCAGCTTACTCCTGAAAAGTTTGAAGACTACGCAATTTCATTTATTCATAAAACTCTCGAACAGATTGAAGATTATGAAATTCCGCTACCTGTAAATACATATGATTATATCTGCTGCTTCGGTGTACACAGCCAGTTTCAGGCAATGTTTTCATATATTTATCGTGCCTTTGAAGTGAACCTACGAGAAATGAAATTCTCAGATATACCAGAATTCAACTCACGTTTTAACAAACGCCTTCAAGAAGAAAATGAACGTTTCATTCCGCTCTTCCATGACACCTTATTCAAGTGTGCAAAGCAAGCTGTTTTCTTGGGATTCGAACAATCACGCACCAACAATACTGAAGCAATTGAGGGTGCACATCAGGCAATGCAAGATATTAACAAACGTTCTCTTCCAACGGAAGAATCCTACCTGATATGGCCTTTTCTCCCATCAGAAGATATCTACTATGAAATGTCGATAATGAAAATAAAAGTGTAGGACATTTTCAATGAAATTTCCTATAAAGCAAAAAAATAATTGCACTGTCACAAATACTATTCATGACAGTGCAATTATTTTCTTATCGTTTATCTATCGGTACATATAACTGTTTCTGTTTAACCGCTTTATATGCAGGGCGAATAATCTTACCTTGATTAATCAGCTCCTCCAATCTATGAGCACTCCAACCTGCCATACGCGCAACCGCAAACAATGGTGTAAATAACTCTGTCGGTAAACCTAACATCTGATATACAAAACCGGAATAAAAGTCTACATTCGCACTGACACCTTTGTAAATCTTACGTTCCTCTGCAATTACTTCCGGAGCAAGTCTTTCTACACTGGCATACAACTGATATTCCTTCTCATACCCTTTCTCCACAGAAAGCTGTTCCACAAATTTCTTAAAGACTTTCGCTCTTGGATCTGACAAAGAATACACCGCGTGTCCCATTCCATAGATTAAGCCCGCCTTATCAAATGCTTCTTTATGCAATAACTTTTTAAGATAATCTTTCACCTGTTCATCATCATTCCAGTCACTAATCTGTGTCTTCATATCTTCAAACATTTTGGTTACCTTAATATTAGCACCACCATGCTTCGGACCCTTCAAAGAACCCAACGATGCGGCCATGGAAGAATACGTATCTGTTCCGGATGATGTTACCACATGTGTCGTAAATGTAGAATTGTTACCACCACCATGCTCTGCATGAAGAACCAAAGCTAAATCCAAAATTCTAGCTTCCAGCTCAGAATACTTACAATCCGGTCTCAACAAATATAACAAGTTCTCGGCTGTTGATAAATGCGGTTGTGGAGCATGAATATATAAACTATTACCGTCATGATAATGACTATATGCCTGGTATCCATATACAGCCAGTAACGGAACCACTGAAATCAACTGCAAACACTGTCTCAAAACATTAGGAACAGATGTATCATCTGCTTTATCATCATATGCATACAACGTAAGAATACTTCTTTGCAAGGTATTCATCATATCCTTACTTGGTGCTTTTAAAATAATATCTCTTACAAAATTAGTTGGCAAAGAAAGTCTGTAATCCGACAAAATCTTTGTCATCTTATCCAATTCATCCGGTGTCGGAAGTTTACCAAACAAAAGCAGATAGGTTGTCTCCTCAAAACCAAATCTCTTCTCCTTAATAAATCCTGCAACAATGTCCTCTACATCGACACCCTGGTAATACAACTTACCCTCACACGGAATCATATCATTATCTTCTACAATATATGACTTTATCTTCGAAATATCTGTAAGTCCGGCCAACACACCCTTACCATTAATATCACGAAGTCCTCTCTTTACTTCATACTGTGAATAAAGTTCCGGATCAATCGGCAAATTTTCCAAACAAAGATTTGCCAATTCCGAAATCTCACTTGTTATTCTCGAATATGTACTGATCCTTTCATTGTGGTTGTTTATCACGCAATCACCCCTTCTTGTTTCTCAAATTATAACTACTCCGATTGACATTATACCACAAAAACCACAATTTACCTAGCCATTTGGGCCAAAGTTCATGAAATATTCATTTTTTTAACTATTCAGAGCATCATTCGAATATGCTTTGCTCTGAACAGTTACTATTTTCTTACACGCTAATCTCTGCCGTCATACCAAGCATCTCTTTGTTTGCATTCAACACGGGTTTTACAACCTCTGTAATGAACTCTTCTGTCTGCTCTGGTGCCCGCCCTACAAAGTTCTTTGGCTCTAAAATGGCTTGAATTGCTTCCTTTGTCATTCCAAAAGCAGGGTCATTGGCAATACGGTCTACCAAATCATTCTCCTTGCCTTCTTTTTTTACAACCGTTCCTGCAGCCATAGAATGTTCGCGAATTCTCTCATGTAATTCCTGACGGTTACCACCATGCTTTACTGCATCCATCATAATATTTTCTGTTGCCATAAATGGAATTTCTTTCATAAATCTCTGATAGATAACCTTATCATAAACGACTAATCCATCTACCACATTTATGTATAAGTCTAAGATGCCATCAATTGCCAAGAATGCTTCCGGTATTGAAATTCTCTTATTAGCAGAATCGTCTAAAGTTCTCTCAAACCACTGAGTTGCAGATGTAATAGCCGGGTTCATTGCATCCACCATTACATAATTAGCCAAAGAAGCAATTCTTTCTGAACGCATTGGATTTCTCTTATAAGCCATAGCAGACGAACCAATCTGATTCTTCTCAAAAGGTTCCTCAATTTCCTTCAAATGCTGAAGTAATCGAATATCATTCGAAAATTTATGTGCACTCTGTGCGATTCCACTCAAAACATTCAATATTCTGGAATCTACTTTACGGGAATATGTTTGCCCCGATACCGGATAACACTCTTTGAATCCCATTTTTTCTGCTATCATTCCATCCATTTGACGAACCGTTTCATGCTCTCCATCAAACAACTCTAAAAAACTTGCCTGCGTTCCTGTCGTTCCCTTGCAACCAAGTAATTTCTGCTGAGAAATCATATATTCCAAATCTTCTAAATCAAGCATTAATTCTTCTAACCAAAGAGTTGCTCTCTTACCGACCGTTGTCGGCTGAGCTGGCTGAAAATGAGTAAATGCAAGCGTTGGCATATCTTTATATTGCATTGCGAATTTTGCAAGTACATTTATAACATTCAATAATTTCTTACGAACTAATTTCAAAGCTTCTGTCATGACAATGATATCGGTATTGTCACCTACATAACAACTTGTAGCACCAAGATGAATAATACCGGCCGCATTTGGGCACTGCTGTCCATACGCATACACATGGCTCATAACATCATGGCGAACTTGCTTTTCTCTTTCTTTGGCAACTTCATAATTAATATCATCTTGATATGCTTTTAACTCTTCAAGTTGTTCTAACGTAATAACCGGTTTTCCATTTTCCGAAAGACCTAATTCATATTCTGTTTCAGCTAAGGCAATCCATAACTTTCTCCATGTCTTAAACTTCATATCTGGCGAAAAAATGTACTGCATTTCCTCACTTGCATATCTCTCCGATAATGGACTTACATACTTGTCTTTCATAAATGACCTCCTAAATTATTCCTTTACAACATAACTACCATCATAACTATTCAGTACCTTCACAGTTACGATTCGCATACTTATTACCAATCTTATTATATCCAATCACATTATAACACATTTATTATATTGTTCCATTCTAACTTTTCCATTAAAAATGATTTTGTCATTTTTTATTTTTGAAAGGTTTTGTTTGTTATTTTTTTGTATATATGGTACAATAAGCCATATTTGTTGCAGGTCACCGGAACGTGCTTTTATCAGGTGGCGTTTACATTCTAATTTATTATATTGGGAGGTTACAACCATGGAAGAAAAAAGAAAATATAAAAGATTACCTATCAGTCTAAAGCTTGAAGTTTCTGAAGTATTCAAGCAGAACAATGATGTCATTCGTGATTTAAATGCCGAAATCGAAGTGTTCGATATTTCCAAAAACGGAATCGGATTTCGGACTACTACATTAATTCCAGAGGGATATTATTTCAATGCTACTATGACATTAGAAAGCTCTGAACAAAAACTTATGACAGTTGTTAAGATTTTACACCGTTTTGATTTACCGGATGGTATGTATCGTTACGGCTGTGAATTCACCGGTATGGCCGGCATCTTTGATTTTGTATTTTCTGATTATGAACAAATGATAGACGAACAATAAGCACAATAAAAGACTTGGGCATCCAAGTCTTTTATTATGCTCAATTATCACATTACCTTCCAAATACTTTCGGTTGCACAAAAGGCATTCTCTTATACACCATCTGCTTTCGAATATTATCAATAATATAGTCTGTCTTAATCGGCGAAATATTGGTTTTTTCCATTATATTCAAGTCTGCTTCTCCGTTATAATAAAAGGAATTCAACCAATCGCACATTCCATAGCCTATCATCTGTCCACCGTAACGATTATATCCGGCATCCAAGCCTACCTCGTTATATACTCCCACATAGGACAAATCACATTCACCTATAGAAAGATTGGAAGGAAAATACGCTATTACTTCATGTACACCCGAATGTAAACTTTTCTCCAAATTCAAATAGATTGTAAAAGTACTTCCATCTACCACATTCTTATAAACAAGATATATCGTCGATACACCCACACCATCTTCAATCTCCACTTCATAAGTAGCCATTCCCGGTGTTTTTCCATCGTATTCTTTCAAGAATATACTTTTCAATCGTGGTGCTTCATAGTAATTACGCTCTATAGCCTTTGTAGTCGCACCAAATACTGTCGCATGTTTTGCTTCCTGCGCAACCTCATTAGGTTTACATAACCCATAATATGCTGCAATGGCATTGGCATCTGCTTGCGCTAACAATTCTAACCCTTCATCTGCATTGAAATAGTCCTTATCCACTTCCGAATCCATATAACAATGCTCAATAATCATCGCCGGAATTCCATGATTATAAGAATGTCTCAAAACACCATAGTAATCATCAAAACTTCCATCTGATCTCCTACCGTTCATTTGGGTAACTCTTGCAAACATACCTGCATTACTAAGACCAATAAACTCAAACTCACCTAACAGATTGTCACCTAATTGCATCAACTTCTCTTTATAAAACTCTCCTGTACTAATATACACAGAAGCACCGTTGCTCTTATGAGATACACTGGCATTGAAATGCATACTCAACAAAATATCCGCTCCTTCTTTACTGGCACGATTCGCTCTTTCCCATAAAGTTACATCCTCATCAACTTCTCTTGTTAAGATGACATTTACTCCTTGATATTCTAAAAGCTTTTTCTGCACCATTTTTGCCAACTTCAAATTCAAATCTTTTTCCTGAATCCCATAATAATTAGCACCATCTTCCTCTCCACCATGCCCTGGGTCTAATGCAATCACAAGATCATCACCAGAAACACCAGTTGCCTGCACATAAATTGGATTGAATACACTCAACACTGTAATCCACAAAATTATATACACACTTAATATCCTCTTTTTATTGTTCATTTGTTATCCTTTCTCTATTTCAATATCTTCTATCACGAACTACTCTTCCGGCTTGTAAATCTTTACATTATATCGCAAGCATTATCCAAGTCCTTATCCGAAAATCCTTGACTCTAAACAGTTACATTATATCAAACATTATATCAAAATTATACATTTATCCTCTTCAAAAAAATTCCTAATATTACAAACATTCGTAAGTGTTCAATAGCATTGTTATTGTATATTTTTTCTTTTATTTTCTGCTTTCCTTCTCTCTTCTTTCGTGATATGATATTGGCATTGTGCGGTAATACGCAATCATTCAAAATCTGTCGAGAATTTCCTAGATTTTGAACTATAAGAAAATGAAAAAGTGAGGGTTTATCATGAAACACAAAAAAGACAACTTTTCCAGCAGATTAGGATTTGTCCTTGCCGCTGCCGGTTCTGCAGTAGGTCTCGGAAACCTATGGCGTTTTCCTTATCTTGCTGCAAAGTATGGTGGAGGAACATTCCTCTTAATCTACCTACTGCTTACAGTAACATTTGGTTTTGCACTTTTGACTACAGAAATTGCCATTGGTAGAAAAACAGGAAAAAGTGCTTTGTACGCATTTAGTCATTTGAACAAAAAATGGAAATTTTTAGGAGTACTTGCCAGTGCCGTTCCTATTATCATCATGCCTTACTACTGTGTAATTGGTGGCTGGGTAATCAAATATGCCTGGGTATATCTATCCGGACAGGGAACGGCTGCAGCCGGCGATCAGTTCTTTGGTGACTATATCGGTCAGGTAGGCGAGCCAATCATCTGGTTAGCTGTATTCGTTTTGGCAACTATGGCTATTATTTTATTAGGTGTTAACAAAGGTATCGAAAACATGAGTAAGGTTCTCATGCCACTTCTCATTGCTTTATCTATTGTAATCGCTATTTTTGTTGTTACCAGACCGGGAGCAACAGACGGACTTGTATACTACTTCAAGCCTGACTTATCAAAGATGTCAGCCAGCGCCTTCCTTGCGGCGCTTGGCCAGTTATTCTATTCTCTATCATTGGCTATGGGAATTATGATTACTTATGGTTCTTACATGAAAAAAGAAGATGACATTGAATTAAGTGTTCGTAACATCGAAATCTTTGATACCGGTATCGCATTTCTTGCCGGACTTATGGTTGTGCCTGCCGTATTCGTATTTAACAACGGAAGCACAGAAGCCTTAAAGGCTGGTCCAACCCTTATGTTTATCACACTTCCTAAGGTGTTCGACAGCATGGCAGGCGGTCACATCGTTGGTGGTGCATTCTTTATATTGGTATTCTTTGCCGCTGTAACTTCTTCCGTTTCTTTGATGGAAACAGTTGTATCTATCTTTGTTGAAAAAAGTGGAAAGAGCCGTAAATTGGTAACTGTTGCGGTAGCAGTTTATACGATTCTTATGGCAATTCCATCCTCACTTGGATTCGGAATTTGGAGTCACATTTCCGTAAAAGGATTAAGCATCCTTGATATGTGGGACTTCCTTTCCAACAGCGTATTGATGCCGGTTGTTGCATTGCTAACTTGTATCTTTGTTGGATATATTATTAAAACAAAAACAATTACAGATGAGATTAATTCCTCTACTGAGAAATTCAAAAGCGAGAAGTTGTACGTTATTTTAATTAAATACTTCTCCCCAATTTTAATTATAGCTATCCTAATCAGCTCAATTTTAAACGGACTTGGAATTATCACATTGTAAAACTTCCCTGATATTCAGAGGCCGAAAAATCCTACTATGAGTTTGTTACACTTATAAAAATGAATTATGAAATTTGTTGAACTCTGCGGATATAAGATTTTCTAAACAATTCCGTTAATATATGGCTGCGTTCGGGTCGGCTGAGATGCGCCATCCATGGCTGACTCAGCCTTATGCCAACATCCTGTTGGCATATCCCTATTGTATTTATGAATTGTCAAGAAAATCTAATATCCTACGAGAAAACAAATTGTCATAATTATTTTTATTTCGTGTAACGCTACACACTATAGTAGGATTTTTCTGTTCTTCTGAATATCCCGCCAAACCCGATGCCGTTCTCTACATTTGATTCACGTGATAATGTAATACATAAATGCACTACAATTAACGGAATAACAAAAACTGAAATATCCCTATTTTCTCCATCGGTAGATTTTATCTGGAAAAGGCATCGGGCGTGGCGAGACTTTCGGAAAAGGGCAGAAAAATCCTGTAAAAAAAGTGTTAGCGAAACACATAAATAAAACAATATGAAAACTTGCGATTTCTCGGAGAATATTAGATTTGGTTAGTGGTTTCCTCAAAAAAACAGGGATATGCCAACACGGATGTTGGCATAAGGCTGAGACTAGCCAGGACGGCGTATCTCAGCCGACCCGGACGGTTTCACTGATATCTGAAACCACTTAGCAAATCTTATATTCGTAGAGCCTAGCAAATTTCATATTGCTTTATATGTGTGTATTCACAATTTCAACAGGATTTTTCGTCCGCTTACGAAAGTCAGGGAGAGTTCTATAAATTAGGATTTCATGCAGTCTGTTTTCTTCTATTTGCAATAATTACAATCGTAACCGAAAAAATCACAAGTGCATATCCTAACACTAACCCAACCTGCCAGAAAATATCATTTGCAAGACCAGACGTCATTTCTGTCATCGCACCAATTTTGGTATTGGTTACTGCATACCAATAAGTCGGCACAAATTTGGCAACCTTCAATACAGCATCCCCAAAGAATTCATATGGAACGAACACTCCACCAAGGAAACAAAGTCCAATACTTAATACATTGACAAGACCATTTACCGCATCCTGATTCTTTGCAATTGTTCCGGTAAAGAAACCAAGACTTAAGCTAAAGAGCAACATTCCAAACATGTTGATAAGGAAATACGGGAATCTTACATCCATGAAAATACGCCCCTTTGATACAATTGCTACGACCACAATTACAGTCACCATGAGTAACATACCATATAATAAAATACCACCTACTAAACCTGCTATTCTTGTTTTCATTGTTGTGGAACTGCACTCCATTCTTGCTCTTACCAACGGTGCATTAAATGTCAACAAAATCAATCCAATTCCGTTCATGCCAAGCGTAATAAAAAGGTATGGAACATAAGCAAGAAATGTTGTAGATTTGTCATTCTGGTTAGCATTCACAAAGGTAGCAAGCTCCACTTTTGTTTGTTCATCCTGCAAATCCAATAGCTGTTTCTGAGCATCTTCTACGGAATATCCTGCCTTCAACAAACTTGTCAGCTTTGAAGTATATAAAGATAATTCAGATTCAAAGAAACTAGCATCAAAGTAGCCCGGAACCTTCATACATTTTAAGGTCATATCTTTTACATCTTCATCCAACAAGCTTTCTTCAAAGCCCTTCGGAATCACCAATGCATAATCCAATTTTCTCCAATAAAGCTTATCCAGTATTTTTTGTTCATCGTACTCCATATCGACAATATCATTTCCACTACTAAAATATTCTTTTAATCCATTACCAAACGATTTTTGATCCTCATCAATAATGGTAATTGTCAGAATCTCTTCCTTCATTGCTTCTTGATTATTGTTACCATCTACCGACTGTGCGTTTGATATCACAAGTGCCACTGTTAAAAAAATGGCAAAGTACATGATAAGAATCCCTTTATTACTTCTTAATAACTTGAAATACAATTTAAATACTTGCATACTTTGTCCTCCTTAACTTTGCCACACTAAAAATCATGAATAATACTCCAATCACCAATAAGGAAATTACATTCACTGCATATTGCTGATAATCACCAAATACAGCCAAGCTCTTATACGCATTTACAAGCAACGTCGCCGGATTAATACGATTAATAATCGGACATTTCTCTTCTAAAATGTAAGGCATCTCCGCCATTTGTAGTCCACCAAGGAAGGAACTTACCATGAAAAATGCAATACACATTGCCTCTTTCTTGCCTTTCGGACCCTTCACCCAAGTTGCAATCAAATATCCACCCGCTAATCCGGTGAAGGTTCCTACTATAGTAACTAGCCAGACCAAACCAAAATTATCGCCAAAATCCTGTCCATATACATACACTACAGCAACCAATACAATCGTCATCAACACACTATACATTGTCATACTCGCAAGAAAATCCGTCACAAACTGTTGCATCTTCGGTGTCGGTGCCACATTTCTTCTTGCACCTATTGTAGTCATATCTGCCTGTAAATCCATTCCATGTCCTAATCCATACATAGATGCAATCAGACATGCCATACCAAGCAATGCATAGAAATACTGTGTATATGGAGACTTATCCTGTCCCTTTAATTCAATCTCCTCCAAACCAATACTATCTGAATCAAACAGATTTGTAGCAAATGCAACAGCCTGTTTAGGGTCTTTTTTTGCAACCTCTTCAATCAAAGTATAATTTTGCTTGTATTGATCCACAAAGGATTTTACAAGTGATGTGTAAATATCCATCTTACGAATCATCAAAGTAAATTCATCACCATCTACTACAATGTAAGTATATACTGTTTCATTCTGTAAAGCCTTTTCTGCTTCATCCACATTCTCATATTCAAAGACTTCAAACATATGCAAGTCTTCTTCCATCTCGATTTCCTTCAACATTTCCACAAAAACGTCATTTTCTGTCTGTTCCACCACACCGACAGCCACCTCTGAAAACTGTTCGTATGTGCCAAGATTTCCAAACATAAATTTGAAAATCAGCCCGAGAAACAAAGGAAAAACCAATGCCCAGAAAATTCCTTCTATGCTACGCAGTGAGCGCTTTATCGAATATCCAAATTGTTGCATCCTTTTTCCCTCCTTAATCTCTAAGTTCTTTTCCTGTAATCTCTAAGAATACATCATTCAAGGTTGGAAGCTCCGAATGAACTCCAGCAAAGCCGATTTCTTTTTCCTTCAATACATCCAACAAACGAATTAGATTGTGTTTACCCTTTGAGAATCTTACCTTCAATAAATGATTCTCATAAGTCACATTCATTACATGTGGCAGATGTGCGATTTCTTCCTTTACTGCTTCTGGAAGTTCCAAAATCTCTACACTGATGGTTTCTCCAAGATCAATCATACCCTTCAACTCATCCTTCGTTCCGAGGGCGATATTCTTACCCTTATCCATAATTGCAATACGGGTACATATCTGCTCCACTTCTTCCATATAATGACTAGTATATATGACAGTTGCACCTTCTTGATTCAACTTCTGAATACCTTCCAATATCTTATTACGACTCTGTGGGTCAACGGCTACCGTTGGCTCATCCAAAATAATCAATTTGGGCTTGTGGGCAATTCCACAGGCAATGTTTAATCTTCTAAGCAAACCACCTGACAACTTCTTAGGACGGAATTTGCGATAATCCTGAAGTTCTACAAACTCGATTGCTTCCTCTACCAATTTCTTTCGTTCATTTTTATCCTTAATATACAAACCACAGAAGTAATCAATATTTTCATATACCGTAAGTTCATCAAATACCGCAACATTTTGCATAATTACACCAATGTTCTTTTTTGACTCGTAGCTGGTAGGTGTCATTTCTTCACCAAACACCTCAATGGTTCCTTTGTCATATTCCAATAAAGCTAAAAGACAGTTGATTGTGGTTGATTTTCCGCTACCATTTGGTCCTAAAAGCCCAAACACTTCACCTTCCTCAATTTCAAGATTGAAGTGGTCTAATGCCACCAAATCGCCATATCTTTTTACTAAGTTCTCAATTTTTACTACCATTTTATTTTCCTCCTATGATGGATATTTTGTAACTGTTCAGAGCCAAGCATTTTCGAATGTGGTTCTGAATCGTTACTAATATTTTTTCTTCCACAATTCACTACTTGCTTCACCTTACATTCGTATCATACCAAATTGCATATACAATTGTAAGTGAAGAATGTAAGGAAAAATTATGACATTTGTCATATTTTCGGTTTTGTTATGGATATTCGAGAATGAATCCTATATAATACAAGAATACTTGACAATTGCGTAACTGTAGTTTTCTTTATAAACTTCGTACCGTCATCTTACCCTATACTTTGGAAAGGATGTTTTAATATTATGTCAACTTATATAGACGCTCTCATTATATTTGTACTATGTACGCTCCTTTTTCCTTTTGGCCTGTTTGATGCATTACACATCACCTGCATATTACTGCTATTTGCCCTTTTTTGCTTTATAACAGTGGTAAAAAAACGTGAAGCAGCCGCTATTTTGGGAATTCTTGCATTACCTGTTACACTGTTAATACCGGAAACCGCATTCTACTTACCTCTGATATGTTATCCTTACTTTTGTCGTAAGCAATACGCCATATTAGCACTCTATTTGCTTCCAATTGCAAATCTAATCATAAGAACACAAACTTATTCCCATCTGTTGATTCTTCCATTGATTTTGCTTAGTTTCTATCTGGCTTATCAGACAAAAAAGCACATTACATTACAGAATACCATTAATGAATCACGGGATTACAACAAAGAAAATGAAATAATACTGAGAAAAAAGAACCGTCAGTTATTAGAGCAACAAAATGACCAAATATACATTGCTACTTTAAAAGAACGCAACCGAATTGCAAGGGAAATTCATGACAATGTAGGGCATATGCTTTCCCGTTCTATCTTACAGGTTGGTGCAATGCTTGCCATTTGCAAAGATGATACCTTGAAACCACATTTAACTACATTGAAAGAATCTTTAGATACTGCTATGAACAGTATCCGTAATAGTGTTCATGATTTACATGATGAATCCATAGACTTAAAACAGGCTTTAGAAAACCTCGTAGATAATTTTGATTTTTGTTCTGTTCAATTGGAATGTGAAACTTCGAAGCATATTCCCAAAGATATAAAATACTGTTTCCTCGCAATCACAAAGGAAGCTTTGAACAATACCATCAAGCATAGCAACGCAACCAAGGTTACCATTACCGTAAAAGAACATCCTGGATTTTATCAGCTACTTGTAGAAGATAACGGAACCAAGAAATCTTCTAAGAATGTAGAGAACGAATCTACCGGAATCGGCCTTTCCAACATGAAAGAACGGGTAGATGCGTTACACGGAATAATACATATAAAAAATGATAATGGTTTCCGCATATTTGTATCCGTACAGAAATAAAAAGATCATACTTTTTCAATTTTTCTTCAAGGTTTTATCGATATACTGTTGCGTGAAAAGATAGAATTTATCAATCAGAAATTTGAAAAGGAGAATTCTTATGCAAACAAAACAAAAAATAATATCTGTTGCCCTAGGACTTATGCTTACAGCTTCCTTACTTGGGGGCTGTGGTAAAGGCGCCGGAAGCAATTCTTTGGATTTTAGTAACGCAACTCTTTCTGGTACCATTACCGCTGTAGATGGCGACAAAGTTACCGTGTCAATGTCTGGTGGTTTTGGCGGTGGACGTATGGGCAACCGCAACGAAGAGCGTGACAACTCGGAAGAACGGAGTACAGACAATAACACAGATGCAACACAAGCTACAGGAGAAGAATCTTTAACACCACCTCAGATGCCAGAAGGTCTAGATGGTTCAAATCTTCCTGAAATGCCAAATGGGGAAATGCCTACCGACATGCCAAAGGGCGAAATGCCGAATGGGGATGCCTTTAAAAACATGTTCTCACAAGGTGGCAGCACATTTACATTAACCATTACAGATGAGTCTGTATTGGAAGACTGCACTATGGATGATATCGCTGAAGGTTCATTTATCACAATTACTCTAGGTGATAACAACACCATTACTTCCATTACAGTAATGAAACTGACAAATAGTCAATCTTCTTCTAAAACCTCAGAAGAAGACAATAACCTATAAGTTTCTTAAAGGAATACACGCTACACAAGTGTATTCCTTTTCTTGTTTTTCCTACTTATGTAATTCGTAACGGTTCAAGACCATGCAGTTTCATCGAAAACGCACAAGAAATGATTGTATTTTCATTTGCACCATATTATGCACAATGTTATACTGTAATGGAATTATTAGATTGGAGAACTCATATGCGAATTGTATTAATAGATGACGACCAATTGGTCTGCATGTCATTAAAAATGATATTAGAAGCTGATTCAGATATTACAGTAGAAGCTGTCGGAAACGATGGTTCCGATGCTGTTCCTCTATACAAGGAATACAATCCCGATGTATTACTGATGGATATCCGTATGAAGGGAATGAACGGAACCGATGCTTTGGCGGAATTAATCAAAGTTTATCCTGATGCAAAAGTGCTTTTCCTTACTACTTTTGTGGATGATGAATACATAGTAAAAGCCCTTGAACTAGGTGCCAAAGGCTATATTGTGAAACAGAATTACGAAAATATTGTGCCTGCTCTGAAAGCTGTCTACTCTGGACAGAATGTATATGGAACGGAAGTTATGGAAAAGATTCCTGAACTAATGAAAAGTGGCGATTCCTTTGATTATTCCTCTTATGATATTTCTGACAAGGAATACGAAATCATTACCCTTGTTGCTGACGGATTAAGCAACAAAGAAATTGCTACCAATCTTTACTTAAGTGAGGGAACAATTCGCAACTACTTAAGCTCCATCCTGGAAAAATTAGAATTAAGGGACCGCACTCAATTAGCGGTATTCTATTATCAACACAAATAACAAGACCCTATAATCAACTCATTCGAGTGGATTATAGGGTCAAATACATTTTAGCTGTTTAACATTTCCTTGCTCCATTTTTCAACCAAACTTTCCAAACTCCACGCTGCATTAGCCGGACTAGTAGACGGAAGACAAATCGCTTCTCTTCCAATCTCTAGCTGAATATATTTCTTATATAGCTGTTCTGCCTTTTTCCCATTTACAAATATCTTGTCAATTAAGGCTTCATCAAGTATCTTTTGCAAGTCATTTGGCACTACATTTTTGATACTACTATCTGATGAACCCACAATATTGCATGACTGTATCACATCCCAGACTGCGATATGATTCTCCAACAAAAATTTCTTTTTCTCTTCTATCGTCAGAAGTGTTTCTACTTTATATACCGCAGACAACACTCGCCAAAAACGATTCTGTGGATGTCCGTAGAAAAATCCTTCCTCTCTGGATTTCACAGAAGGAAAACTTCCCAATATTAAAATTTTTGAATTCTTATCATATATTGGTTCAATTGGATGCTGTATCATATATCATGTCTCCATCTTTTGTTATTTATTATCTCCACAATGTTTTATAATATCAAAATCATTTTTATTTGACTAGTTATTTTGATATGCATAGAAAAAAACTTTTCCAATTTTTTGCAAGCAAATAATGTTAATCTGTCAATTTCTGCAATGCTTTCTCTTCATGCCTAATTTCCCAATGAATTAGAAATGTAAGCAATCCTCTAAGCACAATTACTACTCCTAATATGCCAAGTTCTTCCCACTCCCTTACTACCACAGTACGAAGAACCTCGCTCCCCATCTTGAATTCCAAAGATAGCGCAATTCCTCTTGCCAAATTCAGTCGAAGTCTGGTATTATGTCGAATCCACTGTATAAAGGAACGAATCCCCACAGACACCAAAACAATAACACCAAACAATTCTAAAAGAACGATGCACATTTCTACAATATACATTAGATACAATTCAATCTGATTCAAAAAAACGGTCATATGGCATACTCCTCTCTATTTCTAGTATGTCCATATAACCGTTTTTTCTTTCAGCTCTAAATAACTATTTCACTCCACATCCTTTTATCCATGTGGAACAATCTTACTCTTAATCAAAATATATGAAATTGTTCTTTTTTGCCACCGCTTTATAACTATCATAATACGCCTGCAAATCTCTCTCCGATTGCTCTAATAAAGCTTTTGCCTCATCGAACAATTCCTGATCATTCGCTTTCAATGCAGCTAACATTTTTTCTGCACCATCTCTATATGCTTCCAAACTTTTAACATACTGATCCCTTAATGCAATCACTTCCGGTGTTGATAATTCTGTCATATTAAGAATAGCAATTGAATTATTCACATTCGGAACAATAACATTATTTACACCACTCTGAAAATCACCTAACAGAGTATTCACACTATATTGGAGATTACCTCCTTGAAAGTTTGTATTCCAAGTTTTAACCTCTGCAGTTATTTCTTGAAAATTTTGTTTCAGAATATCATGGTTCTTTCTCAAATTTCTTAAATCCTGTCTAGCCGGTGTTGGCCAAAAGAATATGGCTACATTCGCCAAAAGAATCAACAACCCTACAATTCCAACCATTTTCTTACTATCTCTCATCTTATGTTCCTCTCCCTTTAAATTCTATTAGATATTAATAACTTTACAATAATTCTTTCAAAATCTGATTCACCATTCCCGGATTCGCTTTCCCCTTCATGGCCTTCATAGTCTGACCAACTAGGAAACCAATCGCTTTTTCCTTACCATTACGGTAATCCTCTACCGACTGTGGATTCTCAGCAATCACCTGTTCAACCGTAGCACGAAGAGCACCTTCGTCATTCACAGTCTTAAGACCTTTTTCTTCTACATACTTATCTGGGTCAATATCCTCTGCAAAAATTTTCTCAAATACTTCCTTTGCAACTGTAGAGTTAATTGCCTGAGAATCTGTCAACTGAATCAATTTCGCAAGATTCTTTGCCGAGAACCTGATATCTTCCGGCTCCATTTCATTTTCTTTTAGAAGACGCATGGTTTCAACCATTAACCAGTTAGAAACCTTCTTAGGATTTGCATCCAGTGCAATTGTCTCTTCGAAGATATCTGCTAACTTCTTGGTTCCGGTTAAAATATCCGCATCATATTCCGGTAATCCAAAGTCTTTTTGATAACGAGCCTTCTTCTCCTCGCGAAACTCCGGCTGTTTTGCACGAATGTCCTCTAACCATTCATCACTGATAATAATGGGTACAAGGTCTGGATCTGGGAAATAACGATAATCCTGCGCATCCTCCTTGGAACGCATTGCATAGGAATATTCCTTTGTATCATCCCATCTTCTTGTTTCCTGCACGACTTCCTGACCAGACTCTAACAATGCAATCTGACGTTCTCTTTCATTCTCAATTGCTCTGGCAATCGCCTTAAATGAGTTCAAATTTTTCATCTCTGTACGAGTACCATACTCCATAGCACCTATTTCTCTAACAGAAAGATTCACATCCGCACGCATGGAACCTTCATTAAGCTTACAGTCTGATGCCCCCAAATACTGAATTGTAGTACGGAGCTTATCAAGATAAGCCATTACCTCTTCCGCGGAGCGCATATCCGGTTCCGATACAATCTCAATCAACGGTACTCCCGAACGGTTATAATCCACTAATGAACCATCTGTACATGCATCATGAACTAATTTTCCAGCGTCCTCTTCCATATGAATCTCGTGAATACCAATCCACTTTTTCTCACCGTTCACTTCAATTTCAACTTTTCCATCTCTACAAATTGGATAGTAAAGCTGTGAAATCTGATAATTCTGTGGATTATCCGGATAGAAATAATTCTTACGGTCAAACTTACAATTCTGTGTAATCGTACAATTCGTTGCAAGACCAACCGCAATCGCTTTATTTACTACATCCTTATTCAATACAGGAAGCGAACCCGGCATACCGGTACACACCGGACAGGTATGTGTATTCGGAGCGCCACCAAATTCTGTAGAACATCCACAGAAAATCTTTGTCTTTGTAGCCAACTCCACATGCACTTCCAAACCAATAACTGTTTCGTAAGCCTTATGCATGTTTCTGCCCCCTTTCTACTGCATATTCTGGTCGCTTATACGGTCGTGTCTGCTCAAATGAAAATGCAGCCCGAATAATGCTTTTCTCATCAAAATGTTTACCAAGTAACTGCAAACCAATCGGAAGTCCTTTACTATCATAACCACACGGAAGAGAAATGCCGGGAATCCCCGCTAAGTTCACAGATACGGTATAGATATCACCTAAATACATCTTAATAGGATCATTTAATGACTCCCCGAGCTTAAGAGCTGTCGTCGGAGCAACCGGTCCTAAAATGACATCATACTTTTCAAATGCCCGATCAAATGCTTTCTTAATCATAGCCTTTGTACGTAGTGCTTTCATGTAATATGCATCATAATAACCAGAAGAAAGCACAAAGGAACCTAACATAATTCTGCGCTTAACTTCTGCACCAAATCCTTCTGAACGAGTCTTCTTATACATGTTATGAAGATCTCTGAATTGCTCTGTACGATAACCATATTTCACACCATCAAAACGCTCGAGATTCGAACTTGCTTCCGCCGAAGCAATAATATAATATGCTGGAATTGCATATTCAACCAAACTCAAATCAAACTCTTCTAGGATAGCACCCTTCGCTTCTAATGTCTTGGCTGCCGTCATAACAGCCTCTTTTACTTCAGGATCTAAACCTTCACCGAAGTAATCCTTTGGAATACCAATCTTCATGCCTTTTACATCATCTACCAATGCAGATGTAAAATCCGCACCCAACTCTTCTACAGAAGTAGAATCCTTATCATCTTTACCACAAATCACTTCTAAAACAGTAGCACAATCCGTCACATCTTTAGCAAGTGGCCCAATCTGATCTAACGAAGAACCATAGGCAATCAAACCATAACGAGACACTCTTCCATAGGTTGGTTTAATTCCTGTTACACCACAAAATCCTGCTGGTTGACGAATACTTCCACCCGTATCAGAACCTAATGCATATGGAACTTCCTCTGCTGAAACTGCTGCCGCAGAACCTCCTGAAGAACCTCCTGGCACACGACTCAAATCCCAAGGATTCTTTGTTGCCCCATAATAAGATGTCTCTGTAGTAGAACCCATAGCAAATTCATCCATATTGGTCTTACCCACAATAATGGCTCCCGCTGCCTCTAACTTTTCCACTGCAGTTGCAGTATAAGTTGGCTTGAAGTTACCTAAAATCTTAGATGAACATGTCGTAAGCATTCCATCTACACACATATTATCTTTAATCGCAACAGGGACACCGGCAAGAGGTCCCGTAAGCGTTCCTTCATCTATCAATTTCTGCACTTTTTCTGCGCGCTTCAACGCGCCTTCTCTATCTATGGTTATAAAAGCATTAATGTCCTTTTCCTTTGCATCCATGCTATCTAAATAAGCAGTAACCGCTTCCACCACGGATATCTCTTTATTCTTAATCTTCTTTCCAAGCTCTACTGCCGTCAAACTCAAATCCATGTCGTTCTCCTTTCTCTCCACAACACTCATAGGTAATTACACAACTCTATTTTGTATTGCTGGCCTTTTATGAATTTCGCAATTATTTCCATAACATTCATAAGGACTTTTAGCAGTCAACTATATTAACACATAGAGATACGCTCATTTTAGTTGAATGTCTTAGGAACTTTATATGCTCCATCCTTCTGCTCTGGTGCATTTTTCAACATATTCTCTCTGTCATCTCCATTAGTTACAACATCCTCACGGAACACATTATGCACAGAAAATGTATGACTCATTGGCTCAACGCCTTCTGTATCCAACTCGTTCAATTTACCAACATATTCGAGCATACTTGACATATCCTTCTTTGCCTGCTCTTTTTCTTCGTCAGAAAGTTCTAACTTTGCAAGAATTCCAACGTAATCAATGGTTTCGTCTGTAATCTGCATTCTATTTCCCTCCGAATAACATTTTGCTTAATAATAATCCTTTATAACTATTCCATACCTTCATAGTTACGATTCTTTTTTACATAGTATTACTCATTGTCTGTTGTATTACTCCATCAACCCAAACTGTTCAAAATAGTCCACTTCACAGTCATATATCTTATCCAGTGTTTCCACATCAATTCCTGTCTTTTCACTGACAAATGCCATTAATGCATCTCCAGAAATTGCCTTAATAGGAAGACCATCTTCATCTATATCTTCCACAATATACTCTTCTTTTCCTTCTGCAAACTCCATAAATGCTTCTGCTCCATCAAGAGCTTTTTGCACCAATTCAGGATCCATCTGTAAACGTTCACCTATAAAATCTGCTTCCTTTTGAAAATCTTCACCGAAAAATTCTTCCAAACTCAAAATCTCCGGATTCTTTTCATCTAATGTCTCTTTAATATTCTTTTCTTTATCCATCTTCGCTCTCCTATCTAAACACTATCGTATTAAGAGTTATTAAGAAATTTTCTAAAACTCATATTTAGCCTTAAAATCCAATGTTTAGTTTAATAAATAATACCTTGACTGTCAACCAATTCCAACGCTCCTTGCCTACCTTACTTGCAACGTAAAGCCAAAAACATAATCGACAATTTGGGGCTAAGCCAACATACGAAACCTTTCACAGAAAACCAGAAAAAATGCTTGCTCCCACAACAGTTAATAATCCTGCAACTGCAATCGAAAGACTACTCATTGCTCCTTCTATCTCGCCTATTTCCATCGCCTTTGATGTTCCCATGGCATGAGAAGATGTTCCAATCGCAATTCCTTTTGCTATCGGTTCCTCAATGCAAAACCATTTACAAACCAATTCTGCAACCATGTTTCCAAATAAACCGGTAATCACAATTACTGCAACCGTAATCGAAACATGTCCTCCTAGCTCTTTTGAAATATCCATTCCAATGGCTGTTGTAATCGATTTTGGCAACAATGTCACATATTCCTGGTGACTAAATCCAACCAGTATTGATAATGCCCAGACACTGACTAAGCTTGTAACTACACCAACGCCAATCCCTGCCAGAATCGCTTTCCAATTTTTCTTTAAGCGTTCCACCTGCTCATACAACGGAATTGCCAAGCAAACCGTTGCTGGCGTAAGCAGATAACTCAAATATTTTGCGCCTGCATAGTAGACATCATAGTCTATCTCAAAAATAGACAAAATCAACATGGTTACAACAATAGCAATTAGTAGTGGATTAAATAACAGGATATCTATTTTACTTTTTAATTGTATTCCTACTTCATAAGCGAACAAACTTATCATTACACCAAAAAATACCGACTCTATGATAATATCATTCATTGCTCGTCACCTCTTTTTTCTCACTTCCCTTATTCTGTCGAATAACAAACTGTGTCACCCTTCCCGAAATCACCATTACCATCACTGTAGTAATTAAAGTAATTGCCACCACCGGAATCCAAATCGGTTTTAAAACATTCCAACTATCTAACAATCCAACCGCTGCCGGAATGAACATTAAGGGCATAATCTCAATTAAGAATTTTCCTGTTTCCTTCACCTGTTCCACTTTAATAATCCCTGTCATCAAAGTCACAAACAAAATCATTAATCCATATATACTAGCCGGAATTGGTAAGGGGATAACCTGATTACAGAATTCTCCTATAAATGATATAGCTATAATAATCAAAAACTGCTTTATATATTTCACAAAACCACACCTTCCTATAATGTCAAGCCTAAAACACTTTATTTTTAAGCTTTTTTGTTTACTTTATTACCTCTAACAAACGAGCCAAAAGTGTGGAATAGTCTAGTATCTTGTACCGAATAGTCAAATCAGGGTATAACTAATAAAAC
>JAFQOE010000109.1 GCA_017395635.1 Lachnospiraceae bacterium | reverse complement strand
CTATGTCAATAACCTTGATGTAGTTAATAACTACAGTTTTGTAACAAGTGGACACTCTAAGGGTGGAAATCTTGCAACCTTTGTTACATTATTTTCGGAGGATACCTTGATTGATCGTTGTTTATCCTTTGATGGACAAGGCTTTTCGGCAGAGTTATGTTATTCAGAAGCTTATAGGGATGCCATTGAAAAGAGAGGAAATAACCTGTATTTAGTGGCATCATCCTGTGACTATGTGAATGTATTGTTTAATTCAGCAGTACCAGAAGACCATAAGATGTATTTGGAGGCAAATAGCGTTGGATTGAATGCAGCAGGATATCACAGACCGGACAACATTTTCACAACAGATGAAGATGGAAATATAAGCGGTTTGAATGGCGCAACTAACATCAGTGCCACTTCGTACTTCGTAAAAGGATTAATTGGCTATATAACCAATACGGAACCAGATGCGGAGAATAAAAAGCTTATATATAATTCATTGATGAGTATTTTAGCGGCTACAGCGGATAACAGTGATGATATGGAACTTGCAACAGGCGCACTGGGAAAAAAGATATTGTTGAAATTAGGCACTAGGGCATTAGTGAAGACTTATCTTGGAACGCCGAGTGTCTGGGGTGTAAGGGAAGATTTGGATCAACTGATAGAAGAGATGACGAAGGATGATTATAATGGTGAAGCTTATGATTTGATTGATTCCGGTGCTTTGGAATTGATGTTGGAATATATGTCCAATTATGCACTAGGTAATAAGGAAGGAATAATTCGCCTTATAGGTATGTTGGATGAACTAATACATTCTGAAGTTTTAGATGAAGCTGTGGCGTTGGCTAGAATTGTGAATGATAATTTGTGGGGTACTGTAATATCTATGTTTGAGGGCTTCTGCGAGTTCACACTTGAAGATTTGAAAAAGGAACTGCAATATACCAATACTGGAATGAACACCAAAGGTCAGGGAACAAAAGGAGATATCTATGTTGCAGCCAATGACGTTGGCGGAGTGAATCATTTAGGGAATGGTGCTGCTAATTCGATTATTGGAAGCTCGGGAGACGATTATCTTCACGGAGGAAATGGTCGCGATACGGTTGTCGGAGCAGATGGTGATGATGTTATCTTTGGTGGTCGTGGCAATGATATGTTATATGGACATGCAGGCGATGATATATATGTCATTGATAGATATGACGGAAAAGATATCATATACAATACGAATGATGGAAAAGAATTAAACTTTATATATTTTGGAAGTGGAATCAATTCGTCTGAGGTAGAATATTCAAGAGAAAATGATAATCTTTGTATAAAATATAACAAGGATTATCAGGAAGAATGTCAAGTGATTATATATAACTTCTTCGTTTTAGAAGGAGAAAATCTCGTAAATGCTGTTGATGCGGTTATGTTTGAAGGGGGTACAGTTCACTATATTACGGATATCTGTTCGAAAGTAGGTTATGACGGCGAAACGGGAATGAGTATATTCGATAAAATAAAAGAGATGTCTGAGGAAGAGCGTAACAAAATCTTCGAAAAGTATGATTTTCTGGAATACAAGTATTATATGGAATATCTGCACACAAATCAGGGAGAGAGTGAATCAGGTAATAATGAGTCGTCAGATTTAGAGAGTAATGATACAACAGAAACCGAAACAAATACTGAAAACGGTGGAATATATGATAAAATTACAGGGGAGAATGGCGAGATAAGCGAAACAGATTCTGAAGAGGTTGCAGAAAAGAAAAATAATTATGCGGCAAATGAAACGGCAAAAGTAGCATCGGCAAATGTGAGAAATATGGTTGATGATGCACGGAATGAACTATTGGGTAAAAGACCGAACCGATATCATGATGCAATGGTTAATACATATGTTGATCCGATTGTCATTGATTTGAACGGGGATGGAATATTTACAACATCTTTAGAAAAGGGTACACATTTTGACTTTGCTGGAGATGGGTTTGCAGAAAAAACAGCATGGATATCTATGGGTGATGCCTTATTAGTTCGGGATGTGAATGGCAATGGTTTGATAGATGATGGAACGGAATTATTTGGCGACCGTACTTTGCTGAAGGATGGAAGTATTGCAACATCGGGATTTCAGGCCTTATCGGATTTGGATGAGAATGCAGATGGTATGTTTGATGGTCAGGATAGTACCTATTCACAATTAAGAGTATGGATGGATTTTGATAACAATGGAATATCGTCAGATAACGAATTGTATTCGCTCCAAGAAGTTGGAATTATTTCAATTGATTTGGCGCACAAGGTTGTAAATAAGCTGGATGCAAACGGAAACATAATCAAAGCTGAGGGAATAATGGACGGCATCTGCAATAGTTTCGCAATTAATGAATATGATTTTGCGATTGATTATGTTGATACAGAATATAGAGGAGAAAATATTGATACAAGTAGTATTGGTGAAGACTATCCCGAAATAAAGGGATGTGGTACATTATTGAATCTGTCGCAGGCAATGGCTATCAATGATAATCTGAAGGCACTTGTGGATCAATATATGGAAACGACACATATTGATAAGAAGCAGGCATTAGTTCAAGATATCTTATATAGTTGGGCGGGTGTAGAGGATATTGAGCCGGCAAGCAGAGGTTCATTAATTGATGCCAGGAAACTAGCTGTTTTAGAAAAGATTTATGGACAAGCGTTTGTTGGAACTAGAGGAGCCAATCCGATTGTAGGAGCTGCAACAATTTTGAATGAATTATATAATGAGTTACTACAAGATGTAAATAATCGATTGTTAGTACAGACAATATATAAAGAGACATTGCAAAGTGTTGAAATTGTTTATAATGAAGAAAAGCAGAGCTATGAATGTGATTTTATAGCAGCTTTTGAATCACTAGTAGAAAGATATCCCAATTACTATGTGGCATATTTTGCAAAGTTTATGTTAAATAATACTGTGGCGGGTGAATATTTTGACAAACAGTATATTTGTAATCAGGTAGCGGAGAAAAATGCTGTATGGTTGGAATATTTATTAGCGGAAAAAATTGTTGGTGGAGATAATGAGAATAACATTCTGAACGGATCTGGCGCGAGTGATTTGTTATCAGGCGAAAAAGGAAATGACATACTGCATGGTAGAGCAGGAAATGATACCTATGTATTCAACCTTGGAGACGGAGCGGATACAATAACCGAAAGCAGTGGAACGGATAAGCTTGTGTTTGGCGAAGGAATCGGAGAGGAAGATATCGTTGTAAGCCGAGACCAGTGGAATTTGTACTTAACGAATAAGGAAAGTGGAGATCGTATCACCGTGCCGAACTTCTTTGGCGAAACCTATTACCAGATAGAAGAGGTAGAGTTTGCAGACGGAAGCAGATGGAGTGCAGCAGACCTGATAGAAAAGGTAAGACATT
>JAFQOE010000108.1 GCA_017395635.1 Lachnospiraceae bacterium | reverse complement strand
TGTTCGTTGTTCGCGCCTTTCCTTTCGCACGAACGCAGTTCGCTTTCACTTCGTTTCAGCTCACTGTTCGTTGTTCGCGCCTTTCCTTTCGCACGAACGCAGTTCGCTTTCACTTCGTTTCAGCTCACTGTTCGTTAGACTCACATAACTTTCTTTAAATGCTTACAACTGCAAGCAGTTGTCGCATTTCTACGAAAGTTGCGTTCGTGCTATATCTGCATGTTCATTAATTCTTTGTATGCTTCTAATGCTTTGTTAGTTACCTTTACTGTATATTGTAATGATATATTGGCTTTTTGCTGAGCAATTGCCAAATCATGTGTACTAGTTGCATAACCAAGTGAAAAATCAATTTCTGCTTGTTCTGCTTGATTCTGATAAGCATCTGTTTCTTTATACATCTCAATAGCTGAACTAAACAGACTATCAAATGCTGCTGTATTATCCGTTGTAACCTGCGCCGCATTGTTATTATCAAATATTGTATTATACGAATCAAGACCATTAATCGCATTAATTGCCATATCCATCATCCTTTCATAAAGAAACTATAAAATCACTACAACTATTCAGAACCTCATTCAAAACCACTAGTTTCTGAACAGTCAATCATTATTGGAATAATTCCAATCCCTTCATGGCCATCGCTTTAGCAGCATTAAATGCTGTAGCATTCGCTTCATAAGAACGACTGGCATCAATTAAGTTAGTCATTTCTGTCACTGTATTAACATTAGGCATCATCACATAGCCATTCTCATCTGCATCCGGATGAGACGGATCATAAACCATTGAACCTTCTGTTGTGTCTTCCACAATCGCTGTAATCTTAACACCCTTCGCTTTATATGTTTCTAAACGGTTGCTCAAAACCCTGTCAAACGGTGCATTGGAATTCTCTTGAAATACAACTGTTTGTCTTTTATATACTTCACCATTTTCATCTCTTGTTGTATTCACATTGGCAATATTCTGAGAAATAATATCCATTCTTGTACGCTGTGCGGTCATTCCAGAAGCAGAAACATTCATTGAGTTAAAAATTCCACTACCCATACATTCTTACCTCCTATACTCCGGTTAAAACTGTTTTATATCTGCCAAACTCTTGTCCAATCTGTTCTACTAAGGCATTATATCGAATCTGATTCTGCGCTAAGTATGCATTCTCTGTATCAATATCAACATTATTACCATCCAAACGATACGATAACGATGAATTATCCGTATATGTTATACCACCAAAATCTGATAAATGTGTATTGATACCTGCAATACGTTCATCCAATATTTCCCCACCAATCAAAGCCTGTTCCAAATAATTCTCGAAGGAAACATCTTTTCTCTTGTAATTGGGTGTATCTACGTTGGCGATATTATTTGCCAAAATTTCATTTCTTGTATTAGCTGCATCCGCAGCCTTGTCTAACACATTAATATAATTATATACATTGGTATTAATCATTCGCGTCTCCTCCTTAATATTATATATTTCAAGACAAAAACCTAAAAATAACAATAGCAAAGGACTTATGAGTGAACCCACAAATCCTTTTGCTATATCAAATCCATTCAATCCTTATGTAATTTCTTCAGCTCATCAAACACAAATTCATTCACTACTTTGATATATGTACCCTTCATTCCTGACGACTTTGTTTCAATTACTCCAGCACTCTCAAATTTACGAAGGGCATTTACAATAACAGAACGTGTAATTCCAACCCGGTCTGCAATCTTAGATGCAACTAATATTCCTTCTAATCCTTCTAGTTCATTAAACACATGAATGATTGCCTCTTCTTCTGAATTTGACAGCGTACTAAGTGCGGAATGAACAATAGCAATTTTTCTATCTTCTTCTGCATTCTCTTCATTCACACTTCGCATCATATCCAATCCAACAACCATTGTTCCATATTCGCTCAATATAATATCATCTATCGTATATGGTGTATCTTCGCGATACATAAACACAGTTCCTAACCGTTCTCCTGCAATTTCAATTGGAGTAATAATTGCCTGATAACGCTCTAAATTTTCAAATTCAAATCCAAGCGTCGCCAGATTGACATTCTCTTTTGTAGAAAGAACACCTAAAAAACGTTCATTCAACAAACTGTCTATAAATCCTCCAACATCCGGTGCAATCATCTGTGTGATTACACCAATATCCGAACGATTACGAATTCCTAAAACCTTGCCTTTCTTGCTTATCACAAGGATATCGGATTCTAAAATCTCACTCAAAACCTTACAGATATCATTAAAGACAACTTTAGGAGATCTGTTATTATGTAAAAGTTGGTTAATTTTTCTTGTTTTATCTAACAACTGTACACTCATAAAACCCCTCCTAATTACAGATAATTTTAACACAATTCAGAAACAATAACAACAATTTTATAAATATAGAGGGAATATTTTAGAAATTATCAACTATTCTTTGGTTTCGAAGAGACAAATCCACATTTTTCATTGCTACATACTAATTTATTTCCCTTTTCAAGCATGATTTTACCACATTTTTCGCACATTTTCGCAGATGGTTTCTGCCACGTCATAAAATCACATTCCGGATTATTAATACAACCAAAATATTTACGACCTTTTTTTGTCTTTTTCAAAACTACATCCTTGCCACATTCCGGACATGAAACATTGATTTTTTCATAATGAGGCTTAGTAAAACGACACTCCGGAAATCCCGGACAAGCCAAAAATTTGCCATGTGGTCCATATTTAACAATCAAATTGCGACCACACGCATCACAAATCTCTTCTGTTACTTCGTCCTCTATTTTAATATGCTCTAACTCCTCATTCGCAGCCTTTACAGCTTCATCTAAATCCGGATAAAAATTCGATATAACAGTCTTCCAATTAACAATACCCTCTTCAATATTATCTAATAACATCTCAAGATTTGCTGTAAATTCTGTATCTACAATGACAGGAAATCCTTTTAGCATAATTTGATTAACTGCCTCTCCTAATTCTGTCACATACAGATTACGACTCTCTTTTACAACATATCGACGAGCAAGTATAGTAGATATGGTGGGTGCATAAGTACTTGGTCTTCCAATTCCTAATTCTTCCAGTTTTTTAACCAGAGAACCTTCCGTAAAATGTGCAGGTGGTTGCGTAAAGTGCTGTTTATCCACCAACTCTTCCACTTGAATCACACTATCATTATTAATATTGCTAAATAAGTTTCTTAATTCGTCATTTTCATCCTCAACGGCATAAACTACCATAAATCCTTCAAACAAAAGTTTTGTAGATGTTGCTGAAAACTCATATCCCTTAGCAGAAAACTTAATCGTTGTACTTTCATACTTTGCTGCATCCATCTGGCTGGCTAAAAAACGATTATAAATCAACTGATACAAACGGAACTGATCTCTGGTAAGTTGTTCCTTTACTTTAACAGGAGTCAAAGTAACATCCGTAGGACGAATTGCCTCATGAGCGTCTTGAATCTTCTTTCCCGAATCGTTACCTTTTTCCACCTTTGCAACATATTCCTGTCCATACTGCGATGCAATAAAATCAGCCGAAGCAACTTTAGCTTCTTCAGAAATACGAACCGAATCTGTTCTTAGATAAGAAATCAAACCTACTGTTCCATATCCTTTAATATCCACACCTTCATATAATTGTTGTGCAATGCGCATCGTCTTTCCTGTCGCAAAGTTAAGTTTCTTAGCTGCTTCTTGCTGTAATGTAGATGTTGTAAAAGGTAATGGTGATTTTTTCGTTCTAGTAGTGGATTTCGTATCAATAACTGACAAATCGACACCCTTCAAATCGTTCAATACAGCATCCATCTCTTCCTTGGAACGAATTTCCGCCTTCCCATTTGGTGTTTTTTGAAGCTTAGCCATAAATAGTTTCTTGCTATTATTGGTTTTCACAGCAGCTTCCAATGTCCAATATTCCTCTGGAATAAAATTATTAATCTCTTCTTCTCTATCACAAACCAAACGCAACGCAACAGATTGAACACGCCCTGCACTCAATCCACGCTTTACCTTCGCCCACAAAACAGGACTGATTTGATAACCAACCAAACGATCCAACACACGTCTGGCTTGTTGCGCATCTACCAAATTCAAGTCTATATCACGAGCCTCTTTCAAAGAATTCTTAATCGCATTTTTTGTAATTTCATTAAAAGTAATTCTTTTGTAATTCTTGTCATCCAATTTCAACGCATTTGCTAAATGCCAAGAAATCGCTTCACCCTCACGATCCGGATCAGTTGCAAGATATACTTTATCTGCTTTTTTTACAGCCTTCCGTAAAGTTGCCAATAAATCTCCTTTTCCACGAATTGTAATGTACTTCGGTTCAAAATTATCCTCTACATTAATTCCCATTGTCGATTTTGGTAAATCTCTAACATGACCATTCGATGCAATTACTTCATAATTACTACCTAAAAATTTTTTGATTGTTTTTGCCTTCGCAGGCGACTCAACGATTACCAGGTTCTTTGCCATAATTAGGCTCCTTCCGAAATGATAATATTTATAATTTCAATGCATAATAATTTCTCATTGTCTCTACCGCTCCTCCCATCACAGTTAAGTGATTCAAGGCCATGCACACCTCTTGCGGAGCGATTTGTGCTTTACATATAATTTCATCTACGTATTGTGGCTCAACACGCAAACAACTATACACTATTTTCTCATTCGGTGCAAGCAGGTTTTTTTGAACAAATTTTTCAACATCCGTCAATTCAGAAACTTTCACGGTATTCACATTCTTAGAATGAAGAATTTCTAATATATCACTTACTTCCGTTACAATATGCGCCCCCATTTTTATCAAATTGTTACACCCCCTGCTTTTGATATCAATATTGCGTCCCGGCAATGCAAATATTTCTTTGCCTTGTTCCAACCCTTGATCCACCGTTATAAATGTTCCGCTTTTTTCCATCGCTTCCACAACCAAAATTCCATCTGACAACCCCGATATTAATCGATTGCGCTGCGGAAACAAACCTGCATGAGGTTTAATTCCCAATCCACTCTCTGATATTATACCACCACATTTTTCCATCTGCATAAACAAATGGTAATTCTCCTCCGGATATACAATATCAATTCCACACCCCAAAACACCCATCGTATATGCATTTGCCTCAAGCGCCCCTTCATGTGCCATTCCATCAATCCCTCTGGCCAGACCACTGATAATCCGGACACCGGCTCTCCCCAATTCTCTTCCAAAAAATCGTGCCATCTCACTTCCATACCTCGTGCATTCTCTTGCACCAATAATTGCAATTGCCACTTCTTGAGGATCAGGGAATTCCCCCTTTAGATATAGTGCCAACGGTGGATCCGGAATCATCCTGAAACGTTCCGGATAATCCTCAGCTTCCATATGTATAAAACGTATACCCTTCTCTAATAATTGATTATAGTTTTGAAGAATCTTTGCTTCATTTCTTGAATTGATAAAATTATTAAAATATAAGGTTTTGTTAAAAAAAGGTTTTAGTTCCTCTTCTAATGCATAATATATTATCTCTGGTGACGAAAAATAATCTATCATACGTAGTTTCGTAGCACGTGATGCTCCGGGGGCTTCCTGAAACCAATACCAATATAATTCTCTATCCATTAATAGCCACCACCCTTCTGAAACAAATCTGTCATTCGGTAAGATAGTGCTTCCAAAATATGATTAGATTTCACACAATCACTACAATCCAAATCCGCAATCGTTCTCGCAACCCTCATAATTTTCAATGCTCCTCGCGCGGTCAAATTATATTTTTGAAAAATATCACGACGAAGATTAATCTCTTCTTCCCTCAAATCACATATTGCATCTAATGCTTTGGATGGTATCTGCGAATTGTATTGTATACCAAATGGTTGCAACCTTCTTTTTTGCACTGCATGCGCCATAATAATCCTTTGACGAATCGTATCAGAAGACTCCTCCACTTGTTCTCCGTATAATTCTTCATAATTTAATTTCTGAACCGAAACACTCATATCCATCCGATCAAGCATCGGCTCTGATAGCTTTCTCAGATATCGTTCTCTTTGCGGACTAGTACAACGACACTTAGACAAATCAGGATAATATCCACACGGACACGGATTCATTGCTGCCAACAACATGAAATCGCAAGGAAATGTATAACTTCCCTGTAATCTTGATATTGTTACACACCCATCCTCTATTGGTTGTCGCATCATTTCGATGGTATTCTTTTGAAATTCTAATAATTCATCCAAAAACAAAACGCCATAATGAGCAAGGCTAATCTCTCCCGGTTTGGGTATCTGACCACCACCTATCAACGCATTTGCAGTAATAGAATGATGCGGCGAACGAAATGGCCTTCTTCGAACTAACCCCTCATCCGGATCCAGCATTCCATTCACACTATAGATTTTGGTAAGTTCAATACTTTCTTCATAAGATAATTCCGGCATAATAGTGGGTATACGTTTTGCAACCATGGACTTCCCAGCTCCAGGAGGACCTAAAAACAAAAGATTATGCATTCCTGCAACTGCAATTTCTGCAGCTCTTTTCATGATTACTTGGCCTTTTATTTCCGAAAAATCATCCGAAAACTTTTCTACAAAATCATCTCTCACATACATGTCCACCGGCATCATTTCTTTACTGCCTGTTAAATGATTCACAACTTGCGACAAATTCTTAGCAGAATATATCTTCACTTCCGGAACGACAGATGCTTCTTTGCGATTGTCATAAGGTAAAATCACCTTTTTAATATTCATTTTCCTCGCGAAATCAACAATTGGTAAAATACCACGAACCCCTCTTACATCCCCATTTAAAGATAATTCACCAATCATTAACACATCCTCTAACTCTTGTGCCGGTATATAACCATAGGCTGCTAACAAAGCAATACTGATTGGCAAATCAAACACAGAACCTTCTTTTCTGACATCTGCCGGAGATAAATTAATGGTGATACGTTTAGGTGGGATTTGATATCCCGAATTTTTCAAGGCAGTTCTCACACGATCACTCGCCTCTCGAACCTCTGATGCTAAGAAACCTACCATATTAAACATTGGTAAGCCCTCGCTGACATCGGCTTCCACTGTTATGAGTCGTCCTTCGACTCCATGCAGTGTGCCACTTAGAACTCGACTATACATGGACCTTCCTTTCCATCCTCGAGTATGAACATATCAAACATATCATAACAATTATAAATTTGCAATATAGTAAAAATAAAAAACACATTTCAAAATGCAATTAAATTTTGAAATGTGTTTTTCCTTCATATTTCATAACGGTTCCGTGTCTCGCCCAAAAAATACTTCGCATTTCTCGTATGTTTGCGTTGAAACTTTTTGACTTTGAACAGTGAAATATTAATTCAACAACTTCTTTAACTCATCCATAAAAATATTAGCGTCTTTGAACTCTCGATATACGGATGCGAATCGAACATAAGCAACCTGATCAAGTGCTTTCAGTTCATCCATAACAATTTCTCCAATAATCGAACTGTCCACTTCCTTCTGTTCCAGATTAAATACTTTTGTCTCAATACGATCAATACACTTTTCGATTTCATCCACAGAAATCGGACGTTTATGGCAAGATTTGAATAC
>JAFQOE010000028.1 GCA_017395635.1 Lachnospiraceae bacterium | reverse complement strand
ATTGAATTAACAGAAGAAATATTAAAGGATGGAATAAAGATATATGGATAATGTGAAAACAGATAGTTACTATATTGAAAAAATCCGAAAGGATTTGGAGTTTATAGTAGAGCATATGAGAAATGTTGATATGGAAGAATTGAATGCTAATGAAGTGTTGTTAGATTCTATGCTGTTTCGTATGATTCAGATTTCGGCAAATGCAAAGAAATTGACAGATGAATATAGGCTCAATCATGGTGACATTCCATGGGGAGCGATGTTTGGTCTTAGAAATCGAATTGTACATGATTATGGCAATGTAGATTTAAAGGTTGTTTATGAGACGCTGAAGTATGATATTCCAGAGTTGCTGGAGTTATTATAAAATTAAATATGATTTTATAATATGTTTTGAGAGGTAACTAAAAATACAATGAACATCCAAATATTCGGCACAAAAAAGTGCAATGACACAAAGAAAGCAGAACGCTTCTTTTGAGAGCCATGCCGACAACTTCGCAACAAGTTGCTCAGTGTCGCGGCATTCGCCGTCTGTATATTCACTCGAATGAGTCTACTTGTGAGCAAGCTCCCAGTAGACATTCGATGAATATACGCATGGCTCATTACTCGCGCAATTCATAGACATGAAAGAAAAGGGTATGAGCAAGGGAGAGTTCACATCTGTAGCCAGCGCAAATGGTGGAATGGAAGCCATGATTAACTGGGATGGAAAGGATAAGGATACTCTGGCGCTTATAAAGCATATCGTAGATGAGGATAAATTAGCGAAAATATTGGAGAATCCGCAGGTGATTAAGACACCGGTTGTGAGAAATGGAAAGCAGTCCACGCTGGGCTATATGCCGGATGTGTGGAAGGGGTGGAATTAAATATGTTTACTGCAGGTAGAGCTCATGCTAGACTATCTGCAATGCCAACAGGCCCTGTTCGAGAAGTTAATTCTGGGACAGGGCTATCTTTGCGCCCGAAAGCCCGGGCGAGGGTTCATGCAGTCAACATAGAGAAAATGTTGTGTTTTTTGTGGTTCGGGTGTGTTTATTGGACTTTGAATGTGAGAAAATTGGTATAACAAAAAGAAATGGAGGTATAAAGAGGAGGTGCGGTATGTTTGGATTTAAAAGACGAAAAAGAATTAAAAAATATGCAAATGAGGCAATGCTTTATATATCGAAAAACTATAAGTTACCAATTCGTTCAACGGGTATTAACTTTTGTTTAAGCATTGACCCTACAGCTAAGGAAGAGACAAGTGGTGAAAATAATGTTGGTGACAGTTCGAATGAAGAAATAAAATATAATATTCCAAAGAAAACCAGAGTGGCAGATCCGTATGATGTAAATCAGGTGACTCAATTGTTGCGTGGTTATTCAGATACTTGTAATTTTAATGAAATGCTTCAAATATTGGAAAAAAACGTTAATCAAACCTTTGTAGAACGTTTGTTATATTACATAGATGAGAAGGTTGTAAAAGACTCTGAAGTATATAAAGCTGCACAAATGGATAGACGTCTGTTTTCAAAAATAGTATCTAATCGTGAATATAAACCATCTAAAGATACTGCGATTGCTCTAGCTCTATCGTTGGAACTTTCCTTAGATGAGGCAAACGATATGTTGTCTCGTGCAGGGTATACTTTTTCTCATAGTAGTAAGAGAGATATTATTATTGAATATTTATTTAGAGAAAAAGTATATAATTTGATGGATGTAAACGATGTTCTTCATAGGTTAAATCAAAAATTAATTGGACGTTTATAAATGTCGCATTAAAGGCGACCAAATATCGTGTAAAAATAATATACTTATGATAATTCGATATATCATTTAAGGAGGTAAAATTATGTCAAATATGCTTGAAAACTATGGTCTTGGTATATTTAATGAGGACGAGGATTCGTTAATGGGATTTGTAGGATATGTTACAAAAGAGGGTAAGGCTATAACTGGATATTATGGAACACCATATTTCTTCAAATCTATGGGGAATGTAGAGTTTTGGGTGAAGACTGAAAAAAATCATGATGGAAAACTTCAAGTAACAGAATTTGATTCTCACTGCGCAAATAAATGCGTGTGGAAAATGATTCATTCTGGAATTGATATTACGCCTAAAAATGCGTCGAAACTTGAACGTGTAATTATCTTTAATAGAAACGATACACGCGATGGACTTCTGCCAGTTGAGGTAATTACTGCCGATGTGTTACCTAGCTTTATGAAGGGCGACAAAGTTACTATGCAGGTTGTGGCATTGCCATTGCATATTAATTACTATGCGAATGAAGATGAATATGTAGAAGCACAACCTGAAGGTAAAGACGGGAAAAAATATCTTATGGCAAATGGTTCTATGGCAGCACTTTATTTTTTGTATAATCATTCTCTCAATAGATATGAACAAGGTAAAGATTATGAAACAGATCGCTATGTACATTTTACAGCTACTGTAAAAAAAATATGTTATGGAACTTTTGAGACGGAGGGTAAGGAGCATAATACATTTATTAGATGTTTTGCAGACACAGAGTATGGGGAATTAGAATTTGATCACACCTATGGAATGGTTCCTGAAGAGCAACGTGATAATATCAAAGTTGGAGCAGTTATTAGTGGCGTATGTATTTTATCTGGAGATGTTGCTATTTATGAATATGACAAGGGTATTATCAAAGACTTTGAACATAATTTAAAACTTCTTAGACATACTCTTGCAAATGGAGAAGCTAAGCGACTTGAAACAGTTCTTGCAAAAGATGCTGTTTATGAAACTGACACCTATGGAAAGAAATACAATGGTGCACGTGCAATTATTGATAGATTTGAGTATGTTCATAACAATCGTGATACTGAATATACAGCTCGTTTTGCAACAATTGTCGCATTAGATGAACCAGGCATGGAATATCCCGTAGGAACAAAGTGTATTATTTTATCGGATGGAGAAGATAGTGATTATGAATCAATAGCGTTTATGACTGTTGATGATAATGGTATGATTAAAAAGGTGAAAATCAGTACAGATAGTAGATATCATTTTGAAATTGATTAGATTGAGGAGAGATAATATGTATCTAGATAGATTTGTTTTACCAATTAATGAAGAACAGAATATGATTTTACAAAGAATGGGACATAATGGTGGACCATATGGTTACATAGACAATATATATCCTTGTGAATTGTTTTCTAAAAAGCTTTTATATGAAATTAACTTTGACAAAGTTACGATTCTTTATGGTGGAAATGGTTCTGGTAAAAGCACATTGTTAAATCTTATTGCAAATAAGTTAGAGCTGAATCGTATTGCACCTTTTAATTCATCTGAATTGTTTGAAGAATATACACGTAGATGTGAGTATGAACTAGGTTATGATGAAGAAGGTTTCAAGCATAAGATTCCAAATGGAAGCAGGATTATTACTAGTGATGATGTTTTTGATTATATGCTTACTGTCCGTACTAATAATGTTGATATTGCGGAGAATATTGAAGACGCGAGAGATAAGTGGTCTGATTTGAGATTTGGTAATACAATAAAATTTAGCGGAATGGATGACTATGAAGCATTAAGAATGCAAGTGATGGCGCGGTCAAAAACTTTATCACGGAGAAAATTCATACAAAGAACAGCAGGGATGGAAGTGAAGTTAAACAGTAATGGTGAAACAGCATTAGAATATTTTGATATGAAAATGAAGAATGATACTTTATATTGTTTGGACGAGCCTGAAAATAGTCTTTCTCCTAAAATGCAAATAAAATTGGTTGAAATGCTTGAAAAAATGGCACGATATTGTGGATGTCAACTTATAATAGCAACGCATTCACCATTTTTGTTATCAATGTCTGGTGCAAGAATATATGACTTGGATGAGACGCCAGTGGATATTAAGAAGTGGTGGGAGTTGGAGAATCCAAGAATGTATTATGAATTTTTTAAGAAGCATTGTGAGTTGTTTGAGAATGAACATTGATTCTATACAACATATATAAAGATAAAAGGAGTGATGAAATGAACTTGCAAAAAAGAGAATGCCCAATAAATATGAGGATAATTCCATATGGTGGCGGTTGGACAAATGTATATATGAATTTCGGAAGTGAAGAGTTATATTTTATTATTAGCTATTGTATGGGAGATAATTTTACTGACTTTATGAAATTATTATATCATCTATATCCTGAACATGATGATACGGAAGAAGTGTATGATGATATGGAATATCAATATGCAGTAGTGAAGTCAACAGACGATGGTTATGAAACAGATTTTATTACAGATGACACATCGAATCTAGAGTGTCCGTTTGTATATCATAATGTACCTTGGAAAACAGAGTTTATATGGGATGAAGAAGGTTCATGCAGTGTGTGGCATTTAGAACGTGAACCAAATGAAAATACCGATTTTGTATTGCATATTGATATTAAAATTTGTAGAAATGAGAAAAAAAATTATCATTATGACGTTTCTTATAAAGAGTTATGTTATGCTTTAGCAAAGGCATATACAGAGGTGATAAAGAAACATGGTTTTTTAGGATACCATAGAGCAGTGTATTCTGAGGATATACAGATGAGATATTTCTTGTTTTTTAAAGCGTATGCTCTGGATTGTTTAGATGTAATCAAATTAGAGCGTTTTAAGGAAAAGGGAGAAGGTGAAAGATCGTCGTTAGCAAATGAATTAGAGTTGCTGTTGTTTGATATGTAAGGAGGCTACTAAGAAGTTATTTGATAATTTTGAGGCTGTAAAATTATTATTTGGGAAAAGAAGGTATCAAGATGATAGATGAGGCAATGAGCATAAATATGAGTTTGGACTTTAGAAGTTGGATAGTGTAAATGTCAATATAAAAATCCTACATTTTTATATTGACATTTGCAATAGGGAGAAATATTATTGAAGAAGAACATTTTAGATGTGACCTTGTATTTTATAATCGTCTTTTGAGATGCTTTGTATTGTTTGATTTAAAAATTGGAGAATTGAAGCACCAAGACATCGGGCAAATGCAAATGTATGTAAATTACTACGATAGAAAAGTAAAGCTACCGGACGAAAATAATACAATCGGGTAATCCTGTGTAAAGATAAGAATAACGCTATTGTAGAAATGACTTTGCCGGAAGATAATACGCAGATTTTCGCAAGCAAATACCAGACGGTCTTGCCAAGTAAAGAGGAGTTGCAGAGACTCTTAAATGCTACAAATTAAATATACTTTTGGAAGTAGCAAGTGTTGAGAAAATACAAGTTGATATTTGGCATATAAAAGCAAGAGTTACTTTTATGTTGGGTATTGAGATAGGTTGAAATAGCAGAAGAATGTGGATTTTTCAAAAAAGCCAGAAAACCTTGTTTTTTAGCGGATGCTACGTTAAGTAGCATCCGTTTTTTACGTTTGTAAACAGATGTTGGTAGTGCTACGCTGTAGACTTTTATAGAATGAGCCTGTGAAATAAAAACAACAAACGGAGGCGTTAGTATGACATCGAAAAAAGAAACAATTATTTCAGCAAAGGCTTTGAAGAAAAGCTTTTTGACAGCGGATACTGAGCAGACGATTTTTGAAAATCTTGACCTTGATATATATAAAGGGGATTTTACTGTGATTATGGGTTCGTCAGGTGCAGGCAAGTCTACACTTATGTATTCACTTTCAGGAATGGACAGACCAACCTCTGGCGAGGTTTATTTCAATGGTAAGAATATTACTACTCTCAGCGACGATAAGTTAGCGGTTTTCAGAAGAAAGAACTGTGGATTTGTTTTTCAGCAGATTTATCTTCTGGACAAAATGAGTCTGATGGATAATGTACTTACAGCCGGAGTCTTATGCGAGAATAATAAAAAGAATACAGTGAAGCGTGCAGAAGAGCTTTTTGAACTTGTTAATATTCCGGAGATAACACGTAAAAAATTCCCATCACAGGTTTCCGGCGGTGAAGCACAGCGTGCGGGTATCGTCAGGGCGGTTATAAATAATCCGGAGGTAGTGTTTGCTGATGAGCCTACAGGAGCTTTAAATTCCAACAACTCCACAGCGGTGCTGGATGTGTTTACAAAGCTCCACCAAGAGGGACAGAGCATTATTATGGTAACTCACGATAAGAAAACTGCTCTAAGGGGCAATCGTGTGCTGTATGTCAGGGATGGTAAAATTTTTGGCGAATGCAGTTTAGGTACGTTTACTAAGGAGGATAGACACAGAGAAACACTCCTCAATAACTTCTTAACAGAAATGGGGTGGTAATATGAGAAAGATACTGAGCCAGATTATTTATCAGTTAAAGAAAGATAAATCTTCGTACATATCTTTTGGAATCATTGTTCTGGTAACGGCTTTTATGTTAAACTGTGCAGCTACTCTGCTGCTTCAGGTGGATAAGGCATATGACAAGAAGTTTGAAAATCTTCATACTGCTTCGGTAAATGTTTGTATCCCGAAATTTCAGGACAATGCAGAACTTTCAAAAGCCATAACTGAGATGGACGGAGTAACAAAGGTCGAGAGCCACGAAGCAATTCTGGCAGAGGTTGTGGTCAAGAAGTTCCAAGATGCTGACTTTTCCATGAATACAATGTTCTATAATCTTGATGCTAAAAGGTGTCTCAATTGCTTTGAGATTAAGGCAGAAAGTGAGAAAACGTATGATAACCCTATATATATTTCTCTTTATGTGGCTGAGTTCGGTGAGTTTTCTTTAGGTGAAGAAATTGTATATGTAATTGAGGGAACAGAGTACAGATTTACAGTAGCAGGCATCATCGAAGAAATGCAGTATGGTAACTATGGTTCGGGTCTGATGTGTACATATTTGCCTGAAGAAGAGTACCTGTGCCTTTACAATGAATTGGAAAACTCTCTTATGATGGAATATTCTCTGAGCCTTAACGAGAATGCAGAACTTGACAAGATAAAAAACGATATAAGCAGTATATGTGAAGAGAAAGGAGTAACGGTTGTTTCAAACCTTGACAGCGTAAGCGTCAAAGGTACAAGAACTATGGTTTGTAACCTGCTGATTCTTCTTTTAGTGTCCTTTGCTATGATTATATTGATTGTCAGTGTGTTTTTGAGCAATTTCCGTGTCAAGAACGCCATAGAATCCGAGATAGTTAATATGAGCGTACTGAAAGCCTTAGGGTATACAAGCGGACAGATTGTTGCAAGCATTACCTTGCCCTATACAATGGTTACAGTGCTGTTTGCTTTGTTGGGAGTAGTGTTATCTTATGCTGCCTTGCCTGTGCTTTCACAGGTGCTCACAATTCAGTCGGGCTTCTCTTTTACAATTAACTTTGATGTGCGAAGCCTGCTGTGCGCTGTGATTGTTTTAAGCGGTGTTGTAACACTTTTTACTTTTGTATCAGCAAAAAAGATTAAAAAGATACAGCCTATTGACGGTTTGAGAGGAAACACAAGCTCAAAACTGAACAGGAAAAATTATTTTCCTCTTGAATCCACTAAGGGCAACACGCAGTTTTTGCTTATTATGAAGCAGATTTTTGCCTGCAAAAAACAGAATGTATTGCTGTTTCTGGTGTCCTTTGTGTTAACTGTGCTAATCGCTTTTTCGTGTACATTATTCTACAATGTAGTAGTTGAACCTGATAATTTTATGTCGGCTTTATCGGAAGAAACTCCTGATGTAATTATCACTCCAAAGGAAGGGTATACAGAGGAGCTTGAAGAAATTTTAAAAGGAGATTCCTCGGTGGAAAGCACATTGAAATATACAACAGGCAGTATTAAAATTGGTGATAGTATCGTTACCACTTTTGTCTGCGAGGATTTCTCCGGAGTGAAAAACGATGTGTGTTATATGGGAAAAAACCCTGAAAATGCAGACGAAATAGCCCTTGGCAGTGCACTGTGGGAAAACTATAAAATCGGTGATATGGTAACGGTCAGCCTTGGCGAAAAGGAAAAGCACTTTAAGGTAACGGGCTTTGTGCAAAGCGTTAACTTTCAAGGTGAAATTTGTGAGCTTAGTTTACAGGGATATATGAGCCTTTGTGGTGATGTTCAGACACCGTCAATTTATGTGTATCTTAAAGATACTGCAGATGCAGAAAAATTCACCGAAAGCTACAAAAAGGATTATCAGGCAATGCTTTCAGATACTGTTAATTCTCAGAAATTGCAGAAGGAAGCACAGGATATGTATATGGGAATAACGGTAGTTCTTGTTGCATTGATCTTTACGGTAACGATTCTGATTGTGTTGTTTATTTTGTATATCATAATCAAATCTCTGCTTGTAAAGAGAAAGCAGGAATTAGGAATATACAAATCCATGGGATACACAAGCTCACAGCTTATAGCTCAGACGATAGGAGTGTTTATGCCGGTGTCTGTAATAGCGATATTATTGTCGAGTGCAGCGTCACTTTTCTATATGCCTTGCATATATCAGTTTGTTTTTGAGGCAATAGGTGTGATGAAAAACAATATGGAAGTATCGTTCGGATTTTTACTGCTATTTGCAGTAGTCCAGATAATTGTAAATATTATTATCAGCGTTATTTTATGTATGCCTATAAGGAAGATTTCGGCATACTCACTTATGAAAGAGTAGGAGGCTTATAAAATGGATTTTGGAGATAAATTAAAACAGTACAGATTAAATGAAGGGATTTCACAGGAACAGTTGGCTGAAAAAATCGGTGTGTCCCGCCAGGCAATTACAAAGTGGGAGACCAAGCGAGGACTGCCGGATGTGGAAAATATGGTGATTCTCGCAGAGGTTTTTAAACTTACACTTGACGAGCTGGTGCTTGAGGAAGTCAAAAAGCAGGAAAATAAGCCAATGATTTTTGAAAGCGAAACAGTATATGATATTGATACCGGGAAGCACTTTGACATAAACCTTGGTGGCGCAAGAAAAATTACCCTTAAAACAGGCATTGATGAGAAAATCCGCATCAGACTTTCGTCAGAAACTCTTGAAAAAATCGGCTCCCTTTTTAAAATTAAGCTTGATGAAAAAAGAGCCAAGCTGGATGTAGAACTTATAAACAAAAAGGGTGTCAGCCGTTTTGAAACACAGGAAAGCGTAGATATAGAGCTTTTACTCCCTGAAAAATTTACCGAGCACTGCGAGGTAAGTGCAAGTGTGAAGGAGCTTTTTATCGAAGACTTACGTCTAAACCGTCTTGAGTATGACGGCGATGCAGAGAAGGTGTATATTTGTGACACCGAGGGGAGTCTTGAGTTTACATCAAAGACAGATTACGATATCCGGATTTCGGGTAATTGTACCAAACTTGATGTGAACCAGTTTAAAGCAAAGACTGTGGTTTGTCTTGAAAATGCTGAGGATTATAAGTTTGAGAATAACGGAAGAAAATGCAAACTCATAACCCGTAAAAATGGCGAGATAGTTGAGTGGACATCAAACGACAGTGCTCATAACACCATTAGTATTTCAGGGATATTTTCCGAACTTATTGTTGAAATGTAAGATTTTTGTGTTTATACGAGGTGAATGAAATGCAAATTATAAATTATTTTGAATGTGATACAAAAAACGAACTTATAGAAAAGATAGAAGCCTGCGACTGGGGAGCGGCGAAGTTTCTGGCAGAGCTTTTAAGAGAAAACAGATTTTTCGAAATGTTGGGTGGTGAGGGAGATTTATACCTGCTTATGGACGGTGAAATCCTTGTATCCTTCCTCACCCTTACAAAGCAGGATGTAGTCAGAGATGAAGGAATGTATCCGTGGATTGGCTTCGTTTATACTGCACCTGAATACAGAGGTAACAGATACTCAGAAAAACTGATGAAATATGCCGAAAATATGGCAAAGCAGAGAGGTTTTGATAAGGTTTATGTTGCCACAGACCACATCGGACTTTACGAGAAATTTGGCTATGAATATTTAGAAAATCGCATTGGCTACTGGGGTGATGACAACCGGGTACTTTGTAAAACATTAACAAACAAGAAGGAGAAAACTATGAATATTAAAACAGAAAGACTTATGATTACAGAATTTACAATGGATATGGCAGAGGCGGTGCATCTTAACTCACTAGATGAGAATAACCGTCGCTTTAATACGGATGAGGTTTTCGAAACAGTCGATGAAGCAAGCGATACCGTTGAGTTTCTTATGAGTGTTTATGAAAACGGTGACGGACCTCTTGTGTACCCTGTGTTACTACATGACAATACATACATCGGCTATGTTCAGGCGGTGCCTTTTGAGGACGGTAAGTGGGAAGTTGGCTATCACATCGGCGAAGCTTTTACGAATAGAGGCTATGCAACCGAAGCAGTAAAAGCTTTCCTGCCGGTGGTTATGAAAAAACTGAATATCAATGAAATGCTTGGTATATGCGTAGCAGAAAACAAAGGCTCTGTCAAGGTTATGGAGAAAGCCGGTTTTGTAAAAGAGTTTGAAGGCATTGGCAATTATCAGGGCGAGGACAGAGAAATCTGTAGATTTCATTACTGTGTGTCTGCTACAAATTAAGAAGGAAGGGAAAATGACTAAGTTGATGAATAAAATAAGAGAAATAATAGGAAAAGAATATGCAAATACACTTGGGATTATTGCATACAAAAATGGCGAGAAAGTGATGGAAGAATATTTTGAAGGTGCGCATGAAAATGAGTCTGTACATACCTTTTCAATAGTAAAAAGTATTGTAGCAGTTCTTGTAGGGATTGCAATTGATAAGGGATACTTGGAAAGTGTTCATCAAAAAGTTTTGGATTTTTTTCCGGAATATAAGCTAAAGAGAAATCAGGAACAGGTGAAGGAAGTAACTATTGAGAACTTTCTTACCATGACTGTTCCATATAAGTTCAAAAGTGAACCATGGACGAAAGTTTGCACCAGTGAAGATTGGGGTGGCAAAGTGTTAGAGCAGGTCGGAGGAAAAGAAGCAATTGGAGAAAGATTTCATTATTCAACGCTTGGAATCCAAGTGTTATCGAATATTTTGACAAAAGCTACTGGTATGAGTTTGAAAGAGTTTGCAAGAAAATATTTATTTGAACCATTGGGCATTCAAGAAGTACCGGATGCAAATGTATATGATAGAGCCTCACAAGAAGCCTTTTACAAGGCGAGGAATAATCGTGGCTGGGTAAAAGACCCAAGTGGATATTATACAACAGGATGGGGATTATCGCTTACAACAGATGACTTTGCAAAGATTGGTGTGTTGGTGTTAAATAATGGTTTGTATAATGGTAAAAGGATTCTTTCAGAACAATATATTCGTGAGATGTTGAAGGAACGAGAAGAAAGCTACGGATATTTATGGTGGATTTACAAGAAGAATAGTAAAATAAAAATAATACGGAAAGAATATAGTACAGGAAAGTATGATTCTTATTGTATGAATGGCGTAGGAGGTTCGTTAGTAGCGATTATACCAGAGATTGATACCGTTATTTGTATGACTTGTTCGTTAGTATATAATCCTAAGCCTAGAATGGAATTGATAAACAATTATCTGATTCCTTATATTGAAAAAATATAAACATTTAAATATCAGAGTTGCAGGATTTCAGTATAAGGAAGAAGCAGAGAGAGATTATGATTGAATTTAATGGAGGTATCAAATGTATTACGAAGAAATTACAATAGACCATTTGGATAAGTTGGCAGAGTTATATGTTGAAACATTTAATTCTGAGCCATGGAATGATGAATGGACAGTATGTACTGCTAAAAAGCGGTTGCATCAAATGATAAATACAGAAGATTCATTTGGTTTATGTGCATATCAAGAAGGAAATATGTGTGGTGCAATCTTGGGGTGCATGGAGCAATTCTATCATAAAATAATGTTTAATATAAAAGAATTTTGGGTAAAAAATGGTATGCGAGGTCATGGTGTTGGAACCCAAATATTTTCAGAATTTGAAAAGCGGTTGAAAGAAAAACAAGTTGGACAAATTATTTTATTTACTTCTAAAGGTGATTTTACAGAACATTTTTATCATAAACAGGATATGAAATCAAATCCACACATGATTTTTATGAAAAAGAACTCTAGTAACTTAAAGGTGAAGCAGGCAAAAATTTCAGTAAGCCAGTGTGTTTAACTGAGAGACGAATTTGAATTTTGAGGTTGGTCAGAAGATAATTGACTATATGGGCAGTACGGAATTGATTGCGTATCTTTTTCGTATTTCACAGACAGAAGAAAAGTTGAGGAAGGATGAAGTTGATAATGCAAAAACAGCCACTTCTATTCGCTATTCTGTTGGTAAAGAAGTATGTAGTGCTATAGAAAAAATAGGGGCACTATGCCCGAGGATTTCCCGACACCGGAGAAAAGCATACAAGAAATCGAAAAGGAATAGATGGCTCGGTTAAAAGCAAAAGCGAAAGCGGGAAAAATGATGCTTGATGAGTAGATGAATTTGAATTAAGGAGGCACGGAAATGAGAATATTGATGGTTAATGTACCCTTTAGTGGGCATGTAAATCCTACATTATTACTGGCAAGAAAACTGGTAGAGCGAGGACATAGTGTTTCATATATTTTAACGAATCAATGGAAGGAGAAAATTGAAGAGACAGGAGCAGCATTTATCCCCTACCACAATGCAGCCAATTATGAAATTGTTTTTAAAAACGGGAAACCAAGGAATTTCCTTTGTGCACTTAAAGCATGGAAATACGTTTATAACACAATTTTGAAAGTTGGTTATAAATTTGATTTGCTTATATATGAATTTTTCTCATTTACTGCTTTTTCAGCAGCTCAGAAGCTTAACATAAAAACGGTTAGATTGTTTTCTACATTTGCTGTTAGCAGAGAAAATATTGGTTCTATTCTTATCAGCAAAAATAAAGAGATTAATCTGTTGAAAAACAAATTTATGTTAAGAGTAGTTACTAAACTGGTATGCGGAAAGATTCCTCTGGTAACACCGAATATACTTACAGAAATAACGGATGTTTCTCCGGATTTAAATATCGTATTCACAACAAAGGAATTTCAAAAGGACAGCAATTCATTTAATGGCAAATACCACTTCGTGGGACCATTAATCGGGATAAGAGTCAGTGACTTGATAATTCCGTTTGATCAAATGGGCAAGACAATTATATATGTATCGCTTGGAACACTTCAAAACCAAAATCTTGCATTTTACAGAAAATGTATGGAAGCTTTTAAAAATAAATCGGGAGTATCAGTTGTTATGTCTGTTGGAAAGAATACTGATATTGCGAAGTTGGGAAATATTCCATCCAATTTCTATATTTATCCCTTTGTTCCTCAGTTAGAAGTATTGCAAAAGTCAACCTTGTTTATTACACACGGTGGAATGAATAGCGTAAATGAAGGTTTATTCTATGGTAATGCGCTTATGGTTATCCCGCTTGATATGGATCAGTTTGCAGTTGCAAATAGAGTAGCAGAAATGCGGATTGGAGTAATACTTGAAATGGATAAAGTGACGTCTGATTTGCTTTGTTCGCAGGCCGATGATATATTGGCAGATTCTGAGATAATGAAAAATGTAAAGAAAATGAGTGACTTATTGAATTTGTGTGATGGTGGAAATAAAGCAGTGGACTTAATAGAGCAAATTCAAAGTACAGCCTTTTAGTATTATAAAAAGAGACTCAATTGCAAAACAAAATGCAGTTTTGTAAGCTGAGATACAACTTTGTAAATTGATATTTTATCCATGTAAAGAACCCGCAACTTTCAGGTTTCATCATTAAATTATAATTAGGTAATTATTAATGTTTTTTCATAAAAAGAGCTACAGTAATGTGGTTCTTTTTGTTTGTGTTGAAAAATGTCTTGACAAAATGCATAATTTGATTTAATTTGACTAAAAGAACTGAAATGGTCAAAAAAGGAGAAGATAATGCCTAAGATATACTCTGAAGAAGAGAAAAAGCAGATTATTCAAAGGTTAAAAGAGGAAGCCAACATCCTTATGCAGGAAAAGGGCGTGAAAAAAACCACAGTAGATGAGCTGGTGAAGAGAGTTGGAATTCCTAAGGGGACATTCTATCTGTTTTATCCAAGTAAAGAAATGTTGCTTTTTGATGTGGCTCAAGATTTTCATGAACAAGTAGACGAATATATGACAAATGGTGTCTATAAGATTATTCAAGATAAAAAAATGTCTATGGATGCGTTAGATTTCTCGGGTTGTGTGGATGAACTCACAGATTTAATACTTTGTGCCATGGAGATAACATACAATTCGTGCTTGAAAGTTCTTCTTAATCCAGACTCGATGGCGTTGGTTTTATCGAAACTTCCGGATGATGTATTGACAAAGCACAGAGAAAATGACAGTGATATAGGAGAGGGAATGTTTAAGGAGCTTGCAATGAAAAGAAACTTAAATGTGCAGGCTTTATCAGGAGCATTTATGATGATTATTTTTGGTGGCATGTATAAGAGAGAGATTGGCGTAGAAAACTGGAAGGACAGTATGCGTATTGTAATTAAAGGAATTGTTCTACAGCTGGTAGGATGAGATTCAATGTACCGGAAGAAAGGAGATACATAATATGGCAGAGAAGAATATATATAACAATGCGAAAGGTATGAAAAAAATATATTCATGGGAACCATGGTTCTTTATGTTCTTTGGATTATTTCATTTGCATAGGATATAGGCTTTGGCGGATAGAGAATCCTATGCATCATTTTGGATGGGAATAATGGAGAATAAAGGAATAGCATATTTTGGGATTATGGGAATCTTGGCTGCATTATGTGTTCTTGGAATTGTTACATTTATCAAGAATAGAAAGAGTAATTATTGGTGGCGATGGATATACATATTTGGTGGCAGTTATGTCCTATTTGATTTATTTGCAATTGCAACCGGAATGAAGTTTTGGAGTAGATTGCTTCAGATGATGTTTGACACAAATTCTGCCTATTGGAATTTTATTTGGTTATTCTTTATATTTCTTGGTGGATGTGTATTTGTTTTAGGCGTTCGATTGCTGAGAAGTATTAAAATGGAGGAGAACTAATATGGGTATATATAAGTCGAAAAAAGGGAAAGAGGCAATTTTAGCTCTTTATGATGAACAACTTAGTAGAATCAAATGTCCATATAAAGATATTTGGGTTAACACCACATTTGGAAAAACACATCTTATTGAAACCGGCAATATGAGCGGAGAGCCGTTGCTAGTTTTTCACGGGGGTAACGCAACCACTGCATATAATCTTTTGGCTTTGGATTTTCTGATGGAGGATTATCATATTTATGCGGTTGATATCATTGGGCATCCTGGAAAGAGTGCCGAAAACTGTTTGTCATCCAAAGGATATGATTATGGTGAGTGGACAAGTCAGGTAATTACGGAATTGGGTTTTGACTCGATTTCATGTTGTTCGGGTTCGTTTGGCGCAGGTGTACTTGCAAAAACAATGTGTGTTTCTCCTGAAAAAATCAAAAGGGCATTATTGTATGTTCCTTCGGGAATAAAGAATGCACCAGCAATAAATAGCATGAGTATGATGTTGCCGATGATTATGTACTGGATTACTCATAAAGATAAATGGTTAAAAAAGACACTGCTCCCGATTGCTATTACAGAAGATAATATAACGGATGACTTATATCAAACGGCGAAATTGAGTATCTGTCATGCAAAAGTAAAAACAGGGATGCCAAGCAATGTAGATGGAGCTTTGATGAAGAAGTGCAATGCACCGACTCTGGTTATGGCGGCAGAAAAAGACTGTTTATTTCCGGGCAAAGGTGTAATCAAAAGAGCAAAAGAGATTATTCCTAATTGCACCACTTACTTAATTAAAGGACGAGGCCATATGAATATTATGACAGATGCTGAAAAGGAAATGATCAGGGTGTTTTTGAAATCATAGGATTATTTGAAGTTTCCTATCTATGAAGAGGTGATAATGTACAATGGGTAAATTTGTATATAAGAATAAAGAATGTATGGATAAGATGCATGAATTTTATGATAAAGCTCTTAATTCATTGAATATTAATTATGAAAAGCAGTATATTGGTACCACGTTCGGCAAAACCCAAGTGTTGATAATTGGAGATACGAAAAAGAGAAAAATGATTACTTTGCATGGTGGAAACGGTATTTCGCCTTTGAATATTAGAATTTTTATACCACTTTTAGAAGAATACTGCATTATTGCACCTGATGTTATAGGAATGCCGGGAAAGTCAGAACCATATCGTAATTTAGATACGAATAAAGATGATTATGGATTATGGCTTGGTGAAATAATGGATAATTTTGAAGTTTTAGGAGAAAAATATGGTAGCAATAATTGGAGCAATAACATTTTCTGTGGTAATCATATTATCTGTTTTAATAATATGTGGCTTGCCATTAGGAGAGTTGACAATGGGAGGTCAATATAAGGTCTTTCCAAAAAAATTAAGAATTGTTTTAGTAACACAATTGATTTTTCAAATATTCTTTGTAATAGTTATTTTACAGATGGGGGGGTTCCGTTGTGGTTTTCAAAAAAAGTAACCAAGATAATTTGCATAGTTATGGCTGTATACCTTTCGTTGAATACGGTCATGAATTTTGTGTCAAAGAGTAAGAAAGAAAAGTGTATTATGACACCTCTTTCATTTGTCGCAGCGGTATGTTTTTGGATAACTGCGTTAGTATGATAGAGGAATGAACTTTGAATTTGATGGAGGTATATTATGAAAAAAATTTGGCTTTTTGGGACACTTTGTTTGATGTTAATGTGTTTATGTGCTTGTATGAATGGAAATGAGGAATTGATTACAAGTGAAGAAATGACTACGAATGAGGAATCGACTACAAATGAGGACGTGAGTACAAATAAAGAAGAATTGTGGGATGTAAATCAATATGAGAGGGTAGAAGATATCATAAGCATTGAAAAATTGGATTTAGGGCAGATGTCATCTGAAGGAGTAGAAGTATCTACTTACAAGGTGAAATATCAGGTCGATGATTGTACCGTTGTATCATATCTTTCTGTTCCTGATGCGTGTATAGAAGAACAAGATGCTTATCCATGCATAATTTTTAACCGAGGTGGTAATCGGGAATTTGGTGCAAATGAGCCAGAAAATATCGCATATTTGGCAGAAACTTCTGGAAAAGTCATTTTTGCAACTCAGTATAGAGGTGTAGATGGAGGAACTGGAACAGAAGAGTATGGTGGAGCAGATTTGAATGATGTTCTTAAACTCATTGACTTTTGTGAAGAATTTGCTTTTGTAGATATGGAGCAAATTTATATGATGGGGGTATCCCGAGGCGGAATGATGACTTATATGGCAGTCAGAGAGGATAGTAGAATAAAGAAAGCTGTGGTTATATCTGGCTTATCAGATGCATTTATGGCTTATGCCACAAGAACAGATATGCAGGAGGTTTTTAAAGAATTAGTTGGAGAAACACCAAAGAGCAATCCAGAGGAATATCAAAAACGTTCTGCTGTTTATTGGGCAGAGGAGATTAAGTGTCCAATATTAATTATACATAGCAAATTGGATGAAAGAGCATCTTTTGAACAAGCAGAGAAAATGGTGGAAGCATTGGAAGAAGCTGGCAAGGAATATAAATTTATAAGTTATGAAGATGATGTACATGGACTTCATCCAGAAGATTTTTCTATTATTATGGAATGGTGTCAATAAGGAGTTGATTTAATAAAATAATTTAATAATTGCAGAAACACAAATTTCAGTCTTGCGCCCAGCCAAGGGCAATTAACCAAACGGGTGAAAATCCTGTCTAATTAAGGTCTAGCCAACTGATTAGTAGCGAGTCTTGAGTAGCTGCCAGTAATGACAGTTGCTAAGCGTAGACAGCGAGCAAGTAGGGTTGCAATGCGATTGAGCCTCGAAAGGTTACTTACAGAGGGCTGACGTTGTGACTGATACGGAAAGCAACATCATACAGAATATGATTCGTACATAAATGACCTCCGTAAAATAAATGAAATGTTAATTCGATTCACATATCTTTACGGTGGTGCATTTGCAAAATAAAACTGCTTGTGTAAGCAGCCTAAAAATGATATTCTTTTCATAGGCAGTTGTCGGGACTAAGCCCATGTTTGAAGTTTGTTATTGGTCGTACTTTAACAATACTATCTTGGGACAATCCTGTCACTGCCTTTTTTAGAAAAAGTAGAAAACTGCGCCACAGCCTTGGCAGGCCATCGTGCAGCGATTTTGTTCAATTTCAGTCTTACGGAGAGATT
>JAFQOE010000107.1 GCA_017395635.1 Lachnospiraceae bacterium | reverse complement strand
GCTGGGAGAGCATCTGCCTTACAAGCAGAGGGTCACAGGTTCGAGCCCTGTAGGTTCCATTTTGGCGGGATAGCTCAGTTGGCTAGAGCACTTGGTTCATACCCAAGGTGTCGGGAGTTCAAATCTCTTTCCCGCTACTAAAGGTCTTGCGAATTATCGCAAGACCTTTTTTGCTTTATAAGAAATTTCGTTGAAATTTTCCTATAAAGCAAAAAAATGCTCCGCAAGGATGCGCAGCTCGCGGAAAAGAAATAAGTCCTTTGGACACCACTCGAGCGCGAAGAGTTTGCAAGCAAACTCTTTGTTCCTTTATAAAGATAAATGACATTTTCTAGAAGGAATGGTATAGTATTTTATTGGAAATATATATTAATAAGAATGATATGGTTACGTCTATGAGATTGATAGTGTTAAATAATATAGAAACAGGAGGTAATAAGATTGGATATTAGGAATTACACTGTGTTAAAGGAAGAACAGATTGAGGAATTGAATGGAACAGCATACCTTTTGCAACATGATAAGACAAAAGCAAGAGTTTTGCTTGTGATGAATGATGATACAAATAAGGTATTTAATATTGGCTTTCGTACACCACCATCTGATGATACAGGTGTTGCGCACATTACAGAGCATTCTGTTTTGTGCGGGTCTAAGAAATTTCCGGCAAAGGATCCTTTTGTAGAACTTGCCAAGGGTTCACTTAATACTTTTTTGAATGCTATGACTTATCCGGATAAAACAATCTATCCGATTGCGTCTGTGAATGATAAGGATTTTCACAATTTGATGGAAGTATATTTGGATGCTGTATTTTATCCAAATACGTATATCAATGATAAGATATTAAAGCAGGAAGGCTGGCATTATCATTTAGAAGATGAAAAAGATGATATTACCTATGTAGGGGTTGTATACAATGAAATGAAGGGTGCATATTCTTCTGCGGAGCAACAGTTGTTTGATGCAATTCAGACCTCTTTATTACCTGATACGACATATGGATGTGATTCGGGTGGTAATCCTACATCTATTCCGGATTTAACATATGAAGATTTTTTGAGTTTTCATAAGAAGTATTATCATCCGTCAAACAGTTATATTTATCTGTATGGTGATGTGGATGTGGAGAAGGAACTTGCGTTTATAGACGAAGAATATTTGCAGCATTTTGACTATTTGGATGTAGATTCTGAAATTAAAGTCCAAAAAGGTTTTGAAGAAGTGAAAGAAGTTACAATGTATTATCCGTTGTCTGATGCAGAAGAGGAAGAGGATAACACTTATTTGAGTTATAACCTTATTATTGGTAATGGCTTGGATCGTTGTGCAGATTTAACTGCAATGATTTTGGACTATGCATTGATTGATGTACCGGGAGCACCAATTCGTAAAGCGTTGGTGGATGCTGGGATTAGTAATGATGTATTCAGTTCCTATGAGAACAGCATGTTGCAACCGATGTATTCTATTGTAGCAAAGGGATGTAAAACAGAAGACAAAGAACGTTTTGTTCAGGTTATTGAAGATACTTTGGCGAAATTAATCCAAGATGGTTTGGAAGAGAGGATGTTAGCGGCATCTTTGAACCATTTTGAATTTAAATATAAAGAGGCGAATTATGGTCGTTATCCAAAGGGCTTGATGTATGGTTTAAATGCTTTTAATAGCTGGTTGTATGATGATAATGAACCATTCATGTGTTTGAAATATAATCAGGAATTCGAATTTTTGAAAGCACAGATTGGTACAGATTATTACGCTGATTTCTTAAAAGAACGAGTTCTTGATAATACACATAAGACAATTTTAGTTGGCTTGCCAAAGAAAGGTCTGAACAAGGAATTAGAGCAGAAAGTAGCAGATAAGTTAAAAGCATATAAAGAAAGCTTGAATACAGAAGAAATTGCTGAACTTGTTCGTCAGACAAAAGAATTAGAACAATATCAGTCAGAGCCTTCGACGAAGGAAGATTTGGAAAAGATTCCTATGCTTGAATTAGAAGATATTGGAAAGAAGGCACTCACTCTAAAAAATAGAGAATATTCGGTGGTGGGTATTCCTGTGGTGCAACACGATATATTTACAAATGGTATTGCCTATGTAGATTATCATTTTATGATGAATACGGTTCCGGTTCATTTATTACCTTATGTATCTTTACTTACAGCGCTATATAAAGAAGTGGATACAGAGGAAAGAAGTTATAATGAGCTTGCTAATGAAATTGATTTGAAGACTGGCGGGATTGGAATTGGTTTAAGTTCTGTTGGTGTGAAGCCGGAGATGGGTGAATACAAAGTATTCTTTACAATTCGCACAAAAGTGTTATACGAGAATTTGCAGGATGCGTTAGCACTTATGGAAGAGATATTGTTTGATTCTCATGTGACAGATAAGAAGAGAATGAAAGAAATCTTGGGTGAAATGGTTTCACAGATGAAAATGAGTATCACAGATAGTGGTCATACAGCAATGGCAAATCGTGCGCTTTCTTATTTTGCGAAAGGGGCATATTTGAAAGAAATTTTAGAAGGAATTACTTTTTATGAATTTGCCAATGATTTGTATAAGCAATTTGACTTGAAATATGATGAGATTTGTGAAAATCTTCATGCGGCGTTACATGCGATTGCCAAAACTACCAATTTGGTTGTGTCATATACCGGATTAGAAGATATACAAAATGTGCTTGAAAACGCCTTGTCTTCGCTAAAACAACGCTTTAATAATGATACCAAGGATGTGGTTGAGCAGAAGTTTGATATTCAGATAAAAAATGAAGGTTTTAAAACTGCAAGTAAAGTACAATACGCTGCGCAAGCGGGACGTTTTATGGAAAAAGGTGAAAAGTTCAATGCTTCGTTGAATGTATTGCAGGTTATTTTCTCATATGACTATTTGTGGATTAATGTGCGCGTTAAAGGTGGTGCGTATGGATGTATGTGTAGTTTTAACCGTGTAGGTGATGGTTGTTTTATGTCGTATCGTGATCCGAATCTTACCAAGACATATAATGTATATAATGCTGCTACAGAATATGTGAAAAACTTTGATGCATCCGATAGAGATATGTTGAAATACATTATTGGTGCGATTGCGAAGTTAGATACACCTATGACACCGTCTGCAGAGGGAGCATTTAGTTTTAGCTGCTATTTGTCTGGTGTGTCAGATGCAGATTTGCAAAGTGACAGAGATGCGATTTTGGCAACAGATGTAAATGCAATTCGAGACTTAGCACCTTGCATAGAGTCACTTTTGTCATATGATTGTATTGCAGCTTTGGGGGATGAGGATATAATTGCAAAAGAAAAAGCTCTATTTGAAGAAGTAAAAACTCTAAATTAATGCAACACTTTTGATAAATGATATCACTTATTCTATAACAATGCTGATTGTGAAAGGAGAATGTGATTATGAAAACAATGAAAAGACAAACAAACAAAAATTTACTGGTGGTAAGCTTGGTACTGATGCTTGTGTGTGGTTTACTGACGGGATGTGCGGCGTCCGAAATGCGCAACGAGTCTGCACGTGATTCTGTTTCGTCGGCAGGAGGCTCTGGAATGCAGTCTTATAATATGAATTATTCAATTAAGCAGTCGGAACAATCAGAGGAGTCAAAATCCGTTGAAATGTCAGAAGGTGCCAGTGATGAAGAGGCTCTTGATGAGGGGAATGGTTCGTCACTTAATAATGCGAACTCGGATAATGGAAAGAATTTGGCTCAGAAAATTATTAAACGATATGATTACAGGTATGAAACAGAGCATTTTGATGATGCATACGAGTATCTGAAAGGGCAGATTGTAACATATAATGGTTATATTTCTTCTTCGGAAATTACAGGGTCAAATTATAGTTCGGGTTATCGTACATTGTATTTAACAGCTCGAATTCCTGCTGAAAGTAGCGAGGCATTTGTTTCTGATATGGGTCAGCTTGGGGTTGTTGTGCGACAATCTGAATCAGCAGAGGATGTTACGTTACAGTATAGTGACACAGAAAGCAGAATTGAATCTTTAAAGATAGAACAGGATAATTTGAATAAGTTATTGGAGCAGGCGGATAGCTTGGAGACGATTATTGCGTTGCAAGATCGATTGACAGAAGTTCGATATGAATTAGAAAGTTATCAATCGAAGAAGAAATTATATGATAATTTGATTTCTTACAGTACTATAGATATCACTTTAGAGGAAGTTAATTATACGGTGGAACAGGATGATGGAACGTTCCTTTCCAGAATTGCAAAAGGACTTGAACGTTCGCTTCGTGATATTGGAGAAGGATTAATTGGTTTTGTTGAGTGGTTCATTATTAATGTTCCGTATTTTATTCTCTGGGGAATTATCATTTTTGTTATTGTAAGGGTGGTTCGCGTTTTGAGAAAGAGAAGACGTGATAAAAAGATGAAAAAGCAACAATTAAAGGAAGAACAACTAAAAGCGAAAGTAGCAACTTTGAATAATGTAGAAAATGTTCAGGTTGGGACAGAGGAAAAGCAAAAGTAAAGGAGATAAAATGAGAGGATTTAAGTCGGGATTTGTAACAATTATTGGAAGGCCGAATGTGGGAAAGTCTACATTGATGAATCATTTGATTGGTCAGAAAATAGCGATTACCAGTAACAAGGCACAGACAACGCGTAACCGTATTCAGACGGTATATACCGGTGAAGAAGGACAGATTGTATTTTTAGATACACCAGGGATTAATCGAGCAAAGAACAAGCTGGGTGAATATATGCTTTCGGCAGCGGAGAATACTTTGAAGGAAGTAGATGTAATCTTGTGGCTGGTGGAACCGACTACTTTCATTGGTGCCGGCGAACGTTATATTATCGAAAAGTTATCACGAGTAAAAACGCCGGTTATTCTTGTTGTGAATAAAGTTGATACTGTCAATGAAGAAGAAGTGTTTAAGGCGATTAATACATATAAAGAGGTATATGATTTCAAAGAAATTGTACCGGTATCTGCATTGAGAAATCGTAATACGGATGAGTTGCTAAAGACAATATTTGAATATTTGGAAGAGGGACCACAGTATTATGATGCGGACACGATAACGGATCAACCGGAACGAGCGATTGTTGCTGAAATGATTCGTGAAAAAGCATTGCGCTGTTTAGATAAGGAGGTTCCTCATGGTATTGCAGTGGTAATTGATCGTATGAAGGATCGTGAGCAGGGGAATATTGTTGATATTGATGCGACTATTATATGTGAGAGAGATTCGCATAAAGGTATCATTATTGGCAAACAGGGTGCAATGTTGAAGAAAATTGGCACTCAGGCAAGAATTGATATGGAAAATCTGTTAGATACCAAGGTAAATTTGAAACTTTGGGTAAAGGTAAAGAAAGACTGGCGTGATAGTGAGTTCTTGTTAAAGAATTATGGCTATCAAAACGATGAACGATAAGAAAAGGATGAGATTATTCTACGTGAGTAGAAAGGTAGAGGTTTACTGGTTGAGGAGGAGAGGTAAGTATGAGAGATAAAATTGAACTCACTGGAATAGTGCTTTCTAGCATGACGGTGGGCGATTATGATAAGCGTCTGGTTATACTTACAAAGGAACGTGGTAAGATTACCGCTTTTGCAAAAGGAGCAAGAAAACCTAACAGTCCTTTTTTGGGGATTAGTGAACCTTTTAATTTTGGGAAATTTGTTTTGTTAGAAGGATATGATGCATATCGTTTGGTTGGTGGCGATGTTAAGGAATACTTTCTGGATGTAAAAAATGATATAGAAGGTATTTGTTATGGAACATATTTTTGTGACGTGCTGGAGTATTTATCGGTGGAAGGTGTTGGAGATGCAAATGTTTTGAATTTGCTATATGTAACATTGAAGGCGTTAAAAAAACAAGATATTCCTAATTGCTTGATTCGAAGAATTTTTGAACTAAAAGTGTTAGTGTACGATGGAGAGGCCTTAGCGGCCTTTTCCTGTGTAAAATGTGGAAAGGAAAAGGTGACAGCATTTTATTTGCGTGGTAATGGTCTGGTTTGTGCTGAGTGTAAAACAAGTGATATGATGCCGCTTACTGAGTCTGTTGTATATACACTTCAATATATCATAAGTACAACTTTGGATAAGCTATATACTTTTCGACTTTCGGATGAGGTTTGGTGGGAAGTAGATAAGGTGATAGGAAGATATTTTGAACAACATGTTACGAAAAAATTTCGTTCTTTAGAAATTCTTTCTTCTTTAACTTGAAATATTGTGTATTCTCTTGTAGAATATATGAGTTGAAAAGTATGATATAGAAATTTGAGGTGCTGATGATGAAAAAGATACTATTGGTATTAGGTATGGTTTTGGTGTTGGGAACACTAACCGGTTGTACAGATTATGCAAAAAAATATGATCAGAATACTCTCGTGGTAAAAAGTAATGGAACGCTTATTGAAGTTGCTGTAGAGGACTTTTCTGAATCATCTGTTACACCTGAAGGTTTATCAGTGTATATTACTGAACAGATTGACCAATATAACGATACACAAGATAAAGATATGGTTGAGAAAGATAATCTCATAACTGAGGATATGAGCGAAGTTAAACTTGTTTTAAAGTATAAAAGTATGGAAAGCTATAATGACTTTAATCTATTGCATTGTACTTTAGATGATTTTTCAAATGTAGATGAGAAGAGTTTGAAGGGAACATTTACATCTGCGGATGGAAAGTCTGTGAAAGTTGGAAAGATGGAAGGCGTTAAGAAAGCAAAAGTTCTTATAATATCGGAGAAAATGGACATCGCTTTGGATGGAACGGTTCTTTATTATAATAAAGAAGTTTCTGTTAAGGATGATGTGATTAGCACAACAGGTAAAGGTAATGCAATTGTAATATTTAAATAATTGTTTTGTTGCTATGAGTTGCGACAGGACGGTTATATTTCTAAATATATCATTATGAAAAGGTAGGGCACTAATTATGGAAAAGACAATGGATAAGATTGTAGCATTAGCAAAAGCAAGAGGATTTGTATATCCTGGTTCAGAAATTTATGGCGGTCTTGCTAATACTTGGGATTATGGTAATCTTGGTGTTGAACTTAAGAATAATGTAAAGAAGGCATGGTGGAAAAAGTTCATTCAGGAAAATCCATATAATGTAGGTGTGGATTGTGCAATTTTGATGAATCCACAGACATGGGTAGCATCCGGACACTTGGGAAGCTTCTCAGATCCTTTGATGGATTGTAAAGAATGTCATGAGAGACATCGTGCAGATAAGTTGATTGAAGATTATATGATGGATAAGGGAATTACAATTGAGGGTTCTGTAGATGCTTGGTCTCATGAAGCAATGACAGAGTACATTAATGAGAATGAAATCGGTTGTCCAACATGTGGAAAGAGAAATTTCACAGATATCAGAGAGTTTAACTTAATGTTTAAGACTTTCCAGGGAGTAACAGAGGATGCAAAGAACACAGTTTATTTAAGACCGGAGACAGCTCAGGGTATTTTTGTAAACTTTAAGAATGTTCAGAGAACTTCCAGAAAGAAAATTCCATTTGGTATTGGACAGATTGGTAAGTCGTTCCGTAATGAGATTACACCAGGTAACTTCACATTCCGCACAAGAGAATTCGAGCAGATGGAATTAGAGTTTTTCTGTGAGCCGGATACAGACCTTGAATGGTTTGCTTATTGGAAACAGTTCTGTATTGATTGGTTGAAGAATTTGGGTATGACAGAAGAAGAGATGCGTTATAGAGATCATGATCCGGAAGAGCTTTCTTTCTATAGTAAGGCAACTACTGATATCGAGTTCTTGTTCCCATTCGGCTGGGGCGAGCTTTGGGGTATTGCAGACCGTACAGATTATGATTTAACACAGCATCAGAATACATCCGGTGAGCCTATGGATTATTTTGATGATGAAAAGAAGACTAAGTATGTACCATATGTGGTTGAGCCATCACTTGGTGCAGATCGTGTGACACTTGCATTCCTTTGTGCAGCTTATGATGAGGAGGAATTAGAGGGAGGAGATACAAGAACAGTTCTTCGTTTCCATCCGGCATTAGCGCCAGTTAAAATTGGTGTGCTTCCGTTGTCTAAGAAATTAAATGAGGGTGCTGAGAAAATCTTCATGGAATTGTCAAAGACATATAATTGCGAATTTGATGATCGTGGTAATATTGGTAAGCGTTATAGAAGACAAGATGAAATAGGAACTCCTTTCTGTGTAACATATGATTTTGAGTCAGAAGAAGATGGAGCAGTTACGGTACGTGATCGTGATACCATGGAGCAGGAAAGAGTTAAGATTGAAGATTTGAAAGCATATTTTGAGAAGAAGTTTGAGTATTAATTAGTAATACAGGAGACATATGATTATTGTACCTGTTCAGAACTAAGTGTTTTTTAAAGAAGCTTTGGATTGTTACGAATTATCTAAATAATTGCTTAAAACGCAAGAAAGCCTTGATACAAAAGTATCAAGGTTTTCTTATGTAGAATAATTATTCTGTTTTGTGTAGTATCAATGCAATCTGATAAAAATTGAATGATACAATTACATTAATCGCTCTAATTCTTTAATTGTTTCTGTTAATTCTTTCAATGATTGTTTGATTGACTTATTGATTTCTCCGGAATTAACTGCAAGTTTACCAACTTCAGCAGCAACAACAGCGAAACCACGTCCGAACTCACCTGCTCTGGCAGCTTCAATAGAAGCATTAAGAGAAAGGATATTCTGCTTGCTTTCAATCTTATCTAACTGGAATGACTTTTCATTGATTTCACGAATTAAGCTCGCAGCACGTTCGATTTCGGAATCTAATTCGTCGATTTTGTCATTGCCGTTAGCATTACGATAGTTACCATTAGCGAGTGTGTTGACGATGTTACCTAGTAATTTAGCCGCTGAATTGGTAGAACATGTTGCCAATTCTGTTTCTGCCCCCATGACAACACCAACCTTCTCGCCATTCACAATGATATCACAACTGAAATCTGTTAAGTCTTCTGCGCTACAAGAAGCAGAAAGGTTAATAGGTTCTGTGATGAACTCTCCGTTGTTGTCGGCTACAATGGCTGCAAGCCCTGTGCAATCTGCCCAGTCTTGTATGAGTTCTTCTAATTGTTTTGTGTCAATAAAATCTCTAATATCCATTCTATATTACATCCTTTCTGTAGATTAATGATACATTTGTATAAAATTAATAATTCTTATATGATTATACTAAAAAAAATAGGAAAAAGCAATAAAATATGTATATAAAAGTATAAAATAAAAGTATAAAAAATGTATTTTAGTGGTTGACATAACAGTTATCCTTTGCTATTATTGATTTGTTAGTGGATTTGTAACATTTTTGTAACAATTAACCAACGTTTGATAAAGAGGTAAATTATGAAGAAAAAGATTATTAGAAGTTCGATGATATTTGTAGCAGCGATGTCTATTATGTTAGGTGGAACTTCATATACAACAAGTGTGAAAGATAAGGTAAGTGAGACTCCTTCTATTATTAGTAAAGCAATTCGTAATAGTGTAGCAGATTCCAAGGAAATTGCGAAAGGGATTGCGGTAACAGAGTCTTCAGAAGTGATGGATGTTGCACAAGCAACAACAGAAGCAACAACAGAGACAGCTGTTGAAACTGAATTGGTTGAAAAAGAAGCAAAACTTGAAAGTAATCAGGTTGTTGCGAATATTGATAGTTATTTGAATATTAGATCAGAAGCATCAGAAGAAGCAGATGTTATTGGTAAGTTCTACAGAGGTAATGTAGGAACAGTAATTGAAAAAGGTGATGAATGGTCGTTGGTGGCATCGGGTAATGCATATGGTTATGTGCATAATGATTACTTATTATTTGGCGATGCTGCAGAGACATATATTGAGAATAACTGTGATCAGGTGGCAAAAGTAGCAACAGAAACTCTTAATGTTAGAGCGGCAGAATCTACAGAGAGTGATATTTTAACTTTGACAGATGAGGGTAAAACATTTACTATTCTCGGGAATGATAATGGCTGGGTTAAAGTTGCTTTGTCAGAAGAACAGGTTGGATATGTATCAAGTGATTATGTTTATATCGATTATGTGTATGAAACAGCGGTGACAATTGAGGAAGAGCAGGCAGCGATTGCAGCGGCGGAAGCTCAGGCTGCAGCAGAAGCGGCAGCGGCTGAACAGGCAGCTCAGGCAGCGCAGCAGTCTACAACACAAGCGCCTACAACACAAGCACCTACAACACAGGCACCAACAACGCAAGCGCCTACGACACAGGCACCGACAACAGAGGCTCCTAAAAAAGAAGCGGTAACATCTACAGATATTAAGGTTTCGGATGAAGATACTTCTAAAGAGACTGTTAAGCAAGAATCAAGTAGTACATCTGGTCAGGCGATTGCTGATTATGCGGTGCAGTTCGTTGGCAATCCCTATGTATATGGTGGTACAAGCTTGACGAATGGTGCAGATTGTTCTGGTTTTGTTCAGTCAGTTTATAAGCACTTTGGATATTCTTTACCTAGAACAGCGGCTAGTCAGGCAGGAGTAGGTACTAAGGTAAGTGTAGATAGTTTACAGCCGGGTGATTTGTTGTTTTATCACAACTATGGACATGTTGCAATTTATATCGGTGGCGGACAAGTTGTTCATGCAAGTAACAAGAAGACAGGAATCAAGATTTCTAGTTACAATTATTCACCAATTAATAAGGCTGTTCGTATTGTAAAATAGTGAATCGGATTTGAGTAATAGAATTTATTGATGTTGAAAAGAGGGACACATTTAAGAAGGATATTCTTAAGTGTGTCTTTTTGTGTTAACAATGAGCCAAGTGGATTCATGCTTGCATGAAAATCCATTTGGCGAATGTCCATCACTGAGCATGCTTTGCATGCGATGTGTGGTGTTAACTACATCGAGTAGGAGACAGCCTACTCGATTGTTAACAATGAGCCAGATGTATAAGCATACTTGTGTGGAGTTACATTATTCACGGGTAATAATTTTGATTTCAGATGTGTAGAAAAAAATACATAAAAACAAGTAAAATTAGGAAAAAATGTTTTGAATTTTATATATTATATGCTATAATAATTAACAGACTGTGGACAGGTGTCAATCTGTCCGAGTACATTATAATACTTAGGAGGTATATATCAAATGGCAAACAAATGGGTATATTTGTTTAAAGAAGGCGACGCAACAATGAGAAACCTTCTTGGTGGTAAGGGATGTAACTTAGCAGAGATGACTGGCTTAGGTTTACCTATTCCACAGGGATTCACAGTAACAACAGAGGCTTGTACAGATTACTATAACCAGGGCAAGCAGATTTCAGAAGAGATTCAGAAGCAGATTTTCGAAGCAATTGCTTGGTTAGAGGAATATAATGGTAAGAAGTTTGGTGATACAGAAGATCCATTATTAGTATCAGTTCGTTCAGGTGCTCGTGCATCAATGCCTGGTATGATGGATACAATCCTTAACTTAGGTCTTAATGACGTAGCTGTAGAAGGATTTGCTAAGAAGACTGGTAATCCAAGATTTGCTTACGATTCATACAGAAGATTTATTCAGATGTACGCTGACGTAGTTATGGAAGTTCCAAAGTCATTCTTCGAGAAGAAAATCGATGAGATGAAGGAAGCTAAGGGTGTTGTTTATGATACAGATTTAACTGCTGATGACTTAAAGGATTTGGCTAACCAGTTCAAGGCTATCTACAAGGATGCTATGAATGGTGAGGAGTTCCCACAGGATCCTAAGGATCAGTTAATGGGAGCTGTTAAGGCTGTATTCCGTTCATGGGACAACCCACGTGCTATCGTTTACCGTCGTATGAACGATATCCCAGGTGATTGGGGAACTGCTGTTAACGTACAGACAATGGTATTCGGTAACAAGGGTGAGACATCTGGTACAGGTGTTGCATTTACTCGTAACCCATCTACTGGTGCAAAAGGTATCTTTGGTGAGTACTTAATTAATGCTCAGGGTGAGGACGTAGTTGCTGGTGTTCGTACACCTCAGCCAATTTCTCAGTTAGAGCAGGATATGCCAGAGTGTTATGCTCAGTTCATGGAGTTAGCTATGAAGCTTGAGAATCACTTCCATGATATGCAGGATATGGAGTTCACTATCGAGGAAGGTAAGTTGTACTTCTTACAGACACGTAACGGTAAGAGAACAGCTCCAGCTGCTATCAAGATTGCTTGTGATTTAGTAGATGAAGGACAGATTACAGAGGAAGAAGCTGTATTACGTATCGAGGCTAAGTCTCTTGATCAGTTACTTCACCCAACATTTGACCCAGCTGCTTTGAAGGCTGGCGAGGTTATCGGTTCAGCTCTTCCAGCATCTCCAGGTGCTGCTGCTGGTAAGGTTTACTTTACAGCTGATGAAGCTAAGGAAGCTGGTATCGGTGGACGTGGCGAGAGAATTATCTTAGTTCGTCTTGAGACATCTCCAGAAGATATCGAAGGTATGCATGCTGCACAAGGTATCTTAACAGTTCGTGGTGGTATGACATCACACGCTGCTGTAGTTGCTCGTGGTATGGGTACATGTTGTGTATCTGGTTGTGGTGAAATCAAGATTAACGAGGAAGAGAAGTTCTTCGAGTTAGGTGGATACACATTCCGTGAGGGAGATTACATTTCTCTTGATGGTACAACAGGTAAGATTTACAAGGGCGATATCAAGACAGTAGAGCCATCAATCGGTGGTGACTTCGGTCGTGTTATGGCTTGGGCAGATAAGTATAGAAAGTTAGTAGTTCGTACTAACGCTGATACTCCAGCAGATACAGCTAAGGCTGTTGAGTTAGGTGCTGAAGGTATCGGTCTTTGCCGTACAGAGCATATGTTCTTTGGTGAGGACAGAATTCCTAAGTTCAGAAAGATGATTCTTTCTGATACAGTAGAAGCTAGAGAAGAAGCTCTTAAGGCAATCGGTGAGTTCCAGAAGGCTGACTTCAAGGCTATGTATGAGACATTAGAAGGTCGTCCAATGACAGTTCGTTACTTGGACCCACCTCTTCATGAGTTCGTTCCAACTGAGGAAGCTGATATCAAGGCATTAGCTGATGATATGGGTCTTACAGTTGAGGATGTTAAGGCTAAATGTGATGCACTTCACGAGTTCAACCCAATGATGGGTCACCGTGGATGTCGTCTTGCTGTAACATATCCAGAAATCGCTAGAATGCAGACAAGAGCTGTTATGGAAGCTGCTATCGAAGTTAAGGCTGAGAAGGGTTATGATATCGTTCCAGAAATCATGATTCCATTAGTAGGCGAGAAGAAAGAGCTTAAGTATGTTAAGGATGTTGTAGTTGAGGTTTGTGAGGCTGTTAAGGCTGAGAAGAATTCTGATATCCAGTATCACATCGGTACAATGATCGAGATTCCTCGTGCTGCTCTTACAGCTGACCAGGTTGCTGAAGAGGCTGAGTTCTTCTCATTCGGTACTAATGACTTAACACAGATGACATTCGGTTTCTCTCGTGATGATGCTGGTAAGTTCTTAGATTCTTACTATCAGGCTAAGATTTACGAGTCAGATCCATTTGCTCGTCTTGACCAGACAGGTGTTGGTCAGTTAGTTCAGATGGCTGCTGAGAAGGGACGTAAGACTCGTCCAGATATCAAGTTAGGTATCTGTGGTGAGCACGGTGGAGATCCATCTTCAATCGAGTTCTGCCATAAGACAGGATTGAACTATGTATCATGTTCTCCATTCCGTGTACCTATCGCTAGATTAGCTGCTGCTCAGGCTGCAATCAATGATAAGTAAGATGTGAAAACAATGAGATATGCGAATGCCTGAAGGCATTCGTAACATAAGAAGAGGGTGCGTTTCGGAAAGTTTACTTTCCGGGATGTGCCCTTTTCTTATGTTGAGAATGCGCGTCAGCGCTTTCATATATCGAATGTCCATCACTGAGCAAGCTGTGCTTGCGATGTGAGTAATCGGTTGAATTGAATATCAATTAATTAAACAGACTCCTCGTATGTCGTAATGATATGCGAGGAGTTTTTGCGTTGTTGATTATTATTTGATATAATGAAAAGAATCACAAGCAGAAAGAAGGAATAGTAGAAAATGAGTAATCCATTATACGAAAAATACAACAAAATAAGTGAATACTGTAAGAAACTAGAAGAAAACAATTATGATACATATAAATTATTTTCACCGATAGAAGTAAAAGATATAGAAAACTGGGAGAAAGAACATGATATGAATCTTCCGGAAGGATATAAAAATTGGTTGTTGCTATCAAATGGTTTTGATATGAATATACCTACTATTTTGCCAATTGAGCAAATTAGAAACTGTCCAGTGCCAGAATATAAAGACTTTTTTGTAATAGGATATTTTATAGGTGATGGTTCAATGATTGTAACAGATAAAAATGGTAACTTTTATGAACTTGACCATGTTTTTGGCTTGGAGGAGACAACCTTTGAGGATTTTCTAGAGAATACAGTTATGAATAGTCTTGAAGATGGTATGTTGGAAATAGGTGCTATAGAAAAGAAAACCCAAAGTAGGTACAATGTAGATACAGAAGAAAAGAAGAGAATGTTAGAAAGATTAGCAGAGATACGAAAAAATAGAGAGAAAAAATAACTATTCGAATGTTAGTAAGGAGAAAGAGGATGGATAAAATGAGCGTAAAAGAACATTTAGAAAAGTGCTTTGATAGAAAGGTTCGATTTTGGAAGGAAACTTTTAATAGCAATCCTAAGGCTCCGTATATTCCGGAAATAGATAAAATAATACATTTATAGAAGAAACCGTTGATGATGAAGGGTATGCACAATGGCTTCCCGTTATGCATACGCGAGAGATAGCAGTTATTTGAATTTTTCGGATAACTGCTATTTATGTATATTGTAAAAAGACAAAAAATGATTATAATAAAATTAGAGTTGAAAGGTTGATTACAGAACGGAGGGATACTATGTCGCATACAGAAGCATTTAAAGAATTCTATAAAAGATGTAAAGAAATGGATATCGAAGAAACAGTAGAAGTAGCATTAAATGCTGAAACGGAAGAAGAACAGGAATTTGTTGAATTGATTAGTAACTTTATGATGCAGACAAGACAAAAAGAAGTAATTGCACAGGGGAAATTTTAATGAAGAAATATGTCATTTATGCAGGGGTAAATGGTGCAGGAAAATCTACCTTTTACAATATGAAATCTCAGTATAATTTGCCTAGAGTGAATTCCGATGAAATTGTGAAAGAACTTGGAGACTGGAAAAATGTCGCTGATACAATGAAAGCTGGAAAAATAGCGGTACAAAGAATTAATGATTATTTTGCTCAAGGGATATCATTTAATCAGGAAACAACTCTTTGTGGACATTCCATTTTTCGAAATATTAAACGCGCAAAGCAACAAGGCTATGTTGTAGAGATGTTTTATGTAGGTTTGGAATCTGCAGAGATTGCAAAAGAAAGAATTGCTAAAAGAGTTGCGTGTGGTGGACATGGCATTCCAGATGAAGACGTAGAGCGAAGATACGTCGAAAGTCTTAAAAGCTTGAGAAAAGCAATCGAAATGTGTGATTTAGTTTCAGTTAATGATAACACTGAGACAATGCGTAGATTTGCAATATATAAGAATGGGAAATTATGTTTATTATCTAGAAATGTTCCAGAATGGTTTCAAAGACTAGATATCGAATACGCATTAGATGAAGCAGATAATTTGGCTGATTCTGATACTGAAAGATATACTCATGAAGTGATGTTTTCTAGGTTGAAGGACAATACTAAAGATTAGTTTGAAAAGTGGAATTTCTTTGTTTTATAACAGTGCTTTGAATACTGAACTGGTTTACATAACTTTACATCCGATGAATTTAGACCCAACAGGCTGTAATCAATGATAAGTAATACACCGTAATCGGTTGAATTGAATATCAATTAGTTTAATAAACTCCTCGTATGTCGTAATGATGTGCGAGGAGTTTTTGCATGGGTTGATTTTGGGGAAAGTGATGTATGTGAAATGTTAGAATAATACTCTTGCAAAAAAGTATAAAGAGTTATAAAATAAAAGCAAAAGTATAAAAAGCTATAAAAATCTATAAAGAAAAATAAAAAGTATAAAGAGGAGCGATTATATGCAGAATCCTTTTACAACAACATTTAGCAAAGCACCAGAATATACGTATATAACTACACACAAAACAGATGAAATTCTAGAGAATTTTAGCTATGAGAGTCCTTCTGAATCTGTGTACAAGATTACCGGAGTCAGAGGCTCTGGAAAAACGGTAATTCTTGCTAAGGTTGAGGAAGAATTGAGAAGTGAATGGAATAAAGAAAAGGGATGGATTGTTCTTGACTTGAATCCTACAAGAGATATGCTAGGACAGATTGCAGCAATGCTTCACAAAGAAGGCTTTGGCAAGAGCGATACAAAGAATAGAAGCGTTAGTGTCTCTGCAACCGTCCGTGGAACCGGTGGTGGAGTTGGATATGCTTCTGAGAAAGAAGACATTTTTTTCGATATGGGCGTTGAGGTAGAGTCTATGATTCAGCAAGCTCAGGAAAAAGGGAAGAAGATCCTTATCGGAATTGATGAGGTGTCGAAGACGTCAGAAATGATAAAGTTTGCATCTGAATATGGAAGGTGGCTTAGAGCTAACTATCCTGTATATCTTGTGTGTACAGGACTTTATGGAAATATCCAGGAAGTCAGTAATGTGAAGAATCTAACGTTCTTTAGAAGGGCAACTACTATAAAGACTGAACCACTTAATACTGTTAGAATGTCTGAAATGTATAAAAATAAGCTTAATATTGAAGGTTCCGAAGCACGTGAAATGGCGAAATGTACCAAAGGATATGCATATGCCTTTCAGAAACTTGGTGCATTATATTTTAAAAAGAGAAATACAGAAACTTTAGAGGATCTTATACCTGCTCTCAAAGCTGAGTTGTTTGCTTATTCGTATGAGAAGGTTTGGGAAGAAATGACTGAAACGGATCGGTTTTTAGTCAGTATTATTACCGAAAAGAACGAGTATAAGAGGGAAGAAGTGCTTAGACGTATGGGAGAACGTGCTGGTAATTATTCTATGTATCGGGATAGGTTGATAAAGCGAGGGATTTTGGAGGCCAGACAGGCTTATATTTCTTTGGCTCTTCCGTTTTTTGCAGATTATGTTAAAGAATATTGTTAATGAGAAAATTGATGTACAGATTAGGGGATAAAAGCTTAAGGGAGAAGCAACATGATTAAATTAATTGAAATGGAATGTAAGAATTGTGATGGAGCGTTAGAACAGATTGATGAGGATAAAGCAAAATGTCCTCACTGTGGTGCTCTATATTTGATTGACAGGGATCAACTGCAAGAAATTCATGTGCATCAAGAGACGCAGAACAATCCAACGCCGGCTATCATTTTTGCAATGATTGTTGTAGCATTGTTGATTTTTTTAGTGGTGCAAATCTGTAATACATGATGGTGCATTTACTTATGTAGATTATGATGAAGTGGAATTGATTGATCAAATTGATATGCTAAAGAAGTTTGACAATTTGGAGGAGTTGTATCTACAAGGAAACAAACTTACTAATATTTCCTTTGTGGAGGGTTTACCGAAGCTTAAGAAATTAGATATTACGAACAACTATGTGACGGATTTGCGTCCGCTACAACAGTTGTCACAGTTTGAAATCGTATGGTGTGGTCAAAATGCGATTTCGCAAGGGTCTGATTTGGGGGCAGATGTCACTGTGGTTTCAGATTCTGAAGAAGATGAAAAAGAATGGTGGAAGTAGGAAGAGTAAAAGTCACGAACGGTAATGTAAATGCAAAGGAAATAAATACGCTAATCATATATATAATCAGTGGATATACCGTACAATTTGCGAAGATAATACAAATGGCGAATTGGTAATTCATTGACTCCATGTTCATATCGTGTATATATTGTCTGCCGGGTTCCTAGCTCTTTTGCAAGGTATAAGAAAAATGTTGTTTTACGGCATATCACATTCTTTGATGGAAATATTGCTAAAAATTTTATTTGAATGCAATAAAATGGAAAATTCAAGCATTATATATATGTAACGCAAAAATACTATATAAGAAGGAGATAATGCTTATGAAAAAAACAATGAAGAAAATGATGGTATGTTTAACGATTGGTGCAATCTTAGCGAATGGATTTACTGTAAAACAGCACATTATCTCTAAACAAAACATCAAACTTTTTCTAAATTATTTTCTTTATTTTTTCAAATTTATTCTAGAAAACACTCAAATTATTCCTACAAATTGTATATACAAATCAGAAAAAAAATCTGTTGATG
>JAFQOE010000106.1 GCA_017395635.1 Lachnospiraceae bacterium | reverse complement strand
ACCGCAGAAGGCTCCATTCTACCTCTCGGAGTTGGTGGCGGAGTCGCTATCGCTCATTCCGCACGAAGGTATCGAGGTTGAGGTGAGTATCGAGCCCGAGGATACGATGCTCTATGCCGACCGTGCGCTGATGTCGCAGGTGATGGTCAATCTCTTGAAAAACGCCACCGAGGCCCTTATGGCGCAGGATTGCGACCGCAAGATAACCATCCGCTCAACGATTGATGCCGAGGAGCGCATACAAATCGAGATAACCAACAACGGAAAGGCAATCCCAGCCGAGGTCGCCGAAAATATCTTCACGCCATTCTTTACGACCAAAACCGACGGCTCAGGCATCGGCCTTGCCGTCTCTCGCCAAATCATCCGCCTCCACGGCGGATCCCTACGCCTGAAACACAACGAGGAGGGTAGGGTGACTTTTGCTGTGGTGGTAGAATAACTTTTATTTGTCAGACTTACTATTGTTACTATTTCCTCTGTTGCTATAGCAACATTTTTCTCCTTTGTCCTCTATTGCCTTGTTTAAATCTAATATATCTGGTATTTTTGAGATATTGATATTATCAAAACTTATACCCGTTAAACGCGTAAATTCAGCGATTGCATATGTATCCATCATGCCTGCAATGTAGTCAATACAACATTGTGCTACATCCTCACTATGATCAGTATTAGGTCTGTAGTCAGGAGGTAGTAACATATACTTTTGATTTATATCCTTATTGGCATAAATATTAAACAATGTTTTAATCACAATCTCACCTTTTTTTTCGTATGTAGCAACTTGTGAATTTCTAGTTATACATACGAAAATGGTTTTCGCAAGAACCTTACACAAAACATTATGATAATTATCTAATGTTAATTCATTATTCGTTTCAGAATATGTTACACTCCTAATTAATCTATCGGTTAATAGAGATATTAATTTCTTTCTAAAAATATGAGAATATTGTTGTAGGTTATTAGCTTTAATGTCCTTTTTCACATCTTCTATATACTGGCTAAATAAACCTATAGCTTCATCAATCTGATTGTTGCTAAAAGAGTTCTCTGTGTTTAACTTATAATTTTTTATTTCAAATATTAACTCATCAATATTAAAAACACCTTGAGATAACCCGTCTTCAAGATCGTGCACAGCATATGCTATATCGTCTGCGAGCTCAATAATTTGAACATCTAAAGTGCGAGTATTAAGTTGATGTTTATTACGGAATCTATTCAGGAACTCAAAATCAGTTTGATACATAAATTTTTTCACTAGTTTATTTTTTTCATCAACCTCATTCTCGTATTGAAGATATTTGTTAATTGCTAACAATGTACGATATGTAAGGTTAAGTCCCATTTCCGACGATCCGTGTTGATCTAGTTCGCGTAAAACTCGAAAGTTTTGAGCATTACCTTCAAATCTCAGTTTATTCTTATTTGCGATTTCTTCGAGTACTTTTTCTCCTTTATGCCCAAAGGCAGGATGTCCAATATCATGTGCTAAAGCCGCTGCATCTAATAAATATAGTTCTTCGTCCCTATACATTTCATCTTCTTTCCCGCATTTATGCGATAATATGCGAGCCAGCGAACGAGCAATCTGGGAAACTTCAAGACTGTGGGTTAAACGATTACGATAAAATGCGGAAGAATTAATGCCTAGAATTTGCATTTTACCCTGCAATCTTCGAAATGCAGATGAATACAATATACGAGCATAATCTCTAGCATATTCCGAACGTCCCTCAGTATTTTTATTCCCATGTTCAGCATATTCTCGTTGCAATAAAGATTTATCTTGTAATTTTTCATATTGGGATACAATCTTTTCAATAATTTTTTCATCAAATTTTTCCATACAATAAACTATTTTACTAATGAATACCTCTATTTATAATAGGCTGTGTTTGCATTAACAAAGTATGTAAATGTTCATCGAAATCAAAGGCTATTCCTTCCAAAAGTGACATATAGGTAATGTCTTAAAAAATTCTTGAGTATCTTCTGTCATTTTTGCAAAGTTGCGTTTTGCTCCAAGATAGTCTTCCAACAATAACGCTGCAGCAACCTTGATATCACAAATTTTTGTATTATCGTATATATCGTAAATTTGCTCTTTCTCCTCGTTTGTCAAATTTCGAGTTCTTTTATATATCTGCATAAGATTTAGATACCGAGACTCATATGGCAGCTCTGGGAAAGAGGCGTCATTAAGAATCCACTTTGCAAGATCTTCTACCGCTTTAAGCAATCTTTCGTTAGGATGTTTATCATATGCCAAAAGCATTATTAACAAATCACGATTTACTATATCTACAATCATAGGATTGCTATCTTTTAGGCATTTATATGTTTCAGGCAATGTCTCGTAATTGATATTGTCAATTGAGTTATAATCATCTGCTTTCAGTAAAGTATACATTGAGGTTGGGAGTATTGGATCATTTTCAGTTTTCCTATACTGTAAATTATTTATCGCAGGGTGTTCGAATACATTATAAACTTTCCAAGCATTTGAAGATGCTTCACTACGTTCAACTCCTAACAAAAGTTTTATACCCTGTATTTCCATTATGCACACAGGAGGTGGATTATCATTTAAATCATATACTAATTCATTTCGAACTAATGCTTTAACTATAGTATTAAAATCTCTATGCTCTTGTGCAGACAACTTCTCCCACTCTATATCTTTCTCGACCTTCAAAATTTCGAGAGCTTTAACATAATCTACCATCGAAGCCAAGGTTGATGAACCCCACTCTCGATTATAATTACTAACTATCCCTTCAGGAATCCCATATAAGGTATTATTGATCCAGAATTCTTTGGCATCCATAACGGCATTCATAAATGCCAAATCAACAACAGCATTTCTCAACGATTGAGTTAATCGGTAATTAAATGTTATCAGTCTTGTATCTTTATTATAGACAATATCAAGACTATCACCGACTCTAATTGTCAATTTATTTGCTGTTCGTTTTGCTATGACATTAGAATAAAAAGTTTTCTCACCAACTCTTACTGTCAGATCTCTTTTAAATTCAATCTGCAATTCTAAGTCAGTTGTGTCCAATGGGTACGATATATCGGAATCCTCTAATTGAACATATATACTTGCTGAATTATCAAGCATAAGTTGAACAATATCTGGTGCTTCTTTTGCATAACTTGTGTATGACAAATCTATCTTTGCTATACTTCGATTTTGTAGTTCCTCAAACGATATTATATGTTCTTGATGGCTCATCTGTTTCACTCCATTATCATATAGATTGACACATATATCTGTTTTGCCCACAGCATCATTGGGAAACCTTTTAAAAGGGATTTTTATAGTTTTACCTTTGGCTATTTTGATATAGTGTTTGAGTTTTACTGGGTTCAAATCATTATAATATATCTGTCTATCAACTTTATTTGAAGATATATATACCACAAAATAGATTGTGCTTCCAGTGCGTAGGAAATTCTTTAAATCGATAACACTCACTGGATATGAAATAATATTTTTGGATAAGTTAGATTGTTCTTTACCCTTAATTTGAGACTTAATTAAGCCTCGTAAATTTTCTTTCTTTCGATCAGGTGTAGTATAGATGTATATATCTCCATCCCAAGACGGAGTTTTATCGTTATCATTAAGATATGGTTCCATATAATCACATACCGCAATACTATCTCTTACAGCATTTACGGCAAGTGTCTCTATATCTTTTTTATTCATAGACAAAATTTTCCATAAAGTTAACTCTTTTTTATCAATAACAAATCAAAGCAAAACAAAATATAAACCTCCAGATTTCATTGTCGGGAGGTTGTGCTAATTTCTTTCATATCATTAAAGTTTTAGTGCCGATTTTTTAGGTTTGCTAGCTCTAATTCGTCGTTTACGTTCCTCGGTGGCGACAGCCATAGCCCCGGCGACTTGATTGAGTAGTGCTGTTACTCGTGCAAGATGCTCCTCGGGCGACTCTCCTACTCGGCGTTGAAGTTGTGATGCCGACAATTTTATTGGAGAGTCAAATGGAGGAAGGGCGATAATCCCATACGCTCCCATATCAGCTCCCTGCGTAACTGAAGGGTTGTTATTGCCGAACAAGCCCGAAAATGCAGAGCGATAACTATTGGCTGCTACCATCATTCTCTTGCCGAGCGATGGTTGCTGTGGTACTCGTTGCTGCGCTTGGGCGAAGTGGCGATTGAGCTTAGAGTAGCTAAATGCCTTATCGACCTTAGAGCCACTGAATGTATAACCATTCTTTGAGAACTTTACGCCCTCGATAGTCGAGGTAGAGCCTTTATGTTTAAACTCGGTATTAATGCCTTGTTTGCGTAACGCAGTTGTCAAGTCATTCCAATTGTTACATCTCGGCAGAGCATTACGGATAGCATCATAAATCTCAAACTTCGTTTTATCAGGCTCGCGCAGTCTATGGCGTTTAACATTCTCCTTATTCGGAGCTATATAAAGACCATATTTATCTGATAGTTCCCTGCAAACTTTTGCATTCCGCACTCGCTCATTTCTGTCGGAGATGCGCTTACCATTTCCATCAATCCGATTGAGGACAAGGTGCAGATGCGGATGCTCTCTATCATTATGGCGAACTATAAGCACTTGTGTATTTCCGTAACCCATACGATTAAGATATTCGTCGGCAATCTGCAACATCATTTTGTTCGTTAAACGCTCCTTATCCTGCACTGAGAAATCTAGCGAGATATGGGCTACGGGCTTGGCAATAGGATTAAGCGAGGCTTGCATACGAAAGCTCTCTACAATATGGTCAATACTATCATTTCTCAGCCCTCGGCTACCGAGTGGCTCGGCATCGGGCTTTTGCAAGACATAATTTACCACACCACGAAAATTTGCTCCTTGTACAATCTTACCTATCATCTTTTATATGGCTTATTAGGTCATCAATCTCACTTGCTAAATAGCGGTATTCTGTTCTTGCACTCACATAACCTGCAGCATTTGCCTTGCGTGCTATCTGATTAAGATTATTTGCCATACCCGTCAGTTGCAGAATATGTTGCAGATGCTGTGGGCGCAGTCGTTCATGCACCACCGAAGATGCCGACGTTCGACGCAGATATTCGCTCAATGTTATGCCTGCTCTGCGAGCCTTTTCTTTTAATGAAAAGTACTCTTCCGTTGCAAAGCGTACTGTAATTTTATACTTGCGTTTTTCGGTTGCCGCCATGGGTGGACGACCTTCATTATTACGATTCTTGATTGTTCTCATAGTGGTAAAGTTTTAGGTTATTATTTAGGTTAGACCATCGGGATTTCATAGTTTCTGTCCGACAGAAACACAAACTTGCTCCCCTACATCTTAAATCCTCGTTTCTGTTTCGCTACAACCCGTTTTCGAGGTTGTTGCGAGCGTAGATAATCATTCAAATCCTTATGCCTACGATAAAAATCCGATTGGTCTATAACTTTACTTTGGGGGCATAATCGCTCTATCTCGGAGAGTGCTTTTCGCCCTGCATCATCGTTATCCAAGAAGGTGTAGATACTACGATGACGAGCCAAAAAAGGCACTGCTTTTTGGATATTGGCAACCGAGTTTAATACTGCGATATTGCAAGTTGGTGAGTCGTAACGCTTAATGGTTAGATAGGATAGAAAGTCCATAAATCCCTCAAAGGCAAGTGCCTTATCGCTACCATTGTCTATGGTCGTGATATGCTTCGGTGTGCTACACCCTTTAAATCTTTCAGAGCGCAGTTCCCAACCGCCATAGTCATTGCGAAAACCGATGGCGAAGTAGTTGCGCTCGCCAACCGAATAATGCACTTCTCGACAAAATTTTTTAGCAATAGAGACGTCAATGGCTCGGCTGTCGAGATAGTTCACGAGTGATGGATGGCGCAACGGATAGTCGCCTAATACCTGTAACCTATTCGGCAAAGTGTGTAAAGTTTGCGAAGTAACAAGGGTTGAAGTTGAAATATTTTCGTTTCGCAATCGCTCTACTGCCTGCTGAAAGTTGCAATTCTCTATCTCCATCACAAGGTCGATAATCGAACCACCACGACCTGCACCGAAGTCATACCACAGGTTCTGCGTGTAGTCCACCTTGAAGCTCGCATCTTGTTCCTCACGAAGCGGTGAAAGATAGAATCCATAACGAGAGTTTTCCTGCCTCGGCGCGATGCCTCGCTTCACCAAATAGTCACGTATCGGGATAAGTTTAATGTCTTGAATTGTTCTCATCGTTGCATAGTATTACTATGAAAGAAGAATATATTTCTCTTTCACTGATTATCTTTTTATGGGGATGATTTGATTGAGAGCCGACTCTACATCGCTCTCTCGGAAGAGTACACGCCCACCGATTTTGTGAGCGCAGATTTTGCCACGATTAACCCAATCGGTGAGCGTCACGAGCGATATGCGTAGTCGCCGTGCCGTCTCCTGACGAGTAAGATATTTAGTATCTGATTTTTGGCGCAGAGGTCGCAGCTGCTGCAACTCGTCGCGCAAGGACTCTCGTATCATTTCCGAGAGCTGGTGGGCGGTCAAGCCGTTGAGATAAATTTCCTTTGCCATAGCGTTTTACATTTTGGTTACGCTGCAAAGGAACAGCATTATTTTCGGCTACTAAAACCGATAATTTCGTTACCTGGCTATGACATTTGACGACACATCTGTGCCTATCTATGCCAACAATTTTAGATGAGACTTGATATGGTCACAATGTATCATTGTATGGCACCTTGTGGCATAGTTGGCACAGGTTTGTAAAGGTATAAAAATATTTTGCAAAGAAAAGAGGGCAACGATTCGCTGCCCTCGTTGTATAATACTGATTTAATTTGAGTTATCCTCTTTTAATATATACTCTTCCAATGCTGATTTTATTGCGATAGCAGAGTAGTAATAGATATTATCCTCTGTTCGTGAGTGGTCGCGACAATCTTTCAACCACTTACTTTTCAGCCACCGGTCGAGCGTTGGTCGAGTGATACCCAACGCCTTTGCTAAGTCTTGTTTGCATAGCAGTCGTTCGCCCTGCATATTGGTGATAAATAGTTCGTTGCGATGCGCTGCTAACTAATGGTCAAGCCTACGCAAAGATTTCTCAACACCCTTTAACTCTTGCTCATAACTCTCGTATGCCCACACCCGCAAACTTGCCATATCAAAGTTAGCAAACTCCTCACGCTTGCTTAACTCTGCCACAAGCTTATCATAGCACTCCAACTCCGAAGCCTTAATCTCTATCTTTCGTCTGCGGGGCATAAATTTTAAATAAGAGTTATGTTACTTGGTAAGTTTTGCAACCTTTAACTCCGTATTTTTTGCACGGTATTGCTGGTTCGGATGCTTAGGATTATCTGGATACTTTCTCTCCAACAAACCTTGTTCCACCATTCTAGGTATAATCTTATTTTTAAGATAGATTCTATTCTTCCCTGTGGTTACTGCAATATCCTCCAATGATGCATACTCGACACCTGTTCTTATAATATCTTTATACAATGCTTCCTTACTTAAGCGAGATGCCCTTTTAGGGGTTTTGCTAGCAACCTTACTAGCAACCTTACTAGCAACCTTACTAGCAACCTTACTAGCAACCTTAGAATATTCTACATTAATCTTATATCGTGTTCCTCTGCCAATACCAAAGGATATAAGATACTTACTATCGCATAATTCCTTAAGCAACTTTGTAATATCAGCACTATGCTTATTTAGAATGAGTTGCAGACGGTAATTAGTAATT
>JAFQOE010000004.1 GCA_017395635.1 Lachnospiraceae bacterium | reverse complement strand
GATTTTAAAAGAATGGAAATGGAATGTAAGAAATTTTCAGAAAAGAAAAAATAGTATTTCCCTTATAACTTCCGCATAAGGGAAAAAACAAGGGAAAAGAGAAGAATACATAGATGCCTTTGGGCGGGAAGTTCCGTAAATGCTGGAAGGTTGGAGAAAAACACGAATTAATTTGAATTTTCTTCTGTCTTTGATTGAGTAAAAGGCAGAAGAAATTAACTTGCTAGAGAATTATCGTTCAGAAGATATTTGGCAATTTAATAGCTTTGTCTACTATGCACGTGACAAGGCTATTCTTGGAGAGAAGATTTATTCGGGGATTATAAGTTGAAAACCTTGATTTTAAGCGGATGCTACGGAAAGTAGCGTCCGCTTTTGGTATTTGTAAACAGGTGTTGGTGGTGCTACATCTTCGTTTTGTGTAATGTGTGAGTGTAAATCAAAACGCTTACGGAGGTATTAGTATGAGCAACCAAAAAGAAATCATTATCAAAGCAACGAAACTTAAAAAGAGTTTTATTACAGGTGACACAGAACAGACAATTTTTGAAAATCTGAACCTTAATATATATAAGGGTGACTTCACAGTAATTATGGGTAGTTCAGGTGCAGGCAAATCCACACTTATGTACTCTCTTTCAGGAATGGAAAGACCCACCTCAGGCGAGGTTGTTTGGAACGGCAAAACAATTACATCCTTAAATGATGATAAACTTGCTGTTTTTAGACGAAAGAATTGTGGTTTTGTTTTCCAGCAGATTTATCTTCTGGATAAGATGAGCCTTATGGATAACGTGCTTACAGCGAGTGCATTGTCAGAAGAGGGCAAGAAGGAGTCCGTGAAATATGCCAACGAGCTTTTTGCTCTTGTTAATATTCCTGAGATAACACGCAAAAATTTCCCATCCCAAGTGTCGGGCGGTGAGGCTCAGCGAGCAGGCATTGTAAGGGCGGTTATAAATAAACCCAAGCTTCTCTTTGCTGACGAACCAACAGGGGCACTGAATTCAAATAACTCAACAGCAGTTCTTGATGTTTTTACAAAGCTTCATGGTGCTGGTCAGAGCATTATAATGGTAACTCACGACAAAAAAACAGCTTTAAGAGGCAACCGTGTGTTGTATGTTAAGGATGGCAAGATATACGGTGAGTGTGACCTGGGTGTTTATACAAATGACAGTAAAGAACGAGAAACAAAGCTCAATAACTTTTTAACGGAGATGGGATGGTAATATGAAAAAAATAGCAAATCAGATTTTATATAACTTAAAAAAGGAGAAATCATCCTTTATATCTTTTGGTGTTATCATTCTGATAACTGCTCTAATATTGAATTGTGCGGCGGTTTTATTGTGTCAGGTAGACAGCGCTTATGATGGAAAGTTTGAAGAACTAAGCACTGCAACAATCAATGCAATTGTTCCCGAGATTCAGAGCAACAGTGAACTTGAAAAGGCAATTGATGAAATCGAAAATGTAGAGAAAACTGAAAGCCATACTGCTATCATGACAGAAGCTACTGTCAAGGATTTCAATGGTGCAGATTTTTCAATGAACACAGTGTTTTATAACATTGACAATAAGCGTACTCTTAACAATTTTGAGATTGTGAGTGAAAGTGAAAATGATGTTGACAATCCAATCTATATTCCGCTTTATGTTTCTAATTTTGGCGGATTTGCTTTGGGTGACGAAATCGTTTATGTAATTGAAGGTAAATCCCATAGTTTCACAGTAGCAGGTGTGATTGAAGAAATGCAGTACGGCAACTACGGCTCGGGTTTGTTGTGTGCATATTTACCAGAAGAAGAGTTTGCAGAGTTTGCGGATTCTTATAGTGACAAGGCTGTGGTTGAATATTCAACGAGCGTAAAGGGCGATGCAAGTCTTGATAAAGTGAAAGATGGTGTCAGCAAAGTAATTGAAAACAAAGGTGCTATGGTGTTATCAATCCTAGACAGCGAAAGCGTAAAGAGTACACGAACAATGGTTACGGATCTGCTTGTTTTGATTTTAGCTGCGTTTGCACTAATTATCCTTGCAGTCAGCGTATTTCTCAGTAACTTCAACGTTAAAAATGCCATTGAGTCCGAAATTACTAATATGAGCGTGCTCAAAGCGCTAGGTTATACAAGTGCCCAGATTATAGCGAGTATCACGCTACCATATACGATTGTTTCGCTATTATTTGCAATCCTCGGCGCTTTTCTGTCTTACGTTTTGCTCCCTGTGCTTTGCTCGGTGCTTACTGTTCAGTCAGGTTTTTCCTTTGCTGTCAGTTTTGATTTGCTGAGTTTTGTATGTGTAGTTTGTATTCTTTGCGGTGTTGTTGCGTTTTTCACATATATATCTGCACGAAAAATCAAGAAAACTCAGCCTATTGACGGCTTAAGAGGTAACACTAGTTCAAAACACACAAAGCAAAATTATTTTCCGCTTGAAGAAACCAGAGGCAACACAAAAATCCTGCTTGTCTTAAAGCAGATGATAGCTTCTACAAAACAGAATGTAATGCTCTTTTTGGTGTCTTTCGTGCTGACGGTTCTCATAGCATTTTCAAGCACACTGTTCTACAATGTAGTAGTTGATCCGGATAACTTTATGTCTGCTTTGTCAGACGAGGTAGCAGATGTGATTATTTATCCTAAAAGTGACAGCGTGAGTGACCTTGAGTTAAAACTTGATAACGATAACCGTGTGCAAAATTCATTGAAATATATGTCTGCAATTGTTAGAATTGAAGAGAAAACGGTGACTGCTTTTGCCTGCGAGGACTTCTCAAAGGTGAGAAATGATGTATGTTATATGGGTGAAAATCCGAAAGAAGCAGATGAAATCGCTTTGGGCAGTGCGTTTGAAGAAAATTTTAAAATTGGCGACACAGTCAGAGTGACGGTGGATGGCATCACAAAAAGCTTTCAGGTAATAGGCTTTGTGCAAAGCGTAAACTTACAGGGCGAGCTTTGTGAACTCAGCATAGAAGGTTACAACAGTCTCTTTAACCAAAATCAGACTCCATACATCTATGTGTATCTTGAAAATGCTGAAAATGCCGAAAAGATTACAAAGGAATATAAATCCGATTACGCTGCTTTGGTAACAGACATAGTGAATTCTTACAAACTTCAAACGGAAGCACAGGATATGTATATGGGGATCACCGTGGTGCTTGTAGTGGCAATTTTTGCGGTAACAATTCTCGTTGTGTTATTTATTCTATATATTGTTATTAAGTCCCTGCTTGTAAAAAGAAGACAGGAAATGGGCATTTACAAAGCAATGGGTTACACAAGCACACAGCTTATTTTACAGACAGCAGGTTCGTTTATGCCTGTGTCAATGATAGCAATCGTGCTTTCAAGTGTGTTGGCACTTTTCTATATGCCTGCTATCTATCAGTTTATTTTTGAGACTTTGGGTGTTATGAAAAATAATATTGAGATTTCATTTGGCTTTTTAATGCTATTTGCAGTAGCTCAGATTTTAGTAAACATTATGATAAGTATTATTTTGTGTATGCCGATAAGAAAGATTTCAGCATATGCACTCATTAAGGAATAAGGAGAGACAAAAATGGATTTTGGTGATAAATTAAAGCAGTACAGATTAAAAGAGGGACTTTCTCAGGAACAGCTTGCTGAGAAAATCGGAGTAAGCCGTCAGGCGATAACAAAATGGGAGACCAAGCGTGGTCTCCCTGATGTTGAAAATATGATTATCCTCGCAGAGCTTTTCAAGCTCACTCTCGATGAGCTTGTGCTTGAAGAGGTCAAAAAGCAGGAAGAAAAGCCGGTGGTTTTCGAAAGCGAAACAGTTTATGACATCGACACCGGAAAGTATTTTGATATAAACTTGGGTGGTGCAAGGAAAATCACTATCAAAACAGGCGTGGATGAAAAAATCCACATTGTGCTTTCTTCCGAAAGCCTTGCGCAAATTGGATCTCTTTTCAAGGTGAAACTTGACGAAAAGCGTAATAAGTTGGATGTTGGACTTGTAAACAAAAAAGACGTCAGCCGTTTTGAAGCACAGGAAAGCGTGGATATTACTCTTTTACTCCCTGAAAAGTTTACCGAGTGTACAGAGGTTTCAGCAAGCGTTAAGGAACTTTTTATTGAGGATTTACGCCTCAGCCGACTTGAGTACGACGGTGACGCAGAAAAGGTTTTTATCCGTGACACAGAGGGAAGTCTGGAGTTTACCGCAAAGACGGACTATGAAATTTTCATTTCAGGTAACTGCACAAAGCTTGATGTAAATCAGTTCAAAGCGAAAGCTGTTGTTCATCTTGAAAATGCAGATAACTACAAATTCTCAAATAACGGCAGAAAATGCAAGCTTATCACCCGAAAAAGCGGTGAAACAGTTGAACTGGAAGAAAATGAGAATGCCAAAAACATAATCAACGTATCAGGCGTATTCTCCGAACTGATTGTTGAGGCTGAGAGATAAATTCTTTAGGCTACAATCAATAGCGGTGTAAACGAAAAAGCAGTCTAGAGTTAATTATAAACTGCCCTTTCGTTTGCACTGCGTTTGATTTTGCCAAAGTGAACAAAGTCGCGTTCGGGGAACCGATATATATGGGTTTTCAATACCAGCTAACTTTCCTTAAATTTAATCATGTGATGCCCCATAGTATAACGACTTTTCAATTTATTGCATAGCAAACAAGCCTCATCGCTGAGACTGATTTTTAAGATATCAAAGCACATATTTTAAATCCGTAGTGGCATATGTAGATGTGGTTTTCCGAGATGACCACCGCAGCATTTACATACGGATATTTTTGTGCCATACAGGGTTTCTATGATTTGTGGAGTTTCCATATCCTTTAGTATAGATATATATTTTTTACAACCCAGAAGATTGCGACACAGGGTTAAGTGCTTGCTCTTACTGCGTGTGCATAGTAAACCGTAGTGTCTGATTCTTACAAAGCGTTTTGGTGGAATGTGCATAAGAAATCTTCTTACAAACTCTACACCAGAGATAGTAATCTCTTTCCATTTACCTTGCTCGTGGTAATCTTTGACATAGTAAGTAACGGTATCTTCATCCATATCAATGATACGGTGGTTACTTATAGCGATACGGTGCGTATATTTGCCAAGATAATTAATTACAGATTGTGCACCATTGAAGGTCTTTTTGCAATGAGGAATCCAGTCTTTTTCGTAGCAGGCGTTAAGAAGCTCTTTGAAGGTGTAACTGTTGCGATATTTTTCACTAGTGCCATAAAATTCAAGCTTATTATCCGTATATAGAGATTTAAGCTCGTTCATATATTTACCACGAAATACTTTAGATAAGACTTTTACAGGCAGGAAGAATTCTTCACCTTTATCACGCCATTCGTTCTTTACTGAAAGACCGCCACCAAGAAGTATGACATGGATGTGAGGGTGATAGTTCATTTCAGAACCCCAGGTGTGCAGGACGCAAATATATCCAACTCTGGCACCTAGATGTTTGCTATCTGCTGTGAGTTCATTTATGGTAGCTGATACAGAGTGGTACAGTGCATCATACAATAACTGTTGGTCGCTATAAATGAGTGGATTTAATTCCTGAGGAATAGTAAATACTACATGAAAATATGGAGCATCCAATACATCCTCACGACGCTTGTTAATCCACTTTTCCTTAGGTAGTGCCTGACACATAGGACAGCATCTGTTACGACAAGAATTATAATGAACCTCGAACTGTCCACAATCCTCGCATATGCTGACATTAGTACCATAAGCACCGGTCTTGCAGTTGATGATACAATGTGCGACTTTTGCTTGTTGTGAAGATGGTGAGTAGTGTTCAAGGTATCGAGGATAAAATCGATGAAATATATCCTGTACGGTTGGTTTAGTCACGTGGCTCACCTACCTCGCGGTCAAAAGGACTCTGTACGCCCAACAAAGCTTTGTTGCTTATATGAAGATATATCTCGGTTGATTTTGGAGAACGATGGCCTAATAAGGTTTGAATATATCTTATATCAACTCCATCTTCCAAGAGATGTGTAGCAAAACTGTGTCTAAGACAATGAGAGTGAACGTCTTTTGGTAAACCTGCTTTTTTTACAGCTTTTCGCATTTCTAAACCTGTGGCAGACGGGGTAAGATATTCGCCAGTCCATTGATTGGGAAAAAGAATGCCTTTCGGTTTGCCGCATTTAAACCAATACTCTGTAAGAATGTCGAGAGCTCTTTTGGATAAAAGGGCATAACGTGAAGTGTGTGTTTTAGAGTTGTGAATATATATTTGCATATTTGTACGGGAAATATCATTGTAATTGAGATGAATTACCTCAGATACACGTAATCCAGATGAATACATAATTGCAAACATAGCTTTATATTTTAGGTTAGACGTGGCATCCAGTAGTCTTTCTACTTCAGAGCGTGTGAGTACTCTTGGAATAGAGTAATCGTTAATGGCCCTCGGAACTAAGTTATCATCCCAAAGCTTTCCTAAAACACGTTTGTAGAAAAATACAAGGGAACCATTTTTGTTATTAAGTGTGGATGATTTATCGCCTTTGTTTTTAAGGTATAAAAGATAATCACGAGCATCTTCGCAAGTGAGTTCTTCTGGATTTTTTTTGTATAAATTCCAAAAATTGAACAACATTGTTTTTATAGGTTCGAATGGTGCCGGGCTTAAGATTTCTTAACTTGCCAACATCTTCGATTTTGTTAATATATGATTCGTACATAATAAACCTCCATGATAAAAATAGTAAAAAAAGTAACTACCTATCATGGAGGTGCATTCGCAAAATAAAACTGCTTGTGAAAGCAGCCTGAAAATGGTATTCTTTTCATAGGCAGTAGATATTTGACCTTTGTTGATTGTTATTTTGTGGTGATTTAACAATACTTCTTATGTAGGCAAATGTCTACTGTTTTTCAAGAAAGTAGAAAACTGTGCCACAGCCTTGGCAGGCCATCGCGCAGCGATTTTGTTCAATTTCAGTTTTGTAGATCGATTGAAAAAATAGAAACTTTGGATTTTCTTGGTTGTTAGAGATTTGTTTTGTATTATAGGAAGCTTATATATCTTTGAATAAAGAAAATAAAGTTGATTTGTGTAGGTAACAAAAATGGATTGTTTAAGATGTAATGAAGAAAGCGAGATTATATGAAGAGCAGTTTGGTATGCAAGGGAACACTTGTAAATATTCAGGGTCATAACATACATATTTATAGTCAAGGGGATAAAGATAAACCCCGAATTGTATTAATGTCAGGTTCGGGGACAGTTGCACCAGTGTACGATTTTAAGGTTCTTTATGATAAATTGGCAAAAGACTTTAGAGTTATTGTAATCGAAAAGTACGGCTATGGATACTCAGATATTTGTGATTTTCCAAGCGATGTAGATACACTTGTTAACCTACAAAAACAAGCATTGGAAGCGATTGGGGAAGATGGTCCATATATTTTAATGCCCCATTCCATGTCGGGAATAGAGGCGTTAAGATGGATACAACTCTATCCGGATAATGTAAGAGCGCTTATTGGAAACGATATGACAACCCCTTTGACATACAGCATGTGGACGGGAGAAAAGGTAGAAAAGAAAATTAAGTTGATGAAATTTGCAACTAAGTATAAGCTGTATTGGCTGTTATGCCCCATAAATAATAGATGTTTAACAAAAGATGAAATAAAGCAACACAAAATGTTGAGAAAAAGAAATGCATTTAATATTTGTCACATCAATGAATCGAAAGAGATATTGGATAGTGTAGCGATTGTGGAAAACATAGGATACAAGGAATGTCCTGCGTTAATAATTAAATCAAATGGTAAGCAAACGGCTGGACTATGGAGTGAATGTCAGAAAGAATTTGCTGCAATATTAAATGCCAAGTTAATTAGTTATGATTGTGGTCATTATATTCATCACTATAAAAGTCATGAGATGTGTGAAGAAATAATCAAATTTGTAAATTCGTTAGAGTAATAAATTCCGTAATATTGATAGAAAAATAAACATATACACAGAGGTGAATTGAAATGTTTCTTTATCATTATTATGATAAAAATATAGGACCATTTAAAAATTTATCAGATCTTCCTATAGAAGAAGCTAATAAAGTACTTAAGGAAATAGCAATTAATAAGCCGAATGTACAATGTGCGAAAAGAAATGTTGATTATATGCAAGCAAGACTTTATTATGAAAACATATTAAGAAATGAGTTTCAAAGAAAAGGTGGGGTGATTTGTAGACAAGTTCCGCACTACATGGTGGTGGAACCTAGCCCTTGGTTAAGCACTTGGTATGAGAATAGTGCTTATATAAAAATACCGATTGAAAAGTTTGACTTGAATACAATATCATTTACATACGGAGATTCTCATCCAACGTTTAGTGATAGAGTGAATGATGGAAAAGAATATCGTAAGAAACTATATTTGTATGATGAAATACTAGAATTGATTGAAAAGTATGGATTGCCACAAGATTGGAACGATGACGGAAGACATGGTCCGGAAAGATATATTGAAGCACATATTTGGAGTGATGATATAATAAATGAATATTTAGGGAATGAAGAGATGCTATAATATTGAGAAATGTAATTTATAGGAGGTTTACTTTGTTAAGTAGATGGAGGGCTTAATTATAAAAGAGTTTAAGATTTTAGAATTCAAGAAAGGCAACACATCTTATGAAGAAATAGAAACAAATGAAGTTTAGTTTATTGAAGAAAACGGAGGATATTCCTAATGGATAATAAAGAAAAAGTACAAAAGTATATGTCAATATATATGAGTCTTGGGATGTGTTTTGGTGTATCTGGTGGACTGCTATTTGGGCTGATTCTATTTCCGGACAACATAGCATTAGGAATGTGTTTGGGAATGCCTATTGGAATGAGTATAGGTATGGTAATTGGTTCTGCGAAAGATAAAAGTCTTTCTGAGAATATGATGGAAGTGAGTAGAATTGAGGATGTGCAAGATTCAAAGGATAAGCTTCTTTATGCCATTGATAAAAAAGGAGTAGAAAAAGAGTACAAAGTGACAGAAAGTCAAATGAAGAATGAAAAATTTTCTGTGGGTGATAGAGTTGCTGAGGAAACCGATGGAAGTTTGGTTTCATTAGAAAGTCGTTAATTTGAATAGATATATAAGGACAATAACATGAAAAAAGAAAAGAAAAATGTAACATCAAAACAGAATACAGAACAGGAGAAAATGAAAGCGAACAAGAAGACACTACGAAAGGAACAGCTTGCCTGGGATAAGCTTGATAACACAGCCAATCTCTTTCCAGTGATTGCCAATGAAGATATGACCAATGTGTATCGAATTTCGGTGAATCTCACAGAGGAAATCGATCGTGTGTTATTGCAGGAAGCGTTGAATCGGATTCTGCCACAATTTTCTGTGTTTCGTATGCGCCTGCGTATGGGATTTTTCTGGTATTATTTTGAAGAGAATACGAATGCAGCCCCGATTGTAAGAGAGGAATATTCCCATCCGGGTGCTTATATTGATAAGAGTAGGAATCATCATTATATGTTCCGTGTAACCTATCACAAATGTAGAATTAACTTAGAGGTATTTCATGTACTGACCGATGGTGCCGGGGGACTCATCTTCTTGAAAGAGCTGGTATACCAGTATTTGCGTTTGCGATATCCGGAGATTTTGGAGCATGATAAGGATAAGATTTCGGCAGGTATTTTCTTGGATAAGGAAGATAGTTATGTAGAGAATTTTAAGAAAGGTCATTCTAAGGTATATAAGTCAGAAAGAGCATTGACATTAAATGGAGAGCGTGTGACAAAGGGCGAAATGGGTGTAATGCACGGTTATCTGCCGGTGGAACAGTTGAAAAATATCAGCAAATCTTACGGAGTTACCATTAATCAATATTTGGTGGGAACATTTGTATATGCCATATATAAGAATTATCTAAAAAGGCAGCCCTCCAAATATCCGATTCGATGTTGTGTGCCGGTGAATTTGCGCCCGTATTACAATTCTCATACCATGAAGAATTTCTTTGCTATGGTATTCGCTACATTTGAACCGGAGCGGGATGACTATAGTTTTGAAGAAGTGTTAGAGATTGTGGCGAAGGATTTGAAATCGCAGGTTACACCAGAGAATCTGGACAATATTATGTCCTACAACGTATCCAATGAGAAGAAGTGGATTCTGCGGGCAGTTCCGTTGGTAATCAAGAATATTGTTTTGAAACATGTGTATGGTATGTCTACCAAGGCAACCACTTCCACCGTGACCAATATTGGTAATATAGAATTAAAAGAGCCATATCAAAAGTACGTGGATAATTTCACTGCAATACTATCCATGTCGAAAGGACAGAATATGAAAGGCACCATTTGTTCTTATAATGGAGTGCTTACCTTTACATTTAGTTCGATATTGATGGATACCGCAATTCAAAGAGGCTTTTTTCAGAGGCTTTCTGAGGATGGCGTAACGGTTTCCGTAGAAAGTAATGGGGTAATGTATGAATAAATGCAGACATTGTAACGTAATTATATATGATAATACAGAGGTGTGTCCGCTGTGTCACAGCGTATTAGATGAAATGACACAGGAGGAACAACAGGAACTGAATACGCGCATGCCATTGGAGTCTCCTTATCCGGATGTGAGAAAACGAACCAAGAGACTTCATTTCGCAATGCGTTTGATTTTATTCTTGTTTGTTTTAACAGGAATTGGATTGGTGGTTATTAATCGTTTAACGACGCCTCATTTTTGGTGGTCCGGTATTTGTATTGTGGCCATGATATACATATATCTTTCCATGGTGTATTGGATTAACCATGATGCAGGATATGCGGCTAAAATTGGATTACAATTGATTCTCACTATGGTGTTGTTATTTGGAATTGACTATTTTACAGGTATGAGCAAATGGTCTCTCAAGTGGGCAATTCCGGGTGTGATATTATTCGGTGATGCGATTGTATTCTTACTTATGATGCTTAATCGACAGCATTGGTACAGTTATACGGTTTTGCTGTTGTTGATTACAATTTGCAGTATTGGAATTATAAGCATGTATTTTGTTGGATATATTACCAATATTGTTTTGCCGGTAACCTGTGTAGGTGTGACGGGAATTTATCTTTTAGCTACGATTATATTTGGAGATAGAGAGTTAACAAGAGAGTTGAAACGACGGTTTCATGTGTAAGGAAAAGTTAGGCTTGAATAATGTCATATTGTTGATTTGTGATGAAAGTGTACCTTGGGCGGATGATAGATTGGAAACAGAAAATATGGATTGTTAAGGAAAGTGGATTAAGGCATTGAACTTAATATGGAAGAAATTACAATAAAATTCGTTCGATAGAGGAAGACAAAGATGGAGAATAAGATAAGTGTTCGGGGCCGCATGGCGAGAAAAATGGTGGAGATAGCAAATCATATTTCCTCTGTGGCAGAGAATAGTTCGAAAAATGAATTACGAGAAAAGCTATTCGCAAGAGATTGGAAATGTCCGGATGATTTACAATTGATTGGGATAGAGATGGAGACCTTTCGTATGGAGTTGTTAAGAATGCGAAAGGTGGAAGCAGCAATTGAGTGCGAAATGGAATGGGAAAATGTGGCGAAGGAGGATACGACAGGCCCCTCAACCAATTCTCAGTCATTAAAATATACACCCAATGAAATCGGAATTATTCTACAACTTCATGGCGGTGGATATAACTTCGATATGAATAACTCATATCGTGACATGGCAGCACAATATATAGAGGTTAGTGGTGGAATGGATGTGCTAACCATTGATTATCGTGTCGCGCCAGCGCATACTTATCCGGCTGCGTTAGAGGATGCAATAGAGACTTACCAATGGATATTAGAACAAGGATATGAAAGTAATAATATCGTAGTGGTAGGGGATTCTGCAGGCGGTGGTCTGGGACTTGCCCTATGTCTTTATTTACGCGATCATAATATGCCGATGCCAGGGAGCATTATCACTATGTCGGCATGGACGGATCTTACCTGTACCGGTGAGTCCTATGAAAAGAATTTCGATGTAGACCCGGTTTTTGGTGGAACAAGGGATAGTCTGGTATTCCATAATGAATATTATCGTAATGATAGTCCTGAAAATCCGTATATATCACCAGTGTTTGGAGAGTATAATGGTTTCCCTTCGATGTTAATGCAGGTTGGGGAATGTGAAATGTTATTAAGCGACACTGTCACGGTTGCAGAGAAAGCAAAAGCAGCGGGAGTGGAAGTTATGGTACACATTTATCCGGGTATGTTTCATATTTTCCAGAAGGGGATGAATATGTATCCGGAGTCAAAGGCTGCCTGGGAAGAAGTTGAGAAATTTATACGAGGTGAAAGTCTGGAATGAAATTGGCTTTTGTATAGAAGGAGAGAACGAATGAGTATTTTAAATGTTGAGCATTTAACCCACGGTTTTGGTGACCGTGCAATTTTTGAAGATGTGTCCTTCCGATTGTTGAAGGGTGAACATATTGGACTGATTGGAGCCAACGGCGAAGGAAAGTCTACATTTATGAATATTGTAACTGGTAAGCTGATGCCGGATGAGGGCAAGGTAGAATGGTCAAAAAATGTTCGTGTTGGATATCTTGACCAGCATTCTACTTTGGAAAAAGGTATGACAATAGAATCGGTGTTGAAATCTGCTTTTAGCTGGTTATTTGAACAAGAGGAAAGAATGAATGAAATTTGTGATGCGTTAGGGGAAGCAGCTCCTGAGGATATGGATGCAATGATGGAGGAGCTTGCGGTAATTCAGGATAATCTGACATTGCATGATTTCTATATGATAGATGCCAAGGTGGAGGAAGTTGCAAGAGCCTTCGGATTACTTGAATTAGGTCTTGATAAAGATGTTATGGATTTGAGTGGCGGTAATCGTATGAAGGTGTTATTGGCGAAACTTTTGTTAGAAAAACCGGACATTTTATTGTTGGATGAGCCAACGAACTATTTGGATGCGGAGCATATAACATGGTTAAAGCGTTATTTGCAGGAATATGAGAATGCCTTTATTTTAATTTCCCATGACATACCATTTTTAAATGAGGTTATTAATATCATTTATCATATGGAAAATCAGCATTTGGACAGATACGTTGGAGATTATAACAAGTTCCAAGAAGTTTATGAAGTGAAGAAATCTCAGTTGGAAGCAGCTTACAGAAAGCAGCAGCAGGAGATTAACGAGTTAAAGGATTTTGTTGCTCGTAATAAAGCAAGAGTTGCCACAAGAAATATGGCAATGTCTCGTCAAAAGAAATTGGATAAGATGGATGTGATTGAGTTGGCAGCAGAGCGACCAAAGCCACAGTTCAATTTCAAGGTGGGACGTACGCCAGGGAAATATATTTTTGAGACGAAGGATTTGGTGATTGGTTATAAAGAGCCGTTATCTAAACCACTTAATATTACGTTGGAACGTGGTCAGAAAATTGCAATCACAGGAGCGAACGGAATTGGTAAAACCACTTTGTTAAAGAGCATATTAGGATTGATTCCTTCTCTTGGTGGTAGTGTAGAGCTTGGTGAGAATCTTGAAATTGGCTATTTTGAGCAGGAAGTCAAGGGGGATAATCGCAATAGCACCATTCAGGAGATTTGGGAGGAATTCCCGGCATTTACGCAGTATGAGGTGCGTTCTGCTCTGGCAAAATGTGGTCTTACGACAAAACACATAGAAAGTCAGTTCCGAGTGCTGAGTGGTGGAGAACAGGCGAAAGTTAGATTATGTAAACTGATTAATCGAGAGACCAATGTGTTGTTATTGGACGAGCCTACGAACCATTTGGATGTGGATGCCAAGGAAGAATTGAAACGTGCATTGAAGGAGTACCGCGGAACAATCTTGTTAATCTGTCATGAGCCGGAGTTTTATCAGGATATTGTAGGTGAGGTATGGGATTGCTCTAAGTGGACTACAAAGATGTAAAAGAGGCTCAACAAAGTATTTGATTTATCCAAAATGTTATGTATAATGATATAAATAATTGATTTGTGTGAAAGGGGTGATTTTGATGTTGGATGCAAAAGATATTGAATTGCTAAAGGCTGCTGTCGGTGAAGTTGTTGAAGAAAAGCTTGAAGAAAAGCTTGAAGAGAAGTTAGAAGAGAAGTTAGAAGAGAAGCTTGAAAAGAAGCTTGATGAGAAGTTAGAAGAGAAGCTTGAAAAGAAACTTGATGAAAAGTTAGAAGAAAAATTGAATCCATTGCGTGAAGAGTTACAGCATACCAATAATAAAATAGATGTTGTGTTGGATGAGGTCGTCCGTGTACATGAAAATCTTCAGGCACAGATTGATGCTTTGGAGAAGAATGTGGCAGAATTAAGACAGTATTATCGTGTTGATAAACTTGAAAATGATAATATGACGTTAATGCTGCGATTGATGAATGATTTAGTCAAACGTGTAGAGGAACTGGAAAGAAGAATTGCATAGAAGAAGTGTATGGCAGCTGGTGATAAACCGGCTGTCTTTTATGTATGCGATTAACCAAGCAGCTTCATGTTTGCAAAGGAGATTATGATGAATACCAGAAAAGCAAATAGGATTTGATAAGGAAAAGGATCAAATTCGTTTTAATAAGAATATATAACAGTTAGAGGAGAAACAATGTTCAAGATTACATATTACTTAAAAGAATATAAAAAAGAAAGTATCGTTGCCCCATTATTCAAAATGTTGGAAGCAAGCTTTGAATTATTTGTACCATTGGTTATGGCAGCGATTGTAGATACCGGTATTCGAAACAGGGACAACGATTATATCCTGAAAATGGGCGGGATATTGGTATTACTTGCTGTAATTGGTCTGACTTGTTCTGTTACGGCGCAGTATTTTGCTGCAAAAGCATCGGTAGGTTTTGGAAAGAGTGTGCGTCATGATTTGTTTGCACATATCAATTCTCTTTCTTATGCAGAGATTGACAAGGCAGGAACTTCTACTCTTATTACCAGAATGACCAATGATATTAACCAGTTACAATCAGGAGTAAACATGTTCCTTCGTTTGTTCTTACGTTCTCCATTTATTGTCGTAGGTGCTATGGTTATGGCATTTACGGTGGATGTGAAGGCTGCGTGGGTGTTCGTGGTGGCAATCCCGTTATTGTCAGTTGTAGTATTTGGAATTATGTTGTATTCCATTCCACTGTATCAAAAGGTGCAAAAAGCATTGGATAAAGTTCTTTTGATGACACGAGAGAATCTGGTGGGTGCCAGGGTGGTTCGTGCATTTTGCAGACAGGCGGATGAAGAGAAGGATTACCGAGAGGGTAGTGATGTCCTAATGCAGATGCAAACCTTTGTAGGGAAGATATCTGCGATGATGAATCCGGTAACCTATATTATTGTAAATGCAGCCATTATTGCGATTATCTGGATCGGTGGTGTGCAAGTTGATGTTGGAAATTTAACACAAGGTGAGGTTATCGCATTGGTTAATTATATGTCACAGATTTTGGTGGAGCTTGTGAAACTTGCGAATCTGATTATTTTGCTAACTAAGGCATTTGCCTGCTCGAAGCGTGTAGGTGAGATTTTTGCCATGGAACCGTCTGTAGTAGAGCCAATTGACAATGTGCTTGGAGAAGATGAACAACAGAAAGCAAGAAGAGCGATAGCAGGACAACAATTTAAGGATACTGACAATAAAGTGGAATTCAAAAATGTCACTTTTACTTATGAGGGGGCCAAGGAACCGGCCCTTAGCAAGATATCATTTATTGTGAAGAGGGGACAGACCATCGGTATCATTGGTGGTACCGGTTGTGGTAAGTCTACATTGATTAATCTGATTCCTAGATTTTATGATGTGACAGAGGGTGAAATTCTTGTGGATGGTGTGAATGTGAAGGATTATACCTTCAACCAGTTACGTGACAGTATTGGTGTTGTGCCACAAAAAGCAGTTCTCTTCAATGGAACCATTGCAGATAACATGCGATGGGGGAAGGCGGATGCGACGAAGGAAGAAATGGAAAAAGCCATTGCCATTGCACAGGGTTCTGATGTTGTTGCAAGTAAGAAGAACGGTTTAGAGGAAGTGATTTTACAGGGTGGTAAGAATTTGTCCGGTGGACAGAGACAACGTCTTACCATTGCGAGAGCTTTAGTGAAAGAACCGGAAATTTTGATATTAGATGATTCTGCTTCGGCATTGGATTTTGCAACGGATGCAAAGCTTCGCAAAGCAATCAAAGAAGAAACGAAGGATATGACAGTGTTTATTGTATCTCAGAGAGCTTCGTCCATTAAGCATGCAGATCAGATTATTGTATTAGAAGACGGAGAGATGGCAGGTTTGGGAACCCATGAGGAATTGTTGCAGACCTGTGAGGTATATCAGGAGATTGTGAAATCGCAGGATGACAGTCGGAAGGAGGGTAAGTAAATGGGAAAGAATAAGGCAGAAACCAAAACCATGCAAAAAAACACCATAAAGCGAGTACTTACCTTTATTAAACCATATCAGCATTATGTTTGGTTGTCATTGTTGTTTGCTTTTGTTACGGTGATTACTACCCTTTATGCACCAATTGTAACAGGTGATGCGATTGATCATATTATTGCTAAGGGGCATGTTAATTTTGAGGAATTAAAACCGTTACTTATTAGATTTGGTATTGTAGTTCTGGTTACAGCATTGTCTCAGTGGTTTATGAGCCTTTGTAACAATAAGATTACCTATCATGTGGTAAAGGATATCCGTGTTAGTGCTTTTGAACGATTGAATCACTTGCCATTGCGTTATGTGGATAACAAGCAATATGGAGAAATTGTATCCAGAGTGATTAATGACGTGGATCAGTTTTCAGAAGGTTTATTAATGGGATTTACCCAGCTATTCACTGGTGTGATTACTATTTTGGGAACTTTAGTTTTCATGCTTACGATTAATGTAAAGATTACCATTGTAGTTGTAATCCTGACTCCGGTTTCTTTGGTTGTGGCAAGCTTTATAGCAAAGAAAACCTATAATATGTTTCGTTTACAGTCGGAGAGCAGGGGACATATGACTGCACTAGTGGATGAAATGGTAGGAAATCAGAAAATTGTACAGGCGTTTGGCTATGAAGATGATGCACAGGAGCGTTTTGATAAGATTAACGAAGATCTTTCTGCATATAGCTTACGAGCTATATTTTTCTCATCTCTTACAAATCCGGCAACTCGTTTTGTGAATAGCTTGGTGTATGCCGGTGTTGGTATTGTAGGAGCATTTATTGCCGTAAATCGAGGCATTACGGTTGGTCAGCTTTCTTGTTTTTTGAGTTACGCAAATCAGTATACAAAACCATTTAACGAAATTTCGGGTGTGGTAACGGAGGTACAAAATGCTATCGCTTGCGCTGCCAGAGTATTCGAATTGTTAGATGAACCTGTGGAAACTCCGGACGCAGAAGGTGCAAAGGTGCTTACAAGGCAGGAAGCAGAGCAGCAAAGCGATTTTTCGTTGGAACATGTAGCATTTTCTTATGATGCAGCAAGACCATTAATTAAGGATTTGAATTTGCAGGTAAGGAAAGGACAGCGTGTGGCAATCGTCGGACCGACAGGCTGTGGAAAGTCTACTTTGATAAATCTTCTGATGCGTTTTTATGATATTGACAAGGGTGCCATTGTATTGAATGGTACTAGTATTTATGATATTACAAGAGATAGCTTAAGAGATAATTATGGCATGGTGCTACAGGAAACATGGCTCAAATCAGGCACCATTGCAGAAAATATAGCGTATGGAAAGCCGGATGCTTCTATAGAAGAGATTATGGAAGCAGCCAAAGCCTGTCATGCACATAGTTTTATCAAGAAAATGCCACAGGGTTATGATACGGTGATTGGAGAAGATGGTGGTAATCTTTCACAGGGACAGAAGCAGCTACTCTGTATAGCAAGGGTTATGTTAGAACTTCCACCTATGTTAATTTTAGATGAGGCGACTTCTTCCATTGATACTCGTACGGAAATTCGTGTACAGAACGCCTTTGCTAAGTTGATGAAAGGAAGAACCAGCTTTGTAGTTGCGCATCGTTTGTCAACCATTAAGGAAGCGGATGTGATTTTGGTTATGAAGGATGGAGATATCATTGAACAAGGAAATCACGATAGCTTGCTTGTACAGGGTGGTTTCTATGCAGAGCTATATAGTAGTCAGTATGCGGTTTCATAAAAATTACACATAGGAATGGTTATTTTTTCTAGTAATAGCAATGAAATTATGGTGACAATGGTGAATACTTACAATAATCTTAAAATATTGTGAACACACTTGATTTTTTTGGAGAGTTTGATATATTAGCATAGGATTATTTATATTGTTATAGTTGCGATTGTTTAGTAGATAACGAATAGAGAAGAGTAGAATAATATGAAGAACATAATTACAAAAATGAAGAATCGATTTCAAAAAGTGAAAAGTGTATGTAAGCAAGGTATGGATAAGATTGCAACACCATTTAGAAAACTTGCAAAGACGAAGGCAATGCAATTTGTAGGAAAATGCATGCAACCGGTCATTAAGGTGGTTAAGATACCTTTTATAGGATATTTGCTATTGGCTTGTGCGTTAAACTTATTGCTGGAAGTATTGAGTAGACATTCATTGATAAAAGCAGTTGTATTTATTGTAGAATCGCCACTGGTGTTTTTCTATAATGCATTTATTATATTTGTCACCTTATCATTAGTATTGTTTGCAAAGCGGCGAGTATTTGCAACGGTATTTGTGTGTGCGGTTTGGGTTATTTCAGCATTTGCTAATTTTATTGTATTATGTTTTCGTACTACACCGTTTTCGGCGATTGATGTGTTAATGATTCGTAATGTAATGACAATGCTTGATAAATATATGACGAAATGGCAGATGGCATTAAGTGCGGTTGGAATTGTTTTGGTAATTGTTTTGCTCATATATTTGTATATCCGTCTTCCGAAGACAACGCAAAAAAGACATCCTTTACGTGCATCTGCATATGTAATTATGTGTGGAGTTTTGATTGTTACATTGACAAAAGTGGCAGTGAATACACAAACGGTATCTGATAAATTCGGCAATCTTGCCTATGCGTATAATGATTATGGCTTTGCATATTGTTTTTCGAACAGTATTATTGATGTCGGAATTGGAAAACCAAAGAATTATAGTAAGGAAACAATTAATGAAATTGTTAAGGATTTAAAGTATGATAAGTCAAAGGTTGTTTTTCAGACGGAAGAAGAAGCTTTGGGAATTAAAGAAACTGAATCGGTTACGGTAGGCCAGGCTAATGTAACTACAGAAGAGATTGCAGATGTAGTGGATAATACCGGGAATACGGAAGCAGTAACGGAAACTGAGAATACTATAAGTGATAGTTTAGACGATGAAACAGTGGAAGAAGCCGTTATAGGAGATGTGAAGGCAGAAGAAAATGAGAATAATAATTCCACCAACGAAACGTCTACTGAAGAATCGGAAAATGAAATAGAGGAAACAAAATATTACGTGAATGAACCTGCAACAGTAGAAAATCCGAATATTATTGTGATTCAATTAGAGTCAATATTTGATACCAAATATATGAAAGATTTTGAAGTGTCTGAAGACCCAATGCCAACTTACACCAGATTAAAAAAACAATATTCTTCTGGTTTGTTTACAGTACCGGCAGTTGGAGCAGGTACTGCAAATACAGAATTCGAGGTTCAGACTGGTATTAGTACAAGTTTCTTTGGTGCTGGCGAGTATCCATTTAAGACGGTTATGACGGATACAACTTGTGGTAGTATGGGTTATGATTTGAAACGTCTTGGATATGCTACGGCAGGCTTTCATAATAATGACGCGACTTTTTATGAGAGATACAAGGATTATGCGAATTTAGGTTTTGATGTTTTTGCAGGAATGGAGCATATGTATATGCTTAATTATACCCCTCGTGGATGGGCAAAGGATGATGTGTTGGATGATTTGATGATTGAGCGCATGAATCAGACAGAGGGAAGAGATTATATTACAACAATTTCTGTACAGGCACATGGTCGTTATCCGAAGAAATATACACATACACTAACGGATGTGAATTGTGAATTTACCGGAAAGTATGCGGATGATGAAGAGAAACGTGTTGCGTGGAAATACTATATTAATATGTGTAGAGAAACTGACAACATGATTGCATCACTGATTTACAAATTAGAGCAATTAGAGGAACCTACGGTTGTATTTATGTATGGTGATCATTTGCCGGCTTTGAATTTGGAAGAAGACGATTTGAATAGAATTGGTTTATATGAAACCGAATGGGTTATGTGGGATAATATTGGTTTGAGATCAGAACGTAAGAATATTGCTGCGTATCAGGCAAGTACCTATATTTTCAATCGATTGGATTTGAAGGGTGGATTGATTCAGAGTTTCCATAATAGATATATGAATACCAAGAATAAAGAAAAATATATGGATATGTTGGAAATGTTGGCATACGATGTATTATATGGTGAACACTATGCATACGATGGCGAGAATCCATTTCCATCTGCAGATATGGTGATGGGAATCCGGGAGATTACAGTAACGGGTTATGAGATTCAAGAAGATCATGTACTTATTTATGGAAATGCATTTAATGAATTTTCGGAAGTGTTTATTGATGGCAAATCAGTAGAAACCGATTATGTGAATTATCAGATTTTAAGAGTATCTCTTGAAGATTTTGAATCAGGAGGAGAGCTTTATATAGCACAGGCTGGTGAGGATCATGTGGTGCTGTCTGTTACAGACACCATACCGATTAATGAAGAAGTGACCACAGAGGTTTCTTCGGAAGAAGCTACAACAGAAGAATAAAGAAAGAGGCTTTGTGAAAAAATGTTTACAAAGCCTTTTTTCGTAAAAGGGATTGTGTTACAATACTTGTCAAGTGTTAATATATGGAATGATAGGATAGAAGTATGAAAAAAAGAGATTGGATTCGAGCACTTTCGCGGATTGCTTTTGTAATATATATGATTGTGTTAGTATATTTCTTGTTATTGAGCGATGGCTTTGGTAGAACTGTTCAGCGTGATGAATATCAATTCAATTTGATACCATTTGTTGAAATTATGCGCTTTGTGACATATAGAGAATATCTTGGATTTTATAATGTGATGATTAATCTGGTAGGGAATGTAGTTGCATTTATTCCGTTTGGTGCATTGATTCGCTGGGTAATTAATAGAAGCGTGCGATGGTATCATGTAATGGGCTATACCTTTTTGTTTAGCCTGTCTGTAGAACTTTTGCAATTAATCGCGAAGGTGGGGGCTTTTGATGTAGATGACTTGATTTTGAACACGTTTGGTGGTTTGTTAGGTTTTTTTGTGTATTGTATTTTGAGATGGTTTGATAGAATACTCGACATATGTAAAGATAAAAGGAGAAATAAGGATGCTTAGGAATGCATATAGTGTGAAAAGTGTTAGTAGTGATGCGGTGATTTCCTGTGTACTAGGTGGAATTTCGATTTTGTGTATGACAGGTGCAGTAGTAGCATCTTATATGTATAGTGGAAATGGACCGGCAGTGGTAGGACTACTTGGCATTGGTAGTTTGATAATGGCGTTAAGTGGAATTGGATTTAGTGTTGCTGCTTGGAAATCACAGGATGGTGGTTTTTTGATGAAGCGTATTGCAATGATTCTTAATATATTACCACTTGTGTTAGCTGTAATTTTGTATATTGTGGGATGGATTGTATAAGTAAGAATGTGGCTTGTATGCAAGATGTGACGAGTATAGAGTTGGAGGAATAAGGAAGAAAGTACGAGGGAACACTAAAATGATAGATAGAGAGCGATTACAGAAACAATTGGATTTTACCTTAGAATTAGATAAGTTAAAGCGTATTGAGCGTCAATCTTATGTTGCAGATGGAAGTCGTCATGAAAATGATTCGGAACATTCATGGCACTTAGCATTGATGGCAATGTTATTTAGCGAATATGCTAATGAGAAAGTAGATGTTTTGCGTGTTATGAAGATGGTATTGATTCATGATGCGGTGGAAATAGATGCTGGTGATACATATGCATATGATACAGTAGGCAATGCCACTAAGAGAGAACGTGAGGAAAAAGCAGCAGATCGTATTTTCAATATTCTCCCGGCAGACCAGGCAAAGGAGATGCGGGATTTATGGGAAGAGTTTGAAGCAGGTGAAACGCCGGAAGCGAGATATGCAAATGCATTGGATCGTGTACAACCCATTATGTTAAATGATATTACAAATGGCAGAGCTTGGAGAGAACATGGAGTAGCTGCAGAACAGGTGCTTACGCGTAATGCGAATACACATAAAGGTTCCGAAGTGTTGTGGGAACATGTACAATCGTTGGTAGAAAAGAATCAGAAATTGGGAAATCTAAAGTAAGCTATGTTAGACAGGATTGCGTTTGGAGTGACCGGATGCAATCCCGATTTATTTGATGAAAGAGAGGAAAGATTTTGGGATATTGTGAATTGTTGAAAGAAGAAAATGACAGTGTACTGGAACGATATGAGTTAGCACTGGAACGGATTCAAGGTTTTGTGAATGGTGACACTTCTATAGGAGAACCTTATCTTGATTATTTCAAGCGCACAGCAGAGTTTTTGTTGATGATGGATGAATTAAGACGGCATGTAGATTCAAAGAATATGAAAGATGTATCTTTTGAGAAAATGAAAGAATACAATCATATGTTGTATCAGGATGTGTTGGTAGAAGAGGATAACTATGAAAGAAGTTATGCAAATCCTGCATATGCGGTGTCGATGCTTGGTAAAGGATATGGTGAGTTGCTTTCGTTTTTGTATACGGAGATACGTGGAGATATCATTTATGCTGTGGAACAGCGTTTGTTTGATATGACAATTCATGCAGAGCTTTTTGTGGAAGTGTTGTGTCAGTTTGAGGATGAGGTTCCGTCAGAAAAGGAATTAAAGAAAACAATTTACTATTTTGTTAGTGACTATGCTGATCAGACAATTGAGTATCGGACAAGAGAGATATTAGATCCGTCACTCGATTTTGCAACAGATATTATTATGAATAGTGATTTGGAGGATTTACGATACCTTTTTAGATATGGTGAATATATTACTGACAATGAAATTCGATTGGCAAAGTTTTTGAATCAGATGTCCCAGAAAGATATTGATGCCATGGCGTATACATATACGCATGGTTATGAAGAAGGTTTCAGGGTGGCTGGAATCGACTTGAGCAAAAAGAAGACGGTCAATATCCGATATGCAATTGGACAGGAAAGAATGGTGCGTGCTGCCATTCTTCAGTTTGAACAAATGGGATTGATACCGGTTATTTATCGAGCACCAATTGCCAGAGTGAATCGTAAACAGACTATGAAACCAGGATATAGTGGAACAAGTGTCAATAAACAGTATGAATACGACCATAGAGGCGATGATGCCTTGTTTTTGGATAAAGCATTTGTAGAGCGCAAGACAGCAATCCTTCGCAATGCATACGAAACGCGTAAACAGTTGGCAAAGGAATATGCGGGGCCTGCGGTAATAGAGGTGTTTGGTGAGAAACCATTTGAACCGAAGAATAAGATTGAAAATTTGAAATTATCTGATAAACAGCAGCAGTTATCAGTAGTATCATCTTCTGAAAGTGCGAAGATTGTGAATGAATACATTCCACACAGTGAATATAGTTTTACAATTATTGCATATCCAATTCCGGAAATTGGAGAAAACTTTGAAGAAATATTTGCTCGCATTGTGGAGGTGAATACATTAGACAACGAGGCCTATAAGAAGGTTCAACAAGTGATTATTGATGAGTTGGATAAAGCGGTTAGTGTTAAAGTAAAAGGTGCAGGTACCAACAAGACTGATATAACAGTAATGATGCACGAACTTATCAATCCGGAGAAGGAGACAAACTTTGAGAATTGTACAGCGGATGTTAATATTCCAGTGGGAGAAGTGTTTACTTCACCTAAACTTACAGGAACTTGTGGCGTACTCAATGTTTCGGAAGTGTATTTGAATGATTTGAAGTTTAACAACATTATGTTAACTTTTGAGGATGGAAAGATTACTGACTATATATGCGATAACTTTGCATCAGAGGAAGAGAATCGGAATTATATCAAAGAAAATGTAATGTTTAATCGCGAAACTTTGCCGATTGGAGAGTTTGCAATTGGAACAAACACTACCGCCTATGTAATGGCGAATGAATATGACATTGTATATAAGTTGCCGATTCTGATTGTGGAGAAAATGGGACCTCATTTTGCAGTGGGAGATACATGCTATAGCCATAGTGAGGAGGTTCGATTGTATAATCCGGATGGAAAAGAGATTGTGGCGAAAGATAATGAATGCTCGTTGCTTCGTGATACAGATGAAGACAATGCATATTTTAACTGTCATACGGATATTACTATCCCATATGACGAGATTGCTTCCATTGTCAGTGTGCATGCAGATGGAACAGAAGTTACCATTATTGAAAAGGGAAGATTTGTTCTCGACGGATGCGAGATGTTGAATGAACCATTCAAGAATTAAAGAATAATAAAAAGAGATATCGAATGTATAGATAAGTATGGATTCGATATCTCTTTATTGTGATATAGGAAATTCCTCTGTGAGGAACATCCTATATCACAAAAATGCTCCGCAAGGATGCGCAGCTCGCGGAAAAGAAATATGTCCTTTGGACACCGCTCGCGCGCGAAGAGTTTGTAAGCAAACTCTTTGTTCTTATACATAATGATTAGAAAATTCTATAATTATTATTCTTCCATATCCAATAATTTGTGAATGGATGACTGATGTTTTGGATTTTCACGATATTTTATAATCAGTTCCTCTTCTTTAGCAGTAAGTAACAATGGAATGTGTTCCTTGGATGAAGAATAGCCCATGGATTCAACAATGTTAGTAATGTTATACATCCTGCATAGGATTAAAAATGTATCAGCAGGAGGTTGGTTCTGACCACTTTCCCAACCATATACCGCTTTGTTAGTGTAGGTAATATCGTATTCTCTTTCGAATTTTTCGATTACTTCATTGACGGAAAGGTTAGCAGCTTTTCTGTAATGTCGTAACCATTTTCCAATGCTAGACTGATTCATAAAGTTCTCCGTTTCTATAAAAAATTGTAACTATGATATTCACTGGTATCATCTTATAAAAACAAAATCTAAGTGTCAATTCATTTCTATGTTTTCAAGAAAAAATAAATTGAAATTCTATTAAAGGTGGAATATAATGGTAAATGATATTGAAATTCTGGTTAGAATGGAATGGTAAAGGGAGTTTCTATGAAGGCTGAAAAGTATCTGTTTGATTATATGATAAAGTCCAATATTTCTATGGAACGTGTGAAGAAGGATATTGGAATAGATGTTCAGGCGTTAGTTAATAGTAAAAAAGAATTAATGGCTGACGAGTTAATTCGATTATGCATCTATCTGGGTATTAATCCGGATGATATGATGAACGAATTGGTATGAATATGCTACGCAGTTGACATAATGTTGAAGAGCGTGGAGTAGTGCTTACAACAAACATGTTGTATATTAGGGGTATATATGAGTTTATATAAAGGGTTGTCCGATAGTTTGGACAACCCTTTTTGTATACTTGGAAATATAGAAATATACAGAAATCTGAACGAGCAGACTTAGAGCTGCAATGAAGAAGTTGAGAGTTTGTGATGAATGGGAATGGAGGCGGTTATTATGTTACAACAGATTATTGTAATGCAAAGAAGATGTGGGAAATGTGTGCTGTTACTATTATGTACACTATTGTTGTTTCAAGGGAAATATACTTATGCCAAGTCTGTAGATTTGCCATCTGATGTGAAAGTTGTTAAGAATGAGAAGGTTATGATACGTAGTATGGTGGTCGGAATGAAAAAGCATAAAACGCAGTTTTCGTATTATTATGAGGGGATATATAAGGATTTTAAGAAATATCGTAGTATATCGAAGTCTTATACAACTTTTTTTGACAAGGTGGCCAGGGAAGATGGTTATATAACAGGAATTGTGTCCGGTTACTGCATTACTATATGTGGAACAGATACCAAGTATGTTACTTTTCAATTTGGATATCTTACGACAAAGAAACAAGAGCGCCAGATAGACAAGAGGGTGAAGAAGATTGTGAAACGAATTGGAAAAGGAAGTAATGTGATGAGAGTTAGGAGAGCTCATGACTATTTGATTAATCATATGTCGTATGATGAGAACTATTACAACCCATATCATGCTTTTGTGAAAGGGAAAGGGATGTGTATGTCGTATGCATTAGCATTTCAACGAATTTTGCAGGAAATGGATATACCGTGTATTTACATTAAGGGAAAGAATCATGCTTGGAATATGGTGAAGATTGGAAAGTGTTGGTACAATGTGGATGTAACATGGGATGATAGATTAAGTGGAAGATATCGTTATTTTCTAAAATCGGATGCGGAGTTTCCGGGACATAAAAGACCGAACTCTAAGTGGTTGTCATCTCTTAAAAAGGCAAAATATTCGTATAATTTGAGTAAGATACATTAGATTAATAAAAAAAGAAATAGGCTTTTATTTTTAATTCTTTTGTAGTATAATTGGAATAGCAATAGTAATAGGACTGGAGGGGTGTTATGAAGCTTAAGACAAAGGTAGCATTTATGGGAATGTTATGTGTAGCAGTAGCAGTTGTAATTAATTTGGTTATTTCAATACCAAAAGCTCAGTCGTTAATTGGGGACAGTGTATCGAATAATATGTTGAATTTGGCGAAGGCCTATGGACAGATGGTGGAGATTCGTATTCAGCAGAATGGTAACTCTATGATTTTGGTGGAAGAATTGCAGGACTTGTTTAAAGATGTAAAAGTAGATGGAGTGGATTCCTGCTATCCTTATTTTATCAGTTCAAGTAATAAGGTTTTGTATCATCCTGATGAGACTCTGATCGGAACAGATAATGTGAATGAATTGGGTATTGCAATTGTTGCAGAGGTTAATAGTGGGTTGAATGTAGAGATTGAACCCCAAGTAATAGAATATCGGGAAAACGGAAAGGATATGATGGCAGGTTTCTATGTGTTGGATAGCATTGGAAGTATTGTTCTGATTATAGCTGAAAAAGAAGATGCGATTAGCATGGCATCGACGTTAATACGGACGAATCTTCAGGCTGCGATGATTGCGGTAGTAGTAGCTTTTGTTGCATCGCTATTCTTTGCCACTTTAGTAACGGGACCGATTAAGCGAGTGACTAAAGTAATTGGGCAATGTGCAACTTTGGATTTTACAAGTCAGAATGAATTGAAAAAGGGTATAAAGCGAAAAGATGAAATTGGAGATATCAGCCGAGCTATGGAGACGTTGCGTCAAGCGCTTATTGAGATGGTAGAAAAGATGTCAACAGTGTCAGGAGATTTGGTGTTAGATGCAGATAATCTTGGAGAAGTGGTTGGCGTATTAGAGGATCATTCAGAGAAGAATAGTAATACTGCTTCTGCGCTTTCTGATTTGATGAAATGCAATCAGGAAAGTGCAAAACAGATTGATATGAATGTAAGTGGAATCAATGACAATGTTCGAGAGATTAATGAACAGGCTCAAAGAGGAGTGGAAATCGTTAGCAAGGTTATTGAAGATGCAGTAGCAATGAAGACTAGTACGGAGATAGCTAGCAGTAAGACGACAGAGATGTATCAGATTTTAAGAAAAGAATCTGAGGAGATTATGGAACGTTCAAAAGAGATTGATAAGATTAATAAATTGACTACGGGAATTGTAGAGATAGCAGAACAGACAGAATTGTTAGCTTTGAATGCATCTATTGAAGCTGCTCGTGCGGGAGAACAAGGAAAAGGTTTTGCTGTAGTAGCTAGCGAGATTAGTAATTTGGCACAACAATCAAATGGATTGGCAGCAAGTATTATGGATACAACGGAACATGTTCGAAGTGTTACAGGCGAAGCGTTGAGATGTTTGGAAAAAACAGTGGAGTTTTTAGAAGGAACCATTATGAGCGACTATGAGCATTTTTTGGAAATAAGTGGAGTGTATCTTCATAATTCAAAAGAGATAGAAGCGGATATGATGAGAATTAGCGAATCAGTAGACTTACTTCATGCTATGACGGAAGAGATTAAGACAGGTGTGGACGAGATAGCAGAAAGTATCAATGATAGTACAGAAGGTATTTCGGATGTAGAATATCAGGCAAAACATTTGTTAGAAATGGTTAGTAAGGTATATGAGCTTTCTGATCAGACCAAATCAAGCTCTGAGGATCTTAGTCAAGTGGTAGAACAGTTTGTAATTGACTAAGATTGTGGTTTTGATTTCTTGACCGGGAGTGTAAAGTGAGATTGAAAAGGAAAGTATATACGAAAAATCCGGTAAGGATAGATAAGTATCATGTAGTTATTATGCTTTTGTTGATGCTTTTTGGAATGTTGATGGTTGCACTAGTTGTGTTTACCAGGTTGCAGAAAAAAGAGATAGAAGATGTAGTGGTTCAATATAAGCGTCATTATATGTTTATAAGTCGGGTGGATGGCTCTTACATTTCTGATAGAATATATGAAGAAGCAAAGTTGTACGGAGTAAGCCAACAGGTTTATGTGGAACAACTTGAGTGGTTTCCGGATTATAAGACAATAGATTATCTGAATATGGCTATAGCGATGGATGTAGATGGAATTATATTAGAAGGTTCAGATGATGACGAGCTTCGAAAAAGTGTTAATAGGGCAGCGGAGTTAGGAATTCCAACAACTACAGTTTTGTCTGATTGTGTAGGGAGCAGAAGGAAAAGTCATATTGGATTAGGAGATTATGATTTAGGAAGAGAGTATGGTCGATTAATTATTCAGATTGCATCTGACGAAACGCCCGAAGTCCTATTGCTAATGAATGAAGATGCCAAAGAGAATGAAGGGCAGATTGCTTTAGGAATAAGGGAAACTTTGAAAAAAGATGGACAGTCTTTAAAGATGCGACTTAGAACGGAACGCTTGAAAACAGTTTCTGAAGACACATTATGGGAACGAACAAAAGAAATTTTGAGTAGTAAAGAAGATGGACCGGATATTTTGATATGTGCGAATGAAAAGGATACTGAAATGGTATATCAATACTTGGTTGATTATGATTTTGCTGGAGGAGTAAAGATTATTGGTTCTGGGGTTTCGGAGACTTTGATTAAGGCAGTTCGAGATGGAGAAATAACAGCTTTGGTTGATGTTGATATACAACAGACAGGAAGACTTTGTGTAGATGCCTTGGATTATTACATTGAAAATAAAAGTGTTAATGAGTATGTTGATGTGGATAACACAGTGATTACCATTGATAATGTTGAGAGGTATCTGGAAGATGAATAAGAAAAAATTGACATTTCAGACTCAAGTAGTATGCATTTTTTTACTTACGTTCTCGGTATTATTTTTTGTTAATATATATATGTATAACAACATGAATGTGATTATTGGTAACGTGGATCAGACATATGTAGGAAACAAGAATTTAATGGAACTTCGGGAAAAGTTGGATGAGGTTCAGTCTTGTATGACAGAATATTTGAATACGAGAGATGAAAGTGTACGTAGAGAATTTTATGTACGAGAGGCAGAATACAAAGAGCTTATGAAATTCTTGAATAGGCAAATTCTTGATTCAAATAGTCTTGTTATGGAAAAGAACATTTATAATATGTCAGAAAACTACCTTGTAGCTGTTGAGAACGCAGTGACTGCAAAAAAAGAAAAGAAAATAGAAGAATATCAGATGTATTGTGAACAGGCAACCGAATTATTTGATTATTTGGTTGCCTGTATCAATGATTTGAATGGAACGATGTTTCGTAATAATTCAGAGATATACAATCAACTTTTAGTTTCTGTTCAGTTTACGGAGATGATATATAATCTGGCTCTTGTGTTGACAGGAATTTTGAATATCTGTTTGATTATCGTATTGACCAAACGACTTACAAAACCATTGAAGGAACTGGTGAGAACAGCGGAGGAAGTTGGTAAAGGGAATTTGGAAGTGCAGCTGATTGAAACGGATAATCGAACAGAGATAGGAGTTGTAATCCATTCGTTTAACCAGATGGTTCATAGTTTGGGAGAATATATTGAAAAGCTTCAAAAAAGTATGGAAGCAGAAAGTATATTGAGGGAAAATGCAATCAGGATGGAAACCTATTTAAAAGATGCACAGTTAAAGTATTTACAGGCACAGATTAATCCTCACTTTTTGTTTAATACATTGAATGCGGGAGCACAACTTGCTATGTTAGAAGATGCGGATGAAACATATCGTTATATTCATAAAGTGGCAGATTTCTTTCGTTTTATTGTCAAGAAAAATGATCATTTATCCACTATTAAGGAAGAGATTGAATTAGTAGATAACTATATATATATATTAAATGTTCGTTATGCGGGAGAACTTAATTACGAAAAACAAATAGAAGAAGAGTTCTTGAATATGAGTGTTCCGAGTATGATTCTGCAACCGATTGTAGAGAATTGTATAAAACACGGTTTGCAAGATATTGATTGGGAAAAAAAGATTAATTTAACGGTGGTAAGAGAGTCGGATGCTCTGTTGATATCTATTAGGGATAACGGAATTGGGATGACAAAGGAAAAGATTTCTGCAATTCTGAATAATAAGGAATTAGAGAAAACGGATGGTGAAAATGCTAGAGGAATCGGATTAGATAATGTGGTTACAAGACTTCGCACATTTTATAATTGTGAAAATATAATCGAAATTACAAGTGTGGGCGATGGTATGGGAACTGAAGTGGCGATTTCCATTCCGATGGTACAAAAGGAGAAAGATAATGTATAAGATTATGATAGCGGATGATGAAAGTATTGTAATAGATGCATTAAAATATATCATTGAACGAAATTTTCAAGATAATTGCATTATTGAATCTGCTAAAACTGGAAGAAAAGTAATTGAACTTGCTGAATATTTCAGACCTGATATCGTTTTTATGGATATTCAGATGCCGGGGATTAATGGAATTGAGGCGATGAAAGAAATTCGAAAAAATAATAAGCACATTATTTTTATCGTTGTAAGTGCTTATGTGAAGTTTGATTATGCAAAGGATGCAATTGGGATTGGTGTATTAGATTACATTAATAAGCCGATTGAAAAGAAAGTTATTGTTGAGACTCTTCAAACTGCAATGAAACAGGTTGATGAAGCAAAACAGAAAAGAAGTCTCGACTTGGCTAATAAAGAAAAGTTGGAGATTGTTACGCCTATTATAGAGAATGGCTTTATATATTCTTTGCTTTATCAAAACAGCGAGAAAGATGAATTAGATAATTTTAGGACACTTCTTGGAATAGAGAAAGAGTCAGGATATCTGATGGCGTTGCAGTTTGGTGAACTATCGGATAACGATAGAATGGAAAATACAATTGGTATCAGTGTCAGATTACAAAAAGAATATACACGTATGAAAGATACGATGAAGCAATTCTTTGATTGCTGTGTGGGGGCAATGATGGGAAACATGATTCTTGCATTTGTCCCATATGACATTCCTTTGCAAAATGATGAATACGAGATTCGTATTCGTATTATTGAAAATGCGAGAAAAATGATAGTAGAATTACGTCGAACTTTTGATGCAAAATTCCGATTGGGTATTGGTGCAATTCATGAAATTCAGAACTTGTCAGAATCTTATAATGAAGCAATGCGTTCGATGGCATATAATTGTTCGGATTCTGTCGTTCATGTAAATGACTTGCCAATTCTTTGTAATTACGAAGAAGATTATCCGATTGAAACTGAAATTCTTATTTTAAAAAATGTAGAGATTGGTAATGTAAATGAAGCCGTTTATCATGCAAAGCGTTTTTATGATTGGATGGTGGAAAAGCATAGTCGAAATGTAATGGATATTAAACTAAAGGTATTGGAAATTGTGTTAAGAGCTGAGACAATAGGCTTCGAGAGTGGAGGTATGATATACCGTTTTAATATGAGAAGTCAATATCTTGGAAACATTATGGAAATACAAACATATCAATTACTATACGAGTGGTTTGAAACGAAAATAAGTGAAGTCTGTCGTAATATATTAACAAAGAAGGAAGAAAGTACTGTTGATATTGTGAAAAAAGCCCAGCTTTTTATTGAAGAAAATTATTCGAGAGATATAGTTTTGGATGAAGTATCAAAACAATTACAGATAAGTCCATACTATTTTAGTAAATTATTTAAAAAGCGAACAGGAAGCAATTTTATTGAATACCTTACAAATGTCAGAATGGATAAAGCAAAAGAATTATTGCGAATCTCTTCGAAAAGTATAAAAGAAATATCTATGGAAGTAGGCTATTCGGATGCTAATTATTTTAGTCGTACATTTAAGAAAAATGTTGGGGTATCACCGACAGAATATAAGGAATAAAATAAATCAGTGCGTTGTGAATTAGACAAAAATAAAGTATGATGGAATAGCATTATTTTGCGTAGGGCAACTATGGCGCAAAAATGTGCTAACTATAAAAAATGTGCCAGGATGAAACGCAAAAATTGACAGCAAGTGACAAGTTAATGAAGAATGTTTGATGTTATAATGACCTTGGTAACAAAAATACTATATGTTTTATGGAGGTAGAGCGTATGAAGAAAAAGTTAATAGGTCTATTGATGGCAATGACTATGGTAGTTGGTCTTGTGACAGGTTGTGGTGGTGGTGCCGCAGACGAAAAAGATGAAGGCGGTAGCATTAGTAGTAGCGTGAAAGTGGAGACTAGTGATGACAGTAGCGCAGGTGGAGATATTGAGGTAGGAATTGTATTACCTACAAAAGATGAGCCTAGATGGTTACAGGATCAGAAACAGTTCGAAACAATTCTTGGTGATGCAGGATTTACGTATCAGGTATTATTTAGTCAGGGTTCATCAGCAACAGAGAAGACTAATGTTGAAACTTTGATTTCAAAAGGCATTAAAGTACTTATTATTTGTGCACAGGATGGTGCAGCAGCGGCAGCGGCAGTAGAAGAAGCAAGAGATGCAGGCGTTAAGGTAATTGCATATGACCGTTTGATTACAGGTACAGATGCGGTTGATTATTACGTAACATTTGATAGTTTTGCAGTAGGTGCTGCACAAGGTCAGTATTTGATTGATAATGCACCTGAAGGAACTGACGTTCCACTTTATTTATATGCTGGTGCAGCAACTGATAACAATGCATTCATTTTCTTTGAAGGTGCTTGGAGTGTTCTTCAGCCAAAGATTGCAGACGGAACATATAAGATTGCAAACTCTACAGAAGCAGAAGCTTTGAAAGACAAAGCAGAGTTGAGCAGAGAAGAGATTGGTAAGATTATTGGACAGGTTACAACAAACTGGGATTTCAATGAAGCAAAGTCAAAAGCAGAAGCACATTTGACAGCAGCAGGTTCAGATGTAAAGGGTAATGTATTAGTATTGGCACCTAATGATGGAACTTCTCGTTCAATTGCGGATGTATTTGCAGCAGATAAGGATATTGCAAGTTATGTTATTACAGGACAGGATTCAGAACAAGCATCTGTTCAGTATATTATCGATGGCAAACAGTCTATGACAGTATTTAAAGATACAAGAACATTAGCAGCTGACTCTGTAGCGATGGCAGTAGATATCTTAGAAGGAAAAGAGCCGGCAACTGATTCTTCATACAACAATGAGAAGATTGATGTTCCTGCAAAACAGACAGCAATCGTTGTAGTAACCAAAGACAATGTGAAAGCAGCATTGGTTGATTCAGGATACTATGAGGCATCTGCATTTACAGGTTTAGAGTAATGAAGAGATGACGTTTTTAAGACACCGGCTTTGAAAAAAGTCGGTGTTTTTGTGAAAGGAGCTTTCTTATGAGTGATTATATACTGGAAATGAAACAAATTACTAAAGAATTTCCGGGAGTAAAAGCACTGGATAATGTAAATTTCAAAGTAAAACGAGGGGAAATTCATTGTCTTGTGGGGGAGAATGGAGCAGGTAAATCCACATTAATGAAAGTTCTGTCCGGTGTTTATCCATATGGCACTTATTCTGGGGATATTATGTATAATGGAGAGGTACAAAAGTTTAAACAAATATCAGATAGCGAGAGTAAAGGAATTGTTATTATCTATCAGGAACTTGCATTAGTTCAGGAACTTAGTTTATATGAGAACATATTCTTTGGACATGAGATTCTGAAAGGAAGAAGTATAGATTGGAATGAAACGATTGTACGTGCAACAGAGATGTTGAAGAAGGTAAAGTTAAAAGCGGATCCTTCAATGAAAGTAAAAGATCTCGGTGTTGGTAATCAGCAATTGGTAGAGATTGCAAAAGCTCTTAGTAAAGATGTTAAGTTACTTATTTTGGATGAACCTACTGCATCTTTGAACGAAGATGATAGCCAGAATTTGTTGAATTTGATTCGTGAATTAAAAGAACAGGGCGTAACCTGTATTATGATATCCCATAAATTGAGAGAAATAACAGCTATTGCGGATACTATCACTGTGTTACGTGATGGATCTACTATCTGTTCTTTGGATGCTACAGAACGGAGAATTGAAGAAGCTGAGATTATCAAACATATGGTAGGGCGCGAGATGGATAACATATATCCGAAACGTGAAAAACGTGAGTTTGGTGACATAGCATTAGAGTTAAAGGATTGGAGTGTATTTGATCCTATTAAGAATCGCGAGATTTTACATAAGGTAAATGTAAATGTACGAAAAGGTGAGATTGTCGGTATTCAAGGTTTGATGGGAGCAGGACGAACAGAACTTGCTATGAGTATATTTGGCAATCCTACAGGATACAAATTGACCGGAGGAGAATTGTATTTGGACGGAAAAGAAGTACATTTCAGAAACCCGAAAGAAGCAATCAAAAAAGGTCTTGCTTATGTAACTGAAGATAGAAAAGGAAATGGATTAATTTTGATGCAGGATATCCGCTATAATACAACAATTGCGAACTTAGAAGCATTGGTTCAAGGTCTTGCTATTAATGAGAATGAAGAAATAAAAGTAGCTAATAGTTACAAAGATTCTATTAATATTAAAGCCCCTTCTATTGAACAAAAGGTTGGCAATTTGAGTGGTGGTAATCAGCAGAAAGTTCAGATTGCAAAATGGATGTTTGCGCAACCGAAGGTGTTGATTTTGGATGAACCAACAAGAGGAATAGATGTTGGTGCAAAGTATGAAATATATTCGTTAATGAATAAATTGGTAGCTGAAGGAATGAGTATCATTATGATTTCTTCAGAACTTCCGGAAGTTCTTGGTATGAGTGATCGTCTTTATGTTATGTCGGAGGGTAGTATTACAGGAGAAATGCTGGTAGAAGATGCTACCGAAGAAAAAGTGATGGCGATGGCTGTTAAGTCGTAAAGGAGGCAATGGAAATGGGCAATAAAAAGCAAAATGTAGGATTGGTCCGCGAAATTATTACTATGGCAAAGACCAATATACGTGATTACATGATGTATATTACGTTGGTTTGTATTATGTTGTTTTTTGCAATACAAACAGATGGAGGTTTTCTTCAGGCGAGGAATATTACCAACTTGATTAATCAGGCAGGATATGTTGCGGTAATGGCAATTGGTATGACAGTTATTTTGATTATTGTACATATTGATTTATCGGTGGGTTATGTTGCCGGATTTTGTGGAGCTGTTGCAGCTATATTGATGACGAAATATAATGTAAATGAGTGGATTGCGATTTTAATTGTATTAGGACTAGGCTTGTTGATTGGCTTATACCAGGGACTGTTAGTTACAAAAGTTGGAGTTCCTGCATTTGTAACTACTTTGGCGGGAATGTTTATTTTTCGAGGATTGTTGAACTTATCTCTTCAGAAAACAGGTACTATCATTATTCCTAATAAAGGATTTAATGCATTGTCAAATGGTTTTATTCCTGATTTACCAATTGATGTAGGGTTTCATATGGTAACTATGATAATTGCAGTAGTTTTGGTTGGAATATTGATATTTACGCAAACTAAGAATAGAAAGAATAAACTCAAATATGATTTTGAAGTTCCATCAACACCGATTTTTGTGTTTAAACTTGTAGCAATGTCTGCTATTATTTTAGGTATTATGTGGGTTTTGGCAAGTAACCAAGGTGTCCCATGGACAGCAGTTATTGTTGGAGTTGTTTTGGTGGTGTATAACTATATGCTTAACAAAACTAAGCTTGGACGTGCTATCTATGGCATTGGAGGTAATGCACAGGCGGCAGAGTTGTCAGGTATTAATGTAAAACGTGTGACATTATTTGCATTTTGTTCTGTTAGTGTAATGGCTGCATTAGGTGGTGTTCTATATACATCAAGATTACAGTCTGCAACACCTACTGCAGGTACAGCATTTGAAATGGATGCAATTGCATCTTCCTATATTGGAGGTGTTGCAGTTAGTGGAGGTGTTGGTCGCGTTACGAATACGATTATTGGTGCTTTGGTTATCATGTCCTTGACCAATGGTATGAACTTGATGGGTATAGATATTTCATATCAGTATATGGTAAAAGGTATTATATTTATTATTGCAGTTGCTTTCGATGTTAGAACACGTAAGAAATAAAGCGAAGAAACTCTTATTTGTAATTGTATATGAGTAAGAAAAAGCTATGGATTTGTAAATGGATCCATAGCTTTTTAAGGTTTATGTAAATAGTTTGAAATGTTAGTTGTATTATGCTACAATGTATGGCGATTAATTATTTTTTGAGAATAACATATAGGAGGATAAGTAAGTGGTTAAGTTGTACGAAGGTGGCGCATATCTCGTTAATGGTACAGAGATTATCGAAGATGGTGCAAATCAGGCAGAGATTTTAAAGAGCAAGACAGGAAGCGTTGTTTCAAAGGAAGATGCTTCTAAGAATACGATTGCGTATGGTATTTTAGAAGCACATAATACTTCTAATAATATGGAAAAGCTTCAGATTAGGTTTGATAAATTAACATCACACGATATCACATTTGTTGGTATCATTCAGACAGCTCGTGCATCCGGGTTGGAAAAATTCCCAATTCCTTATGTGTTGACGAATTGTCACAATTCTTTATGTGCAGTTGGTGGAACCATTAATGAAGATGATCATATGTTTGGTCTTACATGTGCAAAAAAATATGGTGGTGTTTATGTTCCACCTCATCAGGCGGTTATTCATCAGTATGCAAGAGAGATGTTGGCTGAATGTGGAGCGATGATTTTAGGCTCTGACTCTCATACACGATATGGTGCATTGGGTACAATGGCCGTTGGTGAAGGCGGAGGAGAGCTTGTTAAGCAGTTGCTTTGCCAGACCTATGATGTTAAGATGCCGGGTGTTGTAGGTATTTATTTAGATGGTAAGCCGGAACCGGGTGTAGGTCCTCAGGACGTTGCACTTGCTATTATTGGTGCAGTATTTGCTAACGGATATGTTAAGAATAAAGTGATGGAGTTCGTTGGCCCTGGTGTTGATAATTTGAGTGCGGATTATAGAATTGGTATCGATGTAATGACGACTGAGACAACTTGTCTTTCTTCTATCTGGAAAACAGATGATAAGGTGAAGGATTTTTATGAGATTCACGGACGAGGAGAATCTTACAAAGAATTGAATCCTGGAGCAGTTACTTATTATGATGGTTTGGTTTATGTAGATTTGAGTAAAGTGAAACCTATGATTGCTATGCCGTTCCATCCAAGTAATACATATACAATTGAAGAGTTGAATGCTAACTTAATGGATATTTTGGAAGATTGTGAGAAGAGAGCATTAGTGAGCTTAGATGGTAAAGTTGACTTCACATTGAAGGACAAGGTTCGCAATGGTAAGTTATATGTAGATCAGGGTATTATTGCCGGTTGTGCAGGTGGTGGTTTCGAGAATATCTGTGCTGCAGCAGATATCTTGAAGGGTGCAAGTATTGGAGCAGATGAGTTTACTTTAAGTGTATATCCAGCATCTACACCTATTTATATGGAATTGGCTAAGAATGGTAGATTAGCAGATTTGATGGCTACCGGAGCGATTGTGAAGACGGCATTCTGTGGTCCTTGTTTCGGTGCTGGTGATACACCTGCTAATAATGCGTTCTCTATTCGTCACTCTACTAGAAACTTCCCTAACCGTGAAGGTTCTAAAGTACAGAATGGACAGATTTCCTCAGTTGCATTGATGGATGCTCGTTCTATCGCAGCAACTGCAGCGAATAAGGGATACTTGACAGCAGCAACAGATATCGATGCGAACTTTAGTAATCCGAAGTATTACTTTGATAAGACAATCTATGAGAATCGTATTTATGATGGAGTAGGTAAAGCAGACCCTTCGGTAGATATTAAGTTTGGTCCAAACATTAAGGATTGGCCGGCAATGGTTGCTTTAACAGATAACTTAATCTTGAAGGTTGCATCTGTAATTAACGATCCTGTTACAACAACAGATGAGTTGATTCCATCTGGTGAAACATCTTCTTATCGTTCTAATCCATTAGGTCTTGCAGAGTTTACATTATCTCGTAAGGATCCTGAGTATGTTGGAAGAGCAAAGGCTGTTCAGGCTGTCGAAAAGGCACGTGAAGAAGGTAATTGTATGTGCAAGTATGATGATAACTGGAAACAGGTAATGGATACGATTAAGACACAGTTCCCGGATGTTACACATGAGACAGTTGGTGTTGGTTCTACAATCTTTGCAGTGAAACCTGGTGATGGTTCTGCTCGTGAGCAGGCTGCGTCATGCCAGAAGGTACTTGGTGGATGGGCTAACGTTGCGAAGGAATATGCAACCAAGAGATATCGTTCGAACTTGATTAACTGGGGTATGCTTCCATTTATCATGCCGGAAGATTATGCATTTGATATTGATGATTATATCTTCATTCCAGATGTTGCTAAAGCAGTGAAAGAGAAGAATGATGATATTAAAGCATATGTGGTTAATAAGGGAATGAAAGAATTGATATTCCACTTAGGAGACTTAACAGATGATGAAAGAGATATTATCTTGAAGGGTTGCTTGATTAACTACAATAGAAGATAATCTCTGGTATTCAGAGGACACAAATCCTACTATATGTGTATGACATGCATAAAATTTTTGTTGTGTGTCAAGTTACACATTATAGTAGGATTTTTATGTATCTAGCCAGTGTTGGTTTTTTGTGTCAATACTTTTAATACAAAGCTAAATGTGGTATACTTTTAATTAAGTAAAGGTAATTATTACTAGCACTTATTGTCTGTAACTGTGACCATATTGAACAGTTGCGAAGATTATGGAGTAAGAGCGTATCTTAAAATATATTGATATAGAGTAGGAAGACGAAATGAGTAATAAAACTGGATTGAAAAAGAATTTTACATTGCAGGCCTCGATTTTGGCTGCAACAAGCATTGTCTCGAAAATATTAGGAATGTTATATAGTGTTGTATTTTTGTATATTCTTACAAAAGAAGGTAATGGGTATTATGGTACAGCACAGTCGATATATTATCTTGTTTTGGTAATTGCGACTTTTAGTATTCCGGCAGCTGTTTCTAAAATAATGTCAGAGTGTATTGAAAAAGGTGAGTATCGTAATGTGAAGCGTATTTTTAATTGTGCAATGCTGTATGTGTTAGTGGTAGGTGGAATTGCGGCGATTGTTACGTATGTCTTTGCTCCGGTCATGGTAAAAGAGGTAAGTGCAGCAACATTGGCCTTGCGAATTCTTGCACCAACCATATTTATATCGGGATTTTTGAGTGTGTATCGTGGATATTTTCAGGCATATGGAAATATGGTTCCGACATCAATTTCTCAGATTGTGGAGCAGATATTCAATGTGATTGTCAGTATTGTGGCTGCTATATTGTTTATGAAATGGGCAGTGGCAGGTGGAATGGAAGACCGTGTACAGGAATTCGGTGCTGCTGGTGGTACACTGGGAACAGGGATTGCGGCTTTAGCGAGTTTGGTTTATCTGATTGTATTATTTAACAAAGAAAAGAAAACATTAGATGCGAATGTTAAGACTGACCATACGGGTAATGTCATGACTTACCGTGAGGTGTTGAAGCTATTATTGATGATTGCAACACCGATTATATTCAGTTCTTTTATATATAATGTGAATGTTACTTTGGATATGAAGATATTTTATGCAACAATGGAGAATATGGGAATAGAATCTGCTGAGTTAGCGGGAAGTTACGCTTTGTATAATCGATATTATCTGGTGCTTGCCAATGTGCCGCTTGCAATGGCAACAGCTATTTCATCCGCTATTATTCCAGGGGTATCTAGTGCTTTTGCGGTAAATAATATCAAAGAATGTAATCGTAAGGTTCAGCAGGGAATGCAACTTACAATGGTGCTTACTGTTCCATGTGCAATTGGATTTGCGGTATTAGGTAAGCCAATCATTAGTTTAATCTATGCGAAATTATCAGATACAGATACACAGATAGTTGCGAATTTGTTGTTATTAGGTGGAATTTCTATTGTATTTTATGGAATATCTAGCGTGTTAAATGGTGTACTACAGGGGATTGGAAAAGTAAATGTTCCTGTGGTTAGTGCAATCGTGGCATTGGTTTTGCATTTGTTTTTACTGTATCCGATGATTACAGTATTTGGTTTAGGTGTATATGCATTAATAATTGCAACAGCAGCATATGCGATAATTGTTGTAATTGTGAATTATGGTTTTATGAAGAAAGCACTACAATACAAGATGGAATGGAAACAAACGGTAGGTGTGCCATTGGCATCAGCACTTGTTATGGGACTTGTTGCTTTCTTGGTTTATTGGGGATTGGATTTTGTACTAGGAAAAGTAATGGGTGCATATGTTAGTAATGCGATTGCATGTTTAGTAGCAATTGGTATAGCTGCTATGGTGTATTTTATAGCTATGATTAAAATTGGTGGTTACACAAAAGAAATGCTTTTAGCATTTCCGAAAGGCACGTTATTGATTAAAGTTGCAGAAAAGCTGCATTTATTATAATGAAGAGGGGTGTTTGCGATGAAACTAACGTTTATTGGAGCGGATCATGAGGTGACTGGTAGTTGTCATTGTTTGCAGGCATGTGGCAAAAATATTTTGATTGACTGTGGTATGGAACAGGGAGCAGATGTATATGAGAATCAAGAGATTCCGATGAATCCTTCCGAGGTGGATTATATATTACTGACTCATGCACATATTGATCATTCGGGTTTGATACCACTTATGTATGCGAATGGTTTCCGTGGTCAGGTATATACCACAAAAGCTACAACAGACCTTTGCAACATTATGCTTCGAGATAGTGCGCATATTCAGGAGTTTGAAGCGGAGTGGCGAAATCGTAAGGCAAGACGTTCCGGCGAGGCAGAGTATGTTCCGCTCTACAGTATGAATGACGCAATCGGAGTGTTAGAACATTTTGTTCCTTGTGAATATGAAAAGGTGATTTCGCTGGATGAAGGTATTCAGATTCGCTTTGAAGATGTCGGACATTTATTGGGTTCGGCAAGTATTGAGGTGTGGTTGACAGAAGGAGATACCTACAGAAAGATAGTATTTTCGGGAGATATTGGTAATATCAATCAACCGATTTTAAAAGATCCTAAGTACCTGAAGGATGCGGACTATGTAGTAATGGAATCTACATATGGAGATAGAACGCACGGTGGAACACCGGATTATGTGGCAGAACTTAGTAAGATTATTAAGGAAACATTTGATAAAGGTGGTAATGTAGTGATTCCGTCCTTTGCAGTTGGAAGAACACAGGAATTGCTTTATTTTATCCGAAAGATTAAGTATGATAATTTGCTTCCGGAGTATGCAGGGTTTGAGGTGTATGTGGATAGTCCGTTGGCAGTAGAGGCAACGAATATATTTAACAGAAATACGGAAAATTGCTTTGATGATGAGGCAATGGAATTGATTCGACAAGGTATTAATCCGATTGCATTTCCGGGATTGAAAACTTCTGTTACGAGCAATGATTCCAAAGCAATTAATTTTGACGCGAAACCGAAAGTGATTATATCGGCATCCGGTATGTGTGAAGCGGGACGTATCAGACATCATTTGAAGCATAATCTATGGCGGGAAGAATGTACAATTTTATTTGTAGGTTATCAGGCGCATGGTACTTTGGGACGAAGCATTTTGGAAGGTGCTTCCAGCGTGAAACTGTTTGGCGAACAAGTTGAGATTAAAGCAAGAATCGAGAAACTGGATGGTATTAGTGGTCATGCGGATCAGGAAGGATTGCTTCGCTGGTTACATTCTTTTGAGACAAAACCAACCGTATTTGTTGTCCATGGTGAAGATTTGGTGTGTGAACATTTTAAGAACACCATACAAGAGGAAGGTTATGATGCAATTGCTCCATTTTCCGGTGCAGAATATGATTTGGGAACAGAAGAGTTAATTTTCCCAGGTTTTGCAATCAAGAAGGTGAAGGTTAGTCAGAAAGCACATCGTGCTCAGGCAATCTTTGACAGATTGGTTGCTGCCGGTAATCGTTTGCTTACAGTTATTGCACATAACAAAGGAGGAACCAATAAAGATTTGATCAAGTTTACAGATCAGATTAACAGTCTGTGTGATAAATGGGACCGATAAAGTAAGTACATAGAAGAAATTATTTTAAAGTTATTTTTCTAGAAATTCAAAATGCAGGTTGTATATGTATCAAAACATGTACGACCTGCATTTATTCATGTTATTATATATTCAGTAGCGATTCAGAATTCATCCCAAATGTCTTATATATATCACATATAGAACTCTTGTTAAATTGAAACAATTTATTTTCCAGCATCCAAGTGACCAACTGGCAGATATACTGGTAAACCATTGTTATATTTTACAATTGGTTCACCTTCAATCAATGGTGCCATGTAATCATGTAATGCATCTGTAATATCGTTTCCGGCTTCGTTAATCCATTCTCTAGGAATTGATTTTGCTTCATTCGCAATTCCTTGAATATCAGCGGTTCCGATTGTGATTTCGTAAGGCTTGTCAGAAACACGATTCAAAGTGAGCATGCATTTGGTCTGACCGTTCACTGCGCATTCCACTGCATGAGAACCCAGAGCAAAGGATTCGTTCAAATCCGTTAAAGATGAAATGTGGGCAGCACAACGCTGTAATACATTCAATTCAATAGAACGAACTTTTACACCAATGGAGTCCTTAATCAAATATTCAAGACACTTACCGGTGCCGCTAAGCTGGGAATGACCAAACTGATCGTTGGTGGCGGTAGTAGCACTGATGTAGTTTCCTTCTTTGTCGCGGATACCTTCTGATACTGCGATAATTACATTATTACGTTTGGACAACTGATCTTTCACATCTGCGATAAAGGCTTCTTTGTCAAAAGCTACCTCAGGGAAATAAATCAAATGAGGTGCACTATTGTATTCATTTCTGGCAAGTGCAGAAGCGGCAGTTAACCAACCGGCATCTCTCCCCATGATTTCAACAATCGTAACACTTTTGACACTATAGATAAATGTATCGTGAGCAACTTCTAAGATGGAAGACGCAACATATTTGGCGGCTGAGCCGTATCCTGGTGTGTGATCGGTGATACACAAGTCGTTATCAATGGTTTTTGGAATGCCAATGACGCGAATATCACTTCCAATCTGTTTGCCATAGTGGCTTAACTTTAATACGGTATCCATAGAATCGTTACCGCCAATATAGAAAAAAGCACCTACATTATATTTCTCGAATTGCTTGAAAATGAATTCATATGTAGCATCATCATTTTCGTAATCAGGAAGTTTGTAGCGGCAAGAACCCAAATACATTGCTGGGCTAACCTTAAGGGTATTGATAAATTCAGGATTCTTTTCTACCTGTTCGTTCAAATTGATAAGATGGTCTTCTAATATACCTAAAATGCCGTATACAGAACCATATACCGTTTCATAGTTCTCGTTTCGTAATGCAGCATCAAGTACGCCTGCAAGACTTGCGTTAATGGCAACAGTAGGTCCACCGGATTGAGCAACAATCACATTCTTTTTTGACATGGATAATCTCCTTTGTAATACAATAATTCGTAACTATTCAGTAGCTTTATAGTTACAATAATTCTGTTTTATGATACTTCATATAATATTAAATTTCAAGGAATATTTTCTTGTATTTTCAATATTAATGGTGTATAATTTAATTACATTTTACATAAGATAAGTTAGTAGAACTTCTGGGGTGTGCGACAACTCCTGTGATTTTGAACCTACATTTATTTTCATGGGCTACCGATATTTATGAGCAGATGTCAGGCCTGCTTTGACTGGAAGGCAGATTCTCGTGTGAGGTTTCCCACCTAGCTAGGCTAGGACTCAAAATGCAGGAAACGGCATTTCTGGTTGTTCTATTAATCAGGAAAAGAAGAATGAAGCAGCATTAGATGACGATAAGCTATCGCTTAAGTCGGAATGCTGCTTTCTTTACGATATATTATGAAACATATATTGGTTTTGATGAATGGTAGAAGAAAGGAGCACATGTTACAAATTTGGAGAATGTGACATGTAAGAATGTAATGAAGAAACAACAGACATCAAAGAAAAAGCTTTTATCGATAATATTAGTGTTTTTGGTGGTATTTGGTATAGTTGGCGGTCTGCTAATCAAATGTGTATTCTATGATAAGATTGGTCACGGAACCATGCCGAATGCAGAGGCGAATCGTTTGATAAGTTATCTGGGTATTAGTGAGTACGAGTACAGTGACCGATTAGGTTCATTTTTTACAGTAGGGTCAGCTAAAGATTTATTAAAGAGTGCAGAAGTTTCTTATGAACAGGTGGATGTTCAGCTAGAGTATGTTCCGAATTTTATTCCGCTTACCAAAAAGCAATTTGAGAATATATATTCGTCTTTGATTGTTGCATTAGAATTAGATCGTCTCAGTAGTCAAAGTCTGTATATTTATGGTATTGAAAGTGCAAATGAACAGGAAATCGATGGTGTAGTTTATGAAGTGATTAATACCAATGCAGGTGATTACTATATGGAAAAAGATTATGGAATGTCCCATGATTATATTGGAAAAGTCGTAAAGGTATATGTTTCCAATAATGAAATTATTCTCTGTGAGGGTGAGAGTGGAGATGTAGTAACCATTTATAATACATATGTTTCTAAAATGACAAAGAATGAGAATAATAAGAATGTGTTATTGGCATATGTTAATAGTAATACATATCAGTTTCTGGTGGCTGATAATATGAAAGAATATGGGGATAAAGAGAATTATCTATGTGATATTGTGATTTCGAATAAAGGAGTTACTCAGATACAAGATCATTCAAAGAATTTGGTAGAGGCCAAAGTGTTATCTTCTAAGGATGGGGTTCTTTCTGTAGAAGGGTATGAGGAAGAATTGTATTTATCAGAGTTCTTCAACGTATATAAGGTGAATGGTATATTCAAAGCAATGGAATCTGCCGGAATGCTGATAGGGTATGATAAAGTTTCTTTGTATATTAAAGATAGTATGGTAGAGGCTGCCCTTATTACAGAAGATATTTATGCGAAGAATATCAGGGTATTAATTAACAATTCAGATTACAGTAGCTTTTATCATGATGCGGTTTCTATTACGTCAGATTCGGCATTTACAGTTACAGTCGGAAATGCAGTAACGGAATATGAAGCGAACGCAAGAGTGGAGTTTCGTAATGGTAGTGAAGAATTAAAGAATGGAAATGCAGTTGTACAATCCAAGGTGGAGGATGGAAAAATAGAGGTAACATCCATTAGTCGTCAAAGTGGTTTTCCAAAATATCGAGGAAAGATTGAACTTTTGAGAGATGATAAAGGTGTTATCATGATTAATGAGTTGACTGTGGAAGAGTATTTATATGGTGTTGTGCCAAGTGAAATGCCGGTTTATTATGAGTTGGAAGCATTGAAAGCTCAGGCGATTTGTGCACGAGCATATGCATATCGACAGATGCAAAGCGAAAAGTATGCAGAATATGGTGCACATTTAGATGATAGTGTATCAAGTCAGGTGTATAATAATGTAGCAGAAGACGAAAGGGCAACATTTGCAGTGGATGACACCTATGGTGTGGTTCCTTGTTATGATGGTGATGTGATAGAAGCATTTTTCTTTTCTACTTCTTGTGGAACGACAAGTAATAACAGTGCTGTATGGGGTGGTTATCAGAAACCGTATTTGTTGGATTCTATGCAGACAGAGTTGAATGATTTGGCAAATTTGAGTGCAGAGAGCAGTTTTCGTTCCTTTATTGATGGCGAATTAGGAACAGGATTTATTGAAGAATCTGAACCGTTTTTTCGTTGGACGGTAGAGTTTACAAAGGAACAATTGACTGAGGCGATTAATGCGAATTTGTATGACCGTATTAAGGCTATGCCGGAATATATTTTAGCAAAAGATGCAGAAGGGAATTACATCAAGAAGGATATTGCAAGTGTTGGTGATGTGGTGAGTATTGAGGTAACCAAACGTGGTGACAGTGGTATTATTGAAGAAATGATTATTACCGGAACACAGGAAGTTATACTTGTGCAGGGGCAGACAAATGCAAGAGCATTGATTGGCATTCAGAATGTAGAACTCCACAAACAAGATGGCTCGATTGTTACTGGTTGGCAGAGTCTTCCAAGTGCCTATTACTATGTTGATTATATTGAAGGTGACAATACTGACAATGAAACAGATGAAACTACAGAAGGTTCTGAAAATAACGGAAGTTTTGTAATAAGAGGCGGTGGATTTGGTCATGGTGTGGGAATGAGCCAAAATGGTGCAAACAACATGGCAAAGCTTGGTTACACAGCAAGTGATATTATTGCACATTATTACATAGCAACTGAATTAAAAGATATGTATGAATTGATGGGAAAGTAAGTAATGAAAAGTAGTTCAAAGCGTACCATGGTGGAAAAATTGAAATTAATAGTACATTTCGGACGCAAATTTGCGGAAAAGGTAAGTGACAGATATACAGCGGCCTGTGCTGCACAGGCTGCATTCTTTATCATGCTGTCTATAGTACCGATTGTTTCGTTGATATTAGTAGCAACTACGTATTTGCCGTTTACACAACAGGATGTATACGACTTGTTGATGCAGGTGATTCCGGATGAATTTTCCGTTTATGTAATTGGAGTAATTGATGACTTGTATCGAGGAGCAAGTAGAACGGTACTTTCGATTTCGATTATAGCAATCTTATGGTCTGCATCAACGGGGATTTCGGCGTTGATTGATGGGTTTAATAGTATGTATCAATTAAGGCAGGATATTGGGTTTGTCAAATCCAAATTGGTGGCATTGGTATATACAATTATATTTATCATTTTGTTTGCTGTAATTATGTCAGTATATGTGATGGTAAGCCATTTTTACGGAGAATATATTCGGGATGTGGTTATGAGTGGTTCTGTACTACAAAACGTGCTGTGGTTTATTCGTTATATATTAGGTTGGCTTTTGTTTTATACCTTTATATTAATGATGTATGTGATATTGCCGGGTGGATTCGGTTTGCCAAAGGGAAAAGAAGAACATTTGAATCTTGGAAAAAGAATTAAATCCCAGATGCCAGGCGCGGCATTTTGTTCTGTTGCATGGTTAGTAATATCTAGATTAGTAATGTTGTATATTCAGCATTTTTCAAGTTTTTCCATGATGTATGGTTCGCTAGCCGGAATTGTAATATTGATGTTATGGCTATATCTTTGTATGTATTCTTTATTCATTGGTGCGGTTGTGAATTATTTATTATCAAATGGATACTTGACACGAGTTAAAAAAATGTTACAATAGGTTTGTTATAAAGATTAGACAATGATGGTGCAAAAGAACGATATGTTCTGGCAGAGAGAGGAAGTCATTGGCTGAAAGCTTCCTTCAGTTCACGTAGCGTTTGAATTTCACACCGGAGTTTCAAAGTTGAAGTTTTACAGGTTTGTGAAATGGTAGATTTTGACGGGTCATGAACGTTAACACATGATGAGAGCTAAGATGATGCTTTATTATAATATTGGTGGCATCGTGTTAGAATTAGGGTGGTATCGCGAGCAAGTCGTCCCTTTTGGGATTGACTTGCTTTCTTTATGTTATAACAAGGAAAAAGTAGATAATGCGAAACTTTCAAAAATATTATAATACAAACTTAAGTTTCGCAATCGCCTATCAAAGAAAAAGAATATAAAGGAGATAAATCATGAAAGAAAAGTTAGAAGCGATTAAAGCGGAAGCACTTGCGAAAATCGAAAGTGCCAATGACCTTGATGCTTTAAATGATATCAAGGTTGCGGTGCTTGGTAAGAAAGGTGAATTGACAGCAGTATTAAAGTCTATGAAGGATGTTCCTGCTGAGGAAAGACCAATGGTAGGTCAGATGGTGAATGATGCCAGAACTGCCATTGAAGAACAGCTAGAGGAAAAGAAGACGAATATTGCAAGACTTCTTCGTACAGAGAAAATGAAGAGAGAGACGATTGACGTTACTCTTCCTGGAAAGAAGAATCTTCGTGGACACAGACATCCGAACCAGATTGCGTTAGAGGATTTGGAACGTGTATTCATCGGTATGGGTTATGAAGTAGTAGAAGGTCCGGAAGTAGAATATGACCGTTACAACTTTGAGTTGCTTAATATTCCTGCAAACCATCCGGCAAAGGATGAACAGGATACATTCTATATTAATAAAGAGATTTTGCTTCGTACACAGACTTCACCGGTGCAGGCGAGAATTATGGAGAAAGGAAAACTTCCAATCCGCATTCTTTCTGCCGGTCGTGTGTTCCGTTCAGATGAAGTGGATGCAACTCATTCTCCATCATTCCATCAGGTAGAGGGATTGGTTATCGATAAGAATGTTACATTTGCAGATCTTAAGGGTACGTTAGAGCAGTTTGCAAAAGAGTTCTTTGGTGAGAAGACAAAGGTTAAGTTTAGACCACATCATTTCCCATTTACAGAACCTTCAGCGGAAGTAGATATCACATGCTTTAAGTGTGGTGGTAAAGGTTGTCGTATGTGTAAAGGAAGCGGTTGGATTGAGATTCTTGGTTGTGGTATGGTACATCCAAATGTATTGGAAATGTGTGGTATCGATCCGAAAGAATATCAAGGATTTGCATTTGGTATCGGACTTGAGCGTGTAACATTGCTTAAGTACGAGATTGATGATATGAGACTTCTATACGAGAATGATGTGAGATTCCTTAATCAATTTTAGCGAAGCAGAGCAACGCACATCAAGTTGAGTCACAACCGAGCAAGCTTGCTTGCAGTAGGTTGTGAGCTTAACTTGATGTATGGTGCGAGCACGGAAAGCGAAGAACCGAAGGTTCGGAGGTTGGCGTTGCGCTGCGAGCGTAGAGGATGTATGGTGCGAGCACGGAAAGTGAGGAACCTATTATGGCAATAAATTTTATGTTTTTACTTGCAGTGGTTATAGTATTAGCACTTATATCACTATCCATATTTTTTATTATTTTTGGACTTGTAAAAAGAATGAATGGATTTGTGATTGCAGGAGTAGCAATACTTTTACTTTTTGTAATATGCATTGTAATGCTTTGTTTATTAAACTTTGGAGTGAATATATAAAAGAAAGGATATAGAGAGATATGAATACACCAATTTCATGGATTAAAGCGTATGTTCCGGATTTAGATGTGGATATACAGGAATTTGTAGATAAAATGACCTTGTCAGGTTCTCATGTAGAGAATTATGAGAAGAAGGATAAGAATTTAGAGAAAATTGTAGTAGGTAAGATTGAGTCAATGGAGCAACATCCGGATGCAGATAAGCTGGTAGTTTGTCAGGTTAATGTTGGTACAGAGACTTTGCAGATTGTAACAGGTGCGAAAAATGTTAAAGTTGGAGATATGATACCACTTGTATTAGATGGTGGTAAGGTGGCTGCAGCGCATGGTGATGATACAGAGTATCCGGAAGGGATTAAGATTAAGAAGGGTAAACTTCGTGGTATCGAGAGTAATGGTATGATGTGTGGTATCGAAGAGTTAGGTTCTTCTAGAGATTTTTATCCGGAAGCTCCGGAAGACGGCGTATATGTATTTCTTCCAGAGTCTGGTGTGAAACCTGGTGATGATGCAGTTAAGGCATTGGGCTTGGATGACACAGTGGTAGAGTACGAGATTACATCAAACCGTGTAGACTGCTTCTCTATGATTGGTATGGCGAGAGAGGTTGCTGCTACATTTAATAAACCATTCTATCCACCAGTTGTGGAGGTTAAGGCAAATGATAAGGATGTAAATGATTTCATTAAGGTTACAGTAGAGGATACAGAGCTTTGTACCCGTTACTGTGCAAGAGTGGTTGAGAATATTAAGATTGGTCCTTCACCAAAGTGGATGCAGGACAGATTGAAAGCAATGGGAATCCGTTCGATTAACAACTTGGTAGACATTACCAATTACATTATGGAAGAATACGGACAGCCAATGCATGCATTTGACTTGGATACAATTGCAAATCGCGAGATTATTGTAAAACGTGCAAAGGATGGAGAAACATTTACTACATTGGATGGTCAGGAGAGAAAGCTTGACTCTGGCGTGCTTATGATATGTGATGGTGAGAAGGAAGTTGCTATCGCAGGTATTATGGGTGGCGAGAATTCTATGATTACAGATAATGTGAAGACTGTATTGTTTGAGTCTGCTTGTTTTGACGGAACCAATACACGTCTTGCTTCAAAGAGAATTGGTTTGCAGACAGATTCGTCATTCAAGTTTACAAAAGGATTAGATCCGAATAATGCGATTGAGGCAATCAACAGAGCCTGCCAGTTGGTAGAAGAAATGGGTTGTGGTGATGTTGTAGGTGGTGTTGTGGATGTATATCCAAACCCGGTTGCACCTAAAGTATTACCATTTGAGCCGGAGCGTTACAATGCGTTACTTGGAACCGACATCTCGAAAGAGGATATGTTAGAGTACTTCAAGAGATTAGATTTGGTATATAACGAGGCTGATAACACATTAACCATTCCTACATTCCGTCAGGATCTTGGTTGTATGGCTGACCTTGCAGAAGAGGTTGCCAGATTCTATGGATATGACAATATTCCGGTTTCATTACCAAAGGGTGAAGCAACGGTTGGTAAGAAGCCATTTAATCAGAGAGTAGAAGATATTGCAAGAGAAATTTGTGAAAGAAATGGTTTCTCGGGTGGTATGTCTTATTCTTTCGAGAGTCCAAAGGTATTTGACAAGTTGTTGTTACCTGAGGATGCGAAGGAGAGAGAAGCAATTGTAATTTCTAACCCATTAGGTGAGGATTTCTCTATTATGAGAACAGTATCGTTGAATGGTGTTCTTACATCCCTTGCAACGAACTATAACAGAAGAAACAAAGTTGCTCGTCTTTATGAGTTTGGTAACATTTATTTGCCAAAGGCATTACCACTTACAGAGCTTCCTGAGGAGAAAATGAGATTAACACTTGGTATGTATGGTGAGGGTGATTTCTTCACGATGAAGGGTGTTGTGGAAGAGTTGTTTGATAAGCTTGGCGTGGTTGGTATCGAGTGTGAGCCAACGGCTGAGATTCCTTACTTACATCCAGGTCGTCAGGCATACTTAAAGAAGGGTAAGCTAGACATTGGTATTATTGGTCAGGTTCATCCGGAAGTTGGTGATAACTACAACTTGAAGGCTGAGGCTTATGTGGCAGTGCTTAATATGGAAGTACTTACTATGTTGGCATCATTTGATCGTAAGTACGAAGGAATTGCGAAGTTCCCTGCAAGTACTCGTGACCTTAGTATGGTAATGGATAAGAGCATGTTCGTAGGCCAGATTGCACATGTGATTCAGAAGAATGCAGGCAAGATTTTGGAAAGCTGTGAATTATTCGACGTATACGAAGGTGAACAAGTAGGCGAAGGCAAGAAGTCCGTAGCATTCTCATTGATTTTCCGTGCAAAGGACAGAAACTTAGAGTCCGCCGAAGTAGATAAGGCAGTTGATAAGGTTCTTGGTGCTTTGAAAGAAATGGGAATTGAGCTTAGAGCGTAAATGAATAGTTTTTAGAAGATGAAAACCTTTGGGAATCCGATTTCCAAAGGTTTTTGTTATTGTGCTGGACTTGTCTTGTTGTTGGCAAAAAGGTATAATTACGTAAGATAATTTATTTTTGAAAAATATCTTAGGAGGAAGAAGGATGTTTTGTCGTAAATGGATGTGTAATAAAAACATGAAAAAAAGATTGCTAGGTATGACGTTGATAAGCGCTATGATTCTAGTGTCTGGATGTACAAATGGTAATGATAAAACGAAGATAGAGGAAGAATCAACAATTGAGGTTGTGACACAAGAAGTATCTCAATCAAGTGAACAGAATATAACTGCAGAATCTGAAATGGTTGGTGTGGAAGATTATACGATTCAAGATTATGAGAATGTTATTAATGAGATGAAACAGACAGATGCTGTTGATACAACCATGCAGGAAGTGATATATATCATGGGCAATATGACCGTCAATGATTATGTGGGTGATGAATCAAATGTGCAAATGACATATAAAGATTTGGCAGAACAGGTAAAGAATCAATATTATGGAATGCTTGAGATGGCTTGTTCTCAAAAGATGTATGATAGCTTGAATGAAGACAGATGGTCGTCGAATGGAACGTTTTGTTTTACGAAGGAAGAAGTAAAACAAATTATAAAGGATTTTTATAAGTATGAAGGTGATATCAATTGGGATGGACCAGGTATTGTAAAAGGAGAAGATGATACAATCGAATTAATACTAGCGGATGGAGAAATGGGAAATTATATTTCTGGTTATACCATTCGTGAAAATGAACAATTCTATTTGTTATCTGGAGCCTGCTTTTTTGAGATGATGGATGAATGGAGATATTATATTGATATCTTGTATGAAAAAAACCCGGAAAGTGCACTTGGAGTTAGCATTGTGTATTTTAAGACCTATGAAGAAGACAAGCGTATTGTTTTCATTGACGCATCATCGGTGTTACAGGATTCTAGTGTTGCTACATATACAGCAAATAATCTTTTGGATAGAGATTTCTCTACAGCCTGGGTGGAAGGCGAAGATGGAGTAGGAACAGGAACGACGATTACCATTCATTTAGAGCAACCTACTATGGTATATGGTATGAAGTTGTTTAACGGATATCAAAAGTCAAAAGAGTTGTATCTCCAGAATGGAAGAGTGATGAATATTACGGTGACAACTACAGACCAAACATTGGCTGATGCAGATTTGTATTATCAGGAGTTATATGATACAGAAGGTGCTTTTGATGATTATGAACGTCCTTATGATAATATTTGTTTCAAGAGTCCGGTGGTAACAGACACCATTACCATTACGATTTATCAGGCATGTGCAGGTACACAATATGAAGATACGGCACTTTCAGAAGTTGTGATATATTAGTATAGGTAAAGCTTGTTTTCAGTGGAGGAAGCACCATGAGGAAAGGGATAGTAAAATTGATGACGAATATATGTATGCTACTAGGAATAATGTGCCTTTTATATTTTATCATGTATGCGATATTTGTAGATTTAACGAATGTTTTTACTTATTTTTGGCTAATTGTAGGATTGCTGTTTGTTCTTGTAAAACCATTCGTATGGTATATGGCAGAACGACAAATAGTAATACCGACGGGAATAAAATGGACTGGTACAATACTCATTAGTATTATGTTGTTGGTGTTCGTGCTGACGGAATGTGTGATTATTGGATATGGCAGTAGGGAACCACGTCCGAATGCAGATTATGTATTAGTTCTTGGGGCACAGGTGAAAGGAACACGTCTTACCTATGCACTGCAGAAAAGACTAGACGTGGCTTATCAGTATGCAGTGGACAATCCGGAATCGGTGGTGATTGTATCTGGCGGAAAAGGGTCTGGTGAAAATGTGACAGAAGCTTATGCTATGGCAGAGTATTTAAAAGCGAAAGGATTGGATGAAAATCGCTTGATTATGGAAGATCAATCTACGAGTACGCATGAGAATATTGAGTATAGCAAGCAGTTTATAGACAATATGAATGCGAGTATAGTTTTGGTAACGAATGATTTTCATGTATATCGAGGTGTTGGTGTTGCAAAGAAGCAGGGGCTTACTAATGTAGAAGGACTTGGTGCACCGGTTAAATGGTACACGATACCGAATCAGTATGTAAGAGAGGCGTTTGCGGTAGTCAAATACAAGTTGTGCGGTCAGATTTAAAGATAGTGCTTGACATTTAAGAGGAATCAACGCACAATAGACAAGGATATGAATAAGTAAGATGAAGGCTTTGGAGCAATCCAGAGCCTTTTTAAAGATAAATAATACAGGATGGATGAGAATATGAAATTAAGCGATTTTTATTATGATTTACCGGAAGAACTAATTGCACAGGACCCATTGGAACAGAGAAGTGATTCTAAGTTAATGGTGATTGGAAGAGAAGATGGAAGTATTGAGCATAAGCATTTTTATGATATAGTGGATTATGTAAACCCAGGGGATTGTTTGGTAATCAATGATACCAAAGTAATTCCTGCGAGACTTATGGGTGTCAAAGAAGATACCGGCGCATCTATTGAGGTGTTATTGTTGAAACGTAAGGAAGAAAAGGTATGGGAAACCCTTGTAAAGCCAGGTAAGAAAATGAAGCCGGGTGCAAGAGTATCTTTTGGTGATGGCTTAATTGTTGGTGAAGTGATTGACATTGTAGAAGAAGGGAATCGTTTGATTCGTTTTGAGTATGAAGGAATCTGGGAAGAGTTATTAGATCAGCTTGGTCAGATGCCATTGCCGCCATATATCACGCATCAGTTACAGGATAGAAATCGTTATCAGACTGTATATGCAAAACATGATGGATCAGCAGCAGCTCCTACGGCAGGTTTGCATTTTACCAAGGAATTATTACAGAAACTAGAGGATAAGGGTGTAGAGATTGCTCATGTGTGTTTACACGTAGGACTTGGAACATTTCGTCCGGTAAAGGTTGATAATATCCTAGAGCATCATATGCATTCAGAATTCTATATGGTAGAAGAGGAAGAGGCTGCTAAGATTAACGCAGCGAAGGCAAGAGGCAATCAGGTGATTTCAGTTGGTACGACAAGTACAAGAACGTTAGAGTCGGTTGCAGATGAGAATGGAACGGTGCATGCGGGAAGCGGTTGGACGGAGATTTTTATTTATCCAGGCTATCAGTTCAAGGTGGTGGATTCTTTGATTACGAATTTTCATTTGCCGGAGTCTACGCTGCTGATGTTAGTGTCGGCATTTTCTACAAGAGAAAAAATGCTACATGCATATGAAGTAGCAGTAGAAGAAAGATATCGTTTCTTTTCTTTTGGGGATGCCATGATTATTAAAAAAGGATTATGATTTTCAGTATAAAGCAAAGAAATATATTAGGTTTTGAACTTGGGAAAATCATAATAAAGTGAAAGTTTATATTTGGAACACCCTTTGGAAACCTAGTGTTTTCAAGGGTTGCAACTGTTGGTTGACAAATTTCAAGGTAGACTTGGTAGAGGAAAAGGAGGTGCAACTGTAGTATGGGAAAAAAAGAACAAAAGGAGATGTTAAACATGAAGTTAGCAGAAAAGATTTATCAGGAAAGAAGAAAGTTAGGTTTGTCCCAAGAACAGTTTGCAGAGCAAATGGACATCAGCCGTCAGGCTGTTTCGAAATGGGAGTCAGGACAGTCAATGCCGGATTTGGATAAGATTGTAGCGATGAGTCAGATTTTTGGAGTTACGACGGATTATCTATTGAAGGAAGAGGATTCTTCTGATAATGAGATTCCGAATGAAACAGACGTAGATTTTACATATAATGAGATGACAGATGAATCTTATTCTTATAGTGAAGATTATAATGAAAAGAATACTTATGCTGAGAGAACACAAGTTGAAAATAAGTTGTCTCAGGAAGCATTAAAAATGATTGACTCAGAGGAGATTGCATCTTACCAGAAGGTGTATTCTTCTGCTACTAAGAATATTGCATTGGGAGTTTTCCTTTGTATTTTAGGTTTGGTGTTGTCTGGTGGGGTAGAAATACTGTCTTTTGCAGTTCCTACAGCTGTTGTTGAAGCATTTGAAGCATTTCCAATCATAGTATGTGTTATTATTGCGATTGCTTTGTTTGTACCAGCAGGTATGGCGTTAAGCAAGTATGAGTATTTACAAAAGATACCATTTGTTCTTCCTGAATCAGAAAAGGTAAGGTTAGAGGAAGAATCAGATATGTTCGATCGTAAATTTGCAACCGGTATTACGGTTGGTATTGTTTTTGTCTTAGTGGGGGTACTAGCAGGCGCCACAATGGAGTATATAACGGTTGTAACAAGTAATGAGTTATGGGAAGAAAACGTTTCTGGTATGGCATTGCTTACTTGTGTGGCTTTTGGTGTATATTTGTTTATCCGATGTGGAATGAAGAAAGGATTCTATAATGTTCTTTTGCAAAGAGAAGAATATTCTGTCGGTAAAAAGCAACGCGATGATAAGAAGGATGAACTGATGGGAATGGTAGCTGGTGTATATTGGTGTCTGGTAACTGCGGGATTTCTTGCTTATAGCTTTATTACAGGTGATTGGGGCAGAAGTTGGATTGTATGGCCGGTGGCAGGTTGTATCTTTGGAGCAATTGCAACATTTATTGTGTTGTATAATGGGAAAGACAAAGTGAATAACTAAGAAAATATAGTGAAGTTCAACGAGGATATGCAGGTACAAGTTGTTGGTATAACGAGATAGGAAAGAATAAAAAACACCGTAAATTGCTAAGTGTCAGCAATTTACGGTGTTTGATTTTTCGTTTAAATTACTTTTTCACGGACGATACAGCAAGTGTATTGTCTTACACGGAACAGTTTCATTTCATCAACATGTCCAAATCTGTATAGAAGCTTGGATAAGAGATATTCACACATTCTGCACCGAGTATCTCGGTATCTCCATCTGCCAAACCGCCGGCAATAGCAAAGCTCATAACAATGCGGTGGTCGAGTTTGGAATCAATGGTAGCGCCATGAAGTGGTTTGCCACCGTGAATAATCATTCCGTCATCGGTACCCTCAATATCAACACCCATAGCAGAAAGGTTATTTACCATAACATCAATTCGGTTGGATTCCTTTACTTTTAATTCCTGTGCATCTTTGATTACGGTTGTTCCTTCGGCAAATGCAGCCATAATTGCAATGACCGGAATTTCGTCAATGAGTTTTGGGATGATATCGCCTTCAATCGTACAACCATGTAAAGAACTGGTGCGAACCGCAATATCTGCTACAGGTTCTCCAATATCATCTTTTATGTTTGATAGGGTAATGTCTGCTCCCATATTCTTGCATACTGTAAGGATTCCGTCTCTTGTTGGGTTGATTCCTACGTTTTTGATGGTTATCTCGGAATTTGGAGTAATCAGTCCGGCTACAATGAAGTATGTAGCAGAGGAAATATCACCAGGTACGTTGATTTTCTGCGCATGTAATTCAGCAGCAGGTGTCACAGTAGCAGTAGTACCAACACTCTTGATGTCCACTCCGAAGGATTCAAACATCAACTCAGTATGATTTCTGGAAAGATATGGTTCTGTCACACTGGTTTTTCCTTCTGCATATAATCCTGCAAGTAAGATGGCTGATTTTACCTGAGCGGAAGCAACCGGTGATTGATAATCAATACCATGTAAATTACCACCGGTTATTTTAAATGGAGCACATTTGTCGGTTGCAAGACTTTCGAAGGTGGCCCCCATTTCACTTAATGGCGTCATGATTCGTCCCATAGGACGTTTTCGGATAGAAGAATCACCATCTACAGTAGAAGTAAAGGATTGAGCAGCAAGAATACCGGACATCAATCTTGTGGTAGTTCCACTGTTTCCGACATCTAATATATCTGTAGGAGCAGACAAACCGTGAAGTCCTTTGCCATGAATACGGACGATATTCGTTTCTGCATTGTTATCAATTTCAATTCCCATTTTTTGAAAGCATGAGATTGAAGATAAGCAGTCAGCTCCTTGGAGAAATCCGGTTACTTCGGTTGTTCCTTTGGCAAGAGATCCTAGCATGATACTTCTATGGGAAATCGATTTGTCACCAGGAACAGTAACTTCTCCGTTTAAGTGGTCAAAATGTTTCATTATCATAAAGAATAGTTCCTTTCTCGTGTTTTTTAGAATATTCATAATTATGAAGATACTGATTAGTTACGAATATTCTATCTTTCGTATACCTGATAGCCTGCTTCGCGTAACAATGTGGCAGCAGCGATAGCAGATTCATTATCATAAAAGGAGAGTCGAAGCACTCCTTCGTTATCTTCGCGATTATGTGTAATACCGATATTTTTCAAGTTGATATTGGCTTCACCAACAAGGGCAACCGTCTTTGCCAATGCATTCGCTTCATCCGGAATATCCACATATACATCATAATTCATTCGAATTACACCGGTTGCATGTTCTGGAATGGAATTGCGATAATTTTTTGCAGAATCAAAGAATGAATAAATCTCTCTGGCGTTATCTGTTTCGATGGCAGAAATCATTTTCTCTAATTCTGTAATAAATGTGCGAAGTCCGGCAACAACATGCTCTGGATTGCTTAGCAAAATGTGCTCCCAAACAACAGGGTTGGAAGAAGCAATTCGTGTAATATCTTTAAAACCACCGGCAGCTAATTGCTTTAACATACCATTTTCGTCTTCTTTAGATGCCACAAGATTGACAAGAGAGGATGCAATGACATGTGGAATATGGCTGATATAGGCGGTAATCTCATCATGTTTTTCTGGACTATATATGATAGGAATTGCCCCCAAATCTTCTAAAAATGTTCGGAATTCAGCAACCTTTTCTTCGGCAACCGTATCGGATGGAGTTACAAAATAGTATGCATTTTCGATAAGGCGATCGTTGGCAGCTTCATAGCCACTACGTTCCGAACCGACCATCGGGTGTCCGCCGATAAAGTAATCCTCCAACTGGTTATCGCCGATAGCACGATAGATATCGCTTTTTACACTACCTACGTCTGTTAAAATGCAGGAAGGCTTCATAATTCTTTTTAAAATAGGAAGATACGCAATATTGTAATGAACCGGTGCGCATAAGAAAATGTAGTCGCATTCGCCCATTGCTTCGATAGCTGTAACAGTTTTGGTTAATGTCTTGTCTTCCAATGCCATTGATAAAGCATGTTGGTCTACATCGAAACCAATAATTTCTGCATTTGGAAAGATTCTTCTGATGGATTTCGCAATGGAACCACCAATTAATCCTAATCCGATGAAACCGATGCTAAAATTTGTTGTTTCTTTCATAGTGTCACCCCGTAACGTTATGTAAACTTGTGTGGATTTTTCTACATATAATATAGTAGAAAGGTATGTTTATTTTAGTATGAGAAAAGAAATGTGTCAACACTTTAAATTGTTAAAGCGTTAAAACTTTTGTAACATTTCTATTTCCTGGCTTGTTAATTCTCGATATTTGCCCAATGCCAAATTATTTGGTAAGGTTATTGGACCAAAAGATATACGCTTAAGATAAGTGACTTTTTTCTCTACGAATTGGAACATTCGTTTTACCTGGTGGAATTTGCCTTCTTGGATTGTAACCTGAACAGAAGAGATGTTTTGTGTGGCATCCGTATCCAGTATTGTAAGTTTTGCCGGCATTGTAACCTTCAAATCTTCGTCACCAATTGCTAACCCTTTTTCAAATGCTGTAATATCATCAATTGTAACGATTCCCTCTAATTCAGCATAGTAAGTTTTATCTACATGACGTTTTGGAGATAACAATCTGTGGGATAGTGCACCGTCGTTAGTAATTAGCAAAAGTCCTTCGGTATCTTTATCCAGACGACCAACAGGAAACAGATCTTTTCGATTACTATTTATAAGAGATAGAACGGTTGGTGCGGTGTTATCTTTTGTTGCACTAACATAACCGGAAGGTTTATTTAATAAGTAGTATTCAAATTCTGCAAGTTGAATTTGTTCGCCTTGAAAGAATATTTCATCCGTATCGGGATTGATTTTGATATCCGGTTTCTTCGCAATTGTTCCGTTGATTGTAACAATCCCTTTTTTTATATAATTTTTGACTTCTGTGCGAGTTCCTATGTTGGCATCTGCAAGATATTTATCTAAACGAAAAGTTGACATATTGTGTTCTCCTTTGAAAATGTAATGATATCTTAACATATTAAATTAGAAAATTATATATGAAATGTTGAAAATTTCAGAAGTATATCATTATTTGTAGGCTTGACATTTGTTTTGTTAAGTGTTATATTACGCATGTAACAAGTTTGTAACAATTTGATTGGGTTCGATTTTCTGGAGGATATTAGTATGAGACATAGCAGAAGAGCTGTAATGACAGAACGCTATAAGTTATACGCAAAAAAGAATATTTTGAACAGTAGATATTTGGTTCGCAATGTGCAAATTAGTTTGCTTGTGCTTGTTGTAGTTGCAATGGTAATTGGAACAATTATGTTGGTAAACACAGATGTTTCGCAAGGTGAAGTTGCTTTAGTAGATACGAAAGTCAGTGTGAAAGATGCTTTGTTTACTAATACGGAAGAAGTTAAGAAAACAACGGAAGCAGTTACTACAGAGCAAGAGACCACAACAGCTGTAACCGAGAGTGTTATTGCTGAGAAGGTAAAAACCGAGTTGAGTAATACAATTACAGATGTTGTTAGTAGCGTTGCTCCTGCTGAAGAGGAGAAAAAGGAAGAACCTAAGAGTGAGTTTGATAATAAGTGTATCGCTAATGTGGATGATACTTTGAATATTCGTAAAGACCCTAGTGCAGAAGCTGAGTTTGTCGGCCAGATGAACAATGGAGCAATTGCAATTGTACAGGGTACTGAAGGTGAATGGACTAAGATTAAGTCTGGTGATGTAGAAGGTTATGTATTAACGGAGTATGTATTAACCGGTGTAAGTGCTGAGGAGTTTGCTAAGGATTATGTAACACTTCGTGGTACTGTTTTAGAAGACGGTGTGAATATCCGTGCTGACAAGTCAACTGATGCAGAGATTCTTACGGTGATGGATAAGGATGATACAATTACTGTATTAGAGAATCCAAAGAAGGAAGAAGTAACAGAAGAATTAGTTGTAGAAGCTACAACAGAAGATAAGATGAATACAGAGGTAGTTAATACTGTACAGGCTACAACAGAAGTGATTACAACAGAGATGTCTGTAACAGAACAGTTGACAGAGGCGATTACCGAAGACATTACGAAGAAAGAAGTTGTTACAGAAGAAGAGATTGATTGGATTCCGGTTATGTTGGAGGATGGTCAGACTGGTTATGTTTCAGCAGAGTTGATTACTGTTGATGAGTTATATGAGATTGCAATATCTGCAGAAGAATTACAGCGTCGTGCTGATGAAGAAGCAGCAAGATTAGCAGAAGAAGCAGCTAGAAAGGCTGCAGAAGAAGCGGCTCGACAGGCAGCAGCCGCAACACAGAGTGCACCACAGTCTAATAATAATACTTCAAGTGGCAATAACAATACATCGTATGAAGGTGCTACTACTACTCCAACGACAGTGACTGAGTCTGGTGAGTATGTTGGAACATTTACAATTACTGCATATTGTGGTTGTAACAAGTGTGGTACAGGTAGTAACAGAACTGCAAGTGGTACAACACCTACAGAAGGAAGAACTATTGCAGCAGATACAAGTATGTTCCCATTTGGTACACAGTTAGTTATCGGTGGTGTTGTGTATACAGTAGAAGATAGTGGTAGCGGAGTAAAGGGTAACCACATCGATATTTTCTTTGCAACACATTCTAGAGCATTAGCATTCGGAAGAAAGACAATGAAGGTTTACAAGTATTAATACATAGCTATGAAGCTACTGAATAGTTAGATTAATACGATATAATGAAGAATAATAAGGTTGGATATTACAGGATTCCTGTGATACCCAACCTTTACTTTTGGTTATGAATCCGATAAAATGATATAAATGTTGAACGAAGTTATGTGTATTGATGGAGATAGGTATGGGACGAAAGATTTTATTAATAGAAGATGATTATGCATTAGCAATGGGAACGGAGTATGCGTTACAGGCAGAAGGATATACAGTGTTGCATGCATCTAATTTGGCGAATGCAAGAATTGCATTGAAAGAAGAGCCGGATTTGATTTTATTAGATGTGATGTTGCCGGATGGAAATGGTTTTGACTTTTGTAGAGAGGTAAGAACAGATAATATATATGTTCCGATTATTTTTCTTACAGCAGTGGGTGAAGAAGTCAATATTGTGCAAGGGTTAGAGTTTGGAGCAGATGACTATATAACAAAACCTTATAGGGTGAAAGAACTTCTGTCACGTATTGCAGCGAATATCCGAAGATATCGTATGCAACAGAATGTAGGTCAATCGAATACCTACGCATTCGGAATGCATGAATTTTTGATTGATGAGTTTCGATTACAATGTAATGGTGCCAATATAGAGTGTACTCCAAGTGAGTTGCGTTTGTTAAAGGAATTGATTTTGCATGAAGGACAGGTATTGACGCGTAATCAATTATTAGAACGGCTATATGATACAGGTGAGAATTTTATTGATGACAATACCTTGTCCGTATATATGAAACGCCTTCGGGATCGTTTGGGAACGGATGCAGACTGGATTGAAACGGTTAGAGGCGTGGGATACCGTTTCAAAAAGAGAGGGATATAACCTATTAATAAAATGCTGTTATAGAAATAGATAAAAGTATAGGAATTGCCAATGAAAAGTAATTATGAGCGTAATCGGTTTAAAATCAAATATCTTATTGCATCCATTGTGTTGTTAATAGGGAGTATCGTATTCACTTGGGTTCAGCATGGGGAACTTACCTGGGAGAATTGTGATATCATTTTGCTCTTTGTGTTGTTTTTGGTTGTAATATATTTCGTTACATATAAAAGTTTGAATCAAGTATATTCCGAAGTCGAGAATATTTCTGAAATGATGACGGAGATGATGGAAGGCAAAGATGAATTGACGGAAGAACAGTATATGGAAGGTGCTGTCGGTGTACTATATTCGAATTTTTATAAGTTGATTGGGATTTTAAAAGAGAGTCAGAATAGAGAAAAGAATGAAAAGATATTTTTGAGAGATATTATTTCGGATATTTCTCATCAGTTAAAAACTCCATTAGCATCGCTTAATGTATTTGTGGATTTGTTGTTGGAAGATAAGGTGCAGGATGAAGTTCAACGTAAGAAGATATTGCGAGAAGCAGAAAATCAGCTAACCAGAATGGAATGGATGGTGTTATCCATGTTGAAATTAGCGAGAATTGAAGCGGGTGCAATTCAGTTTGAAAAGAAGAAAGTGCCGTTGCAACCATTGCTTATGCAAGCGGTGGAAGGGGTGCAATTTTTGGTTAAGAATAGAGAACAATCCTTACAAGTGATATGTGATGAAAATGTTGAAATGCTTTGTGACGGTGATTGGCTGACGGAGGCTATTATTAACCTATTAAAAAATGCTTCTGACTATTCCGGTGAAGGAAAAAGAATATGGATAGAGGTGGAAGACTCAAATGTATATACACGGATTTATGTGAAGGATGAAGGTGTGGGAATATCAGAGCAGGAGATTCCTAATATCTTTAAGCGTTTTTACCGTGTGCATCAGGAAGTGAATCCTAACAGCGTTGGTATTGGTCTTTCTCTTACGAAATCTATTATTGAAGGAATGGGTGGAAGCATTCGTGTGAGAAGCCAAGAAGGCGAATATACATGGTTTATTATAACTTTTGTAAGGTAGAATGTTATAGAGCTTTCATTTTGGGGTATAATAAGATATAATGTAGGAAATATAGAAATAGGCGTTTGCAAAACTTAAGTTTATTTTGTAATGCTTGTACAAATTTAACACACCAACGCAGGACGTTTGCACTTGCCACAATGCGTAACGGTACTAAGTTCGACATTGTCTCACTAAGTACCGACGGATTGTGAAGCACCTGCTTATGGTATTGTTAAACTTGCACAAGCAAATAGCAATTTTTGAGAGTTTTGCAATTACCTAAAATATAGAATAAGGAGAATGGTAATGAGGAAGAAATTGGTAATGACAGTGGTTGCATGCATGATGTTATCGTTAGCAGGTTGTGGGAATAAGGATAATACAAGTGAAGTAGCAACAGAAGATATTGCTGTAGTAACGACAGAGGAAAGTACAACAGAGATTACAGAGGAAAGCACGGAAGATAATAAGGAAGCAGTTCAGGATGTGACAATTAACAGTGCATTGGATATTCTGAATACAGTGTGGGGAAGTTATGCAGAAGCAGATCAATTCCCGGTAGGTGGTGGCGATTCTGCAAATCAGAATTTCGAAGGTCCTGGAGTATTTGATGCAACGAATGCAGAGGAATTAGATGTAACATTGGGATTTCCGGCTGCGCAGGTAGAAAAGATTGATGATGCGGCTTCTATGATGAATGCGATGATGGCCAATAATTTTACAGCCGGTGTATATCATGTGAAAGATTCGGCTGATGTGCAGACTGTTGCAGATGCATTGAAAGAGAATATTATGTCTAAACAATGGATGTGTGGTATGCCGGAGAAGATGGTTGTAATTGCAGTGAATGATTATGTAATTTCGGCATTTGGCTTGAGTGATTCCATTGATACTTTTAAAACAAAGTTGACGGAGACTTATGGAACAGCAACTGTTTTGTATGAAGAGAGTATTTCGTAACTATGAAGATGCTGAATAGTTACAGGATTTCCTGATTAAGAGAAAAGTCCTATCTGTAAATAGTTAGGACTTTTTCTGTATCTTGATAAAGAGGAGGAGAAGGAAATGTTGTTTAGCAGTATAACATTCATATACTACTTCTTACCAGTCGTACTTTTGCTTTATTATATTACACCGTGTAAATGGAAAAATGCTGTATTGTTTTTGTCCAGCCTAGTGTTTTATGCATGGGGAGAACCAAAGTATGTGGTTTTGATGATAGGGTCAGTTCTGATTGGTTATATTGCAGGACTGTGTATGGATTGGCGTTTTAAAAAGGTAGTGTTGGTTGTATCAGTAGGGCTATGTTTATTATCCCTCATTTATTTCAAATACACGAATTTCTTTGTAAATAATATTAATGTAGTTTTGCAAACGCAAATTCCGTTGTTAAAGCTTGTAATGCCGATTGGCATCAGTTTCTACACTTTTCAGATTATCAGTTATATAATAGATGTTTATCGTGGACAAGTGGAAAAACAACGAAATTTTCTGTCTCTTGCAACCTATATCACTATGTTTCCACAGTTAATAGCAGGACCGATTGTGAGATACTCGGATATTCATGAACAGTTGACGAAAAGAAAAATCAATAGTAGTGGAGTAGCAGATGGTATTATACGATTTGTAATTGGTCTTTCGAAAAAGGTGTTGATTGCCAATCAACTTGGAGAACTTTGTCAGACGTTCCGGGAATCGGATGAGAAAACAATTGTGTTTTATTGGGTATATGCAGTTGCAATTGCGTTGCAAATCTATTTTGATTTTAGTGGTTATAGTGATATGGCAATTGGGCTTGGAAAGCTGCTTGGTTTTTCATTTCCAGAGAATTTCCAATATCCTTTTATGAGTAAGAGCGTGACGGAATTCTGGCGTAGGTGGCATATATCGTTAGGGAATTGGTTTCGGGACTATGTGTATATTCCGCTTGGAGGAAACCAAAAAGGTTTGGGGCGTCAATTGTTCAACATTTTGCTAGTCTGGATGTTAACCGGTTTCTGGCATGGAGCCCAATGGAATTTTGTTGTATGGGGGCTTTTTTTTGCCATTCTCTTAATGATAGAAAAAATGTGGTTGTATGAGAAATTACAAACAGCCATAATATGGAATCGTATCTATATGTTTTTCGTGGTAACAATCAGTTTCGTGATTTTTGACGCAACGGATATGAGCCAGTTGATAGTGGATATAAAGAATCTATTCTTTTGTGGCGATGTGTCTCGTATGAACATCGTTGGAGTAGAGTGCTTGTATTATATTAGGAGTTATGGAAGCATTTTGTTGATTGCCATGTTAGGTGCAACGGATTTGCCGAAAAAATGGTACTTGAGAATAAGAGAGCAGGCGAGTATCAAAAGCTTGTGTATGGTATTGGAACCGGTGGTTATATTGGGGATGTTATTACTGTCAACTGCGTATTTGGTTGATGGTTCATTTAATCCATTTTTATATTTTCGATTTTAGGAGAGAGTATGGAAGAAAAGAGAAGCAAATGGTTAATCGGATTAGTGGGAACAGTTTTTGTCTTGCTGTGCGTTCTTGTCTGGGTGAATCCTGTCAAAGAGTATTCTGTTTCGGAACGCAGGTTGTTGAAGCAAATGCCAGAGCTTTCTGTAGAAACAATATTGAGTGGACGATTTATGAGTTCATTTGAGGCATATAGCCTGGATCAGTTTCCTTGTAGGGATTTGTTTCGAAGATTTAAGGCGATGACACTATTACAATTGGATAACAATGATTTGTATGTGGTAGAGGATAGAATCGATGGTGAAAATGTTAAAGTGATTGGTTCCATGGATTATCCACTAGGTGAGGAGAGTCTTCGATATGCTGGTAAGCGTTTTCGGAACGTATATGATCTGTATCTAAAGGATAACAATTGTGCGGTGTATTTGTCGATTATTCCGGACAAGAATTACTTCTATGCCAAGAATAATGGCTATCTGTCAATGGATTATGAACAATTGGTTAACATAATGTTGGGTGAATCGGATTATATGACTTATATTAATATCTTTCCACATTTATCGGGAGAGGACTATTATAGGACAGATATTCACTGGCGACAGGAGAATATAGCGGATGTGGCAGATTACCTGTTGAAAGAAATGGGGCAGGATGCAAAATCGCAATATAATACGATAGAAGTAGATGAGGATTTCTATGGAGTGTATTATGGTCAGGCAGCATTACCGATTGAACCAGACGCAATGAAGTATCTTACCAACGATGTGATCGAACAATTGAAGGTGTACGATTACCAAAACAATAAGGAAATTCCGGTGTATGACAAGGAAAAGCGAAAGTCAGATGATTTATACGAAATATATGTAGGGGGACCTATTTCTTTAGCAACAATTGATAATCCGGCATGCGATAATGGAAAGCATCTCATTATCTTTCGGGATTCTTTTGGAAGCAGTATTGCACCGATGTTGGCGCAGGGATATTCCAAAACGACATTGATTGATATTCGGTATATACTGCCGAACCTGTTAGGTAAGTATGTGGATTTTCAGGATGCGGATGTGTTGTTTTTATATAGTACGCCGGTGCTGAATAATAGTGGGATTATAAAATGAGGTGGATGAACTTCAGTTAACCGAACGGTTATCAAAAATAGCTTGGGATAGCAAAAAGTATATTTACAATAGAATAAAGTAATTTTTTTGCACAGACACACGTCTGTCTGAGGTATATGGTACTCTTTCCTTACAAAAAACAATCTGAAGATTGTGTAAGGAAGGAGTTTTTATTATGTATGAAAAAATCAAATCTATGCCGAGGCTAACAGTGGCAGCTATCTGTATCGTTATGTTATTTTTCCCGTTTGTAGCATCGGAGGTTAATGTTTCCGGTCTGGAATGTATTCAAACCAATGGTTTATCCATTCTACTGCTTTTGATACCGGTATTTATTATTCTGGTAGATCTGAATGTGGTCAAGCTTCAAAACAATATGGATAACAAGTTGATTCTAGGGTGTTCCGTTATTAACATTGCATTGCTGATCTATAGCTGGTATCACACTGCAAAGGCAAATGAGGGGTTGGAAGAGCTTCCTAAAAGAGAGATGCAAGGAAGGCCAACCTCATCTGCAAATTTCTCCACTAAAGCTGATTTTCCGATGCCGGGTGCTCCCCAGATAAAAACCGGACGAACGGTGGCAACATTAAGTAATATTTCTAATAAGTCACTCTGCGTGACAGTAATTGGTAAATTCATATATATTTATTCCTTTCTTTTGACGGGTAAAGAGAAAAAATCCCTTTACCCATAAGCTAGGCAGAGTATTTATCAGCTCCGCGCATTTTCTGATTGTATTGTTTCTTTTTGTTGATATGTCGCACCTTTGCTCTAGGACAATATTTATTGCAGTGCTGACAATAGCCTTTGTAATCAGCCTTTCGTCCTTTGGCACAGTCTCCATATGCGTTGTAATATTTGCATGGTGTTTCTCTAAATTTACTCATGAAGAACACATCCTTTCATTTTTTTGTAATATTTGTGTGGTTTCTTTTTATGTTAGTTGTATTACAGGTGTTTTACATGCTATTACCTGCTTTGAAGTTATATATAGGTGTGATGACCTTATCAATCTTTACCGTTTTTGTGATTGCATCTTCTATATCTGCTAAATCGCGATAAGCAAATGGCGCTTCATCCAATGTTTCTTTACAGATACTTGGTGAATAGATTCCCTTCATGGCAGACTTGAAATGGGAGAGCGTATAATTCTTCTTTACATCTTCACGTTTCAGGATTCTTCCGGAACCATGAGGAGCAGAGCAATTCCACTCTGTATTTCCTAAACCGGTTCCCAGTATGATTCCATCTCGCATATTGATAGGAATAACGACTTTTTCGTTTGTCTGTGCAGAGATAGCACCTTTTCGAAGGAGTGGTACACCGAACTGTTCTAGTACTTGCTCTGATGTATCAATGTAGTTATGAATGCAGTCATATCGCTCTAATATCTTATATTTCATACCTTTACAGATTTCTGTGATCATAATTTCTCGATTAAGAGCAGCATATTCCTGAACAATTGCCACATCATGAAGATATGAAGTAAGTAATTCTCCTTCGAGGTAGGTGAGTTCGTATGGAACTGTGATACCGTTTGATTTTAAAGCTTTTTGCCCAGCATCAAGATAGAATTCTGTGACTTCCTTACCGAATCGTCTGCTTCCGGAGTGGATAATAAGATAAGTGTTTTTATCCGCATCCTGATCTAACTCAATAAAATGGTTACCTGAACCAAGACTACCAAGGCTTAATTTGCAACGCTCCATATGAATGTGATTCGAGCAATGAAGTCTGTCAAAGTTGAAGTCTGAAGCAAGCGGATGAAGTTTTTCTCTAGTGTTGAAACCGGATGGAACACGTTCTCTTATGACGCTATCAAGCTTTTGAAATTCTTTGACTTTTCCTTTGACTTTAGCTAGCGAGATACCACAGCCTAAGTCTATGCCGGTAAGATTAGGCATTAGCTTCTTGCCAATTGTAGTAGTAAGTCCGATGGTTCCAACTTTGCCAGGGTGAACATCTGGCATAATGCGTAATCTGCAATCAGCTAATGATTCGTGATTACATAACATTTGAAGCTGAGCCAGAGCATAATCATCAATGGCGGTTATTTCATTGTTTGTTGTGAATATCTTTGCAGATGTATAGATTCCATTTATCTCTTTCATTTAATTGTCCTTTCTATGGTGTGTTATTTCTGGGGCAATATAAGTTGGATACTTTTTTGCGCACAAAAATAACACCTAGCCTACTGCTGGTGTTGTCATCCATGGAAAGTATATAAATGGATTAATGAATATACATGAATAAATGTAATATTAGAATAATCCTCTGATACTGTTAAGGACAACTACACCTGTGTTCATTGTTAAATTCTTGCTATTGTTACTAATCTTCTTCATAATTGTCCTCCTTTCATACTGAGGTTAATAAGTTACGTTTGATAAGTTGAAGTTGTGTGTTTCAACTTGTTGCATATTCTATCGGCTTGAAAATGAAATGTCAACATCTTTTTGAGAAAAATTTTTCCATCGTTTTTCATATTAATATATTCTCCGGGTTACAAAAGGTTGTAAATATAAAAGGAATCGGATAAAGTAAGGACACAGAAGATAGAAAAAGGGTTTTCTTACAAAACTGTAAGATTCAATGTCACAGAAATGTAACTTTCATGAATTAAAATAAGTATAGTCGAAAAGGCTATACTTATTTTTGCTTTACAAGGATTTTATTTAAATCCCATATTAACGGAGGAATTTATGGAAAATTACAGAGTACTTGCAGTTCGTTATTTGAAACTGAATAAGAGAAGAACGATTTTAACGATATTAGGAACGGCATTAACGGTGTTTGTTTTGTATATATTGCTAAATGCAGGTTTCAGTTATATGGATTATCTGAAAGAAGAGATAATTGAGTGCGGAGATTACGAAATGATACTCTATACGGAGTCTGAGGAGCAGATTCAAGACATTCTCAGTGATTCTGTTGTAAAAAGGGCCTACGTCGGAAAGTGGAGTCATAAATCTACAGATATAGAATTATCACAGGCTTTGTTTGTAACAGGTAATAATCCGTATCAGATTAACAAAAATTTCAAATATTTAACTACAACCTATGGGTTGGAAGGAGAGATTAATGAGGATTTAGCAGCCTTTTACCTTCAGGGGAACGGCTATCATATTATTTATATTGTCATTTTGTTTTTCTTTTTGGTTTCGTACTTATTTGCGATTTTTGGTGTTGGGGTAATTCGTAATTCGATTCAGCTTTCTTTATTTGAACAGATTAAGGATTATGGAAATCTTCGTTGTATAGGAGCTTGTATTAGTCAATTACGTGCGATCATTTATCTGCAGGGCTTTATCATGGAAATTGCAGGACTTACGATTGGTATTGTGAGTGGGCAGGTGTTGCTGTGGCTTGCTGGGCTTTTTATCAATTTCAGCATGAAAATGCATATACTACCGATTCTGCTTATCGCAATAGCATACTTTGGTGATTTGTACTTTGCAATGGAAGAGAATTGTAAGCTGGTTACAGGAATGTCGCCGATGAGTGCATTAAAAGGGGAGTTTCGAATACGCAAGGAGAAGATTAAGGTTAGAAAGAAAAGCATTTATGGAAGAATATTCGGTATGGAAGGTGATTACGCATATAAGAGTTTGATGCGAAGTCCAGGAAAGTTTTATAAGAGTGTAGGAGCTATGTTCATTGGTATTACTGCTGTGATTGCTTGTTTTGGTGCAATCAAGCTCTTTGAAGTTTATAAGGATGATATAGAGGATATTAGTGGTTATTATCAGGTGCAATACATGTATGATTTATATTGGGGTGAACCGTTGGAAGTGGCACAAAAGAATCTACCGGATGAGAAGTTTTTGATGTCTGTGGCAGAACATGAACGAGTGACGTCTGTAAGAAAAATGTATCAAGCGAATGGTTTGCTAGTGGATGACAATGCAATAAGAGATCACTTGACGGACCAATATAGAAATAACGGATCATTGGGAACCGTGTATGCGAATTTTGAGGATGAAAGAGAAGATACACAGACTGTTTATAAAGGTCTGCGTAGCCAGATTATGATTTATGGATATAATGAGGAGGATTATGCTAGATACGAGGAGCATTTGGCAGCGGGAACATTGGATGTAGGTGACAATGGGATTGTGGTGGTGAATGGAACGAAAACCATGGTAGAGAATATGGATGATCAAGGTGATACCATGTATACTACTACAATTCAGGAAATGGAAATCACAGACTATCAGCTTGGAGACACTATTGAAATAGTGGATGTTGAGAAGTTAAATGCAATGATGATAGAAGCGATGGAAGGAAGGACTGGAGAGGATAGTCTAGAGGACGGTGTAAGCTTTATTGTCTATCGAGCCAGAAAATTGGAAGAATGTAAACAAATATTGATTGAACAGGGAGATTGCCATACATATGTAATTGAAGGTATTTTGGAAAGAGATATCAATATGGAAAATCCCGGATTTTCCATCGTGCTTCCGTTGGAGCGATACTATGAAATGACTGGTCAGGATGAGAATTCTGTGGTAGGGATAGCCTATCATATTGAAGGTGATTTGTCGTCAGAGGATTATGATGATTTCTATTATTACACAGATGAGTTTAGTGATTATCCAGAATATATTTCTTTTGTAGCTGAAATAGAAAATATGAAGAATATAGCGAAGTATGTTCTGGCATTTATGCTATTTGTGACAACGGTAAGCAGTGTGAATATTATCAATACGACTGCAAGTAATATTCATATGAGGAGAAAGGAATTTGCACAGTTGCGGGTGATTGGTGTATCGAAAAAGCAATTGATAAAAATGGTAATGCTAGAAGGCGTGATTACAACCATTATGGCGAATCTGCTGGGATGTATTGTTGGAAACCATTTTAGTTACGGAGTGTATTACTATATGAAGATGTTTTGGGATGTACATTACACCATACCATGGCTTGGAATGTTTTTGGGATTGTTCTTGTCGGTTCTTGTGCTTTGCGGTTCGGTATATGTTCCACTTATTACCATGAAGCATGGGATGGCTGAGGAGTTAGCGGCTAGTGGAGAGTAAAAGGATATAATTTGAAAGGAAGGTTAAAGAAATGGATATTGTTACATTAGAAAACGTTACAAAAGTATATGGTGAAGGAGATACCCGTGTATGGGGCTTACATGATGTCAGCATGACAGTAAAACAGGGCGAGGTTTTGGCAGTTGTTGGAGCTTCCGGTTCCGGTAAATCTACCTTGTTGAATGTGATTGGTGGTGTAGATACACCATCTAGCGGAAAGATTGTAGTGGATGGTAAGGATATTACCAAATTAAATGATGAGCAGATGTCTGTATTTCGCAGAAGAAAAATAGGATTCGTATTTCAGGCATATCATTTGATTCCTGTATTATCAGTAGAAGAAAACATTATGATGCCGATTTTGCTAGATCATAGAAAACCGGATAAAGAGTATGTGGATTATATTATGGAGATGTTGGGATTACAGGATAGAAAGACACATTTACCAAATCAGTTATCAGGTGGTCAACAACAAAGAGCAGCGATTGCAAGAGCATTGGCGAACCGTCCGGCTTTGATTTTGGCAGATGAACCAACAGGTGCGCTGGATTCGAAAAATGGTAACGAGGTTATTACGTTGTTGCAGGATTCTGTTAAGAAGTTGAATCAGACCTTAATTCTCATCACACATAACTTAGATATTGCAAGAGAAGCGGACCGTATTGTTCGTATGGTGGATGGTGAGATTATAGAAAACATGTAGTTATTCAACACAGGACATAACACCTGCTGTATTGTTTGTGAGAAAGTGATACAGGTGTGAGCAAATCCATGAAAAAGAGTTAAAGGAAGGTTGAGATAATATGAGTCAGATAAAAGGAAGGAAATATATCCGGTTATGTGTTTTGCTAATCATGACAATTAGCATGTTAAGTATTTCTGTTAAAGTGTATGCTGCAACACCTCGATTGATGGTGACAGATTACAGTGTAGAAGGAGGTTCGGTTGTAGGTGGAAAAGAATTTGATTTGAAGATTGTTCTGACTAATACAGCATCCAAAACAGCAGTTAAGAATATTAAAGTTACCATTGCCACAGCAAATGGAGAAATGTTGCCTGTAGAGGGTGCAGGAACTGCATACATTGAGACTATGTCAGCGAATACAGAGGAAGAGCTAACATTTAAAATGAAAGCGGTTAAGGGATTAGAAGAAAAATCTTATAAGGTGACAATAAAGACGGAGTATGAAAGTACTTCCGGTATGGAGTATGTAGTGGAGGATTCTATATTTCTTCCGGTTACGATGGAACAGAGATTAATGGTGACAGATATATATGTTGCAGGAAATGACGTACATATTGGAGAGGATGTAGAAGTGACAGCTAAGGTTAGCAATCTGGGCGAGGGTTCTCTTTATAACGTAACGGTTGAACTATATGGTGAAGGAATTGATAGTATGAATACCTACCTTGGAAATATAGAATCCGGTAAAAGTGGAAATGTAGACATTATCACTACGGCGTCGGAAATGACAAATATGAATAGTAAGACATATTTGAAGATTACTTACGAAGATATTGATGGCAACAAGCAGGAAGAACAACATGAATTGGGACAAGGTGTGTTGTCTGTGCAACGTCCAATATATGATGATTTAGAATTGGTAAAGGGAGAAAAGCCAACCAAAAGGGATTGGACGCTTGTAAAATGGGTGATAGGAGTATTCGTTGGAGTTGTAATGGTAGTAGTTGTAGCAGTTAGAAGAATCAAACGAAAGAAAAAAATATTAGAGGAGTTTTAGGTATGGCATGGATATGGCGTTTATGCATTACGAATATGAAAAATAGAGGAATTCGAACGATTCTCACGATTCTAGGTGTAGTGATTGGTGTCATTTCCATTGTTTCCCTTGTTGCAGTTGGCATTGGTGCCAAAGAATTGATTATGCAGGGGTTTGATGAGGATTCTATATGCAAGATTGAAGTGACCGGAATGGAAGAGTCACATCGTAGGGATAAGATGATTACAGATGATTTTCTGGAAGAGATTTCCGGAATGGAGAATGTAAAAGAGGTATATCCCGTGTTGGGCTGGGACGTGGAAATAGAGATTGATCAGTACACAACCTATGCACAAGTATGTGGTGTGCCACAGACGTATTTGGATACGCTGGTTATAAAAGAAGGCGAATATCCAAGTGGAAATGGGTTGAAGCCGGAATTGATAATAGGAGCCGGAGCAAGAAATTGGTTTTATGATATTAAGACATGGAGCGCAGTGGAAGAACTTGAGGAGGAGAAAAAACCGAATTTTGTAGGGAAACGTGCGAAAGTAACAATATATCAGGACAATATTCATTCTCGCATGGAAATTTGTGGCATGACGGATAATGAATACGATTACAATATCTATTGCGAATTGGAAAGCTTGAAAAAATATTTGAAAAGAAATAGTGGTGACAATATCATTGGTCAGCCTACGAATAAAGACGGTCAGCGTTACAATGAATGGATTTATGACAAAGCATATGTATATGTGGAAGATACAGAATATGTGGATGCTGTTATTGAGAAGCTGAATAATAGAGGATTTCAGACTTATAACGAAAAGGAATATGTGGATTCTATGAATCGCATACTCCAAATTGCACAAGTCGTATTGGCTGGGATTGGAATGATTGCTCTTGTAGTAGCGGTCATTGGAATCAGCAATACAATGATGACTGCGGTATATGACAGAATTCGTGAAATTGGTATTTTGAAGGTGTTAGGCTGTGATACGGATGAATTACTTTATTTGTTCTTGCTAGAGTCCGGTATTTTGGGGGCGATTGGCGGTGTGTTAGGCGTTGGTATATCTTATTTGATTACTGGCTTGGGTGTCAATAAGATTGCAGAAAAAGTAATGAAATTAGAAGCAGGGGAACATTTAGCAGTTATTCCGTGGTGGTTAGCGCTTGCGGCGATTCTATTTGCAATCTGTCTTGGTGTAATTGCAGGGTATTTTCCTGCAAGATGGGCAGCAAAGCTTCGTCCGATTCAGGCGATGAATAAATAGTAAAAGAGGCTAAGTAGGTTACTAAACGAATCAAAACGGCTTTGATAAAATGAGTGAGGAATGTATGAAGAATTATAAATCAATTGCTCTTCAGTATTTGAAATTGAATAAACGTAGAACAATATTAACTATTTTAGGAACTGCTATAACAGTCATGATTCTTTATATTATTATGAATCTGGGATGTAGTTATATAGATGCTAAAAAGGAGGAAGTTATTAAAGAGGGCGATTATGAAATGCTCTTTTATACCGAGACACCAGAGCAGATTCAGAAAATTATGAATGATTCTGTTGTGAAGAGGGCATATGTTGGTGGTTATTATCGGGAAGGGGATGAAAAACAATTTGATCAGGCGTTGTATGTGACGGGAGATAGCCCGCATCAAATTGATGAGAATTTTAAATACCTCAAAAATACATATGGAATAGATGGTCGAATTAATCAGGATATGGCTGCATTGTATTTGCAAGGATATAAGGGAAATAGTGTTTATGTGTTAATTCTTGTGTTTTTCCTTGTTGCTTATATTTTTGCATTGTTCGGTGTGGGTATTATTCGCAATTCAATACAGCTTTCTTTGGTTGAACAGATTAAAGATTATGGAAATCTGCGTTGCATCGGCTCAACGGTTGGACAGTTGCGAGCTATCATTTATCTACAAGGTGCCATTATGGAAACGGTAGGAATTGTGATTGGTGTTGCGATTGGACAATTTAGTATGTCGTTGATTAGTTTGTTTCGTTCGTTTCAGATGAACTTTCATGTGCTTCCGATTATTCTGATTATTGTCGCTTATTATTTTGATTTGTATTTTGCAATGGAAGAGAATTGCAAGTTAGTAACAGGAATGTCGCCAGTTAGTGCGCTTAAAGGTGAATTTCGGATTCGAAAGGAAAGAATTAAGAGAAGAAGAAAGAGTATCTATGGAAGGATTTTTGGTGTGGCAGGAGATTACGCATACAAAAATCTAATGCGTAGTCCGGGAAGGTTTTACCGAAGTGTTGGAGCAATCTTTTTAGGAATTGCGGCAATGATTGCATTTTGTGGCGTTAATGCCACATTTGAAAATTATTATGAGCAGATAAATACAGTATTTAAGCATTATCAGTTATATTATTATTACCCATATGATTTAGATACCTCAATTGATAAGGTACATAAAAAACTTCCGGGAACAGAATATTTACATACACTTACAGAAATAGATGCGATTAAGGAAACGAAGTGTATGTATCAGTCAGAGATTATGATTACGAGTTCTGAACAGATAAACAATCACGTGGTGGAAGGAAATGAATTATGGTACGATGCAGAGCAGTTGGATGAAGTGTATAAGGAACGTTATGGGGATAAATTTGAAGAAGTGAAGAAAAGCGATGAAGTGTGGGGAAGTAAGCTTCAATGTTTTGGATATGATGAAGAGGATTATGCCAGACTAGAGGGAAATCTTATAGAGGGTACGTTAGATATTAGCCCGGATGGAGTTGTTCTTTTAAATGGTGCAAAAACACTTTTGGATGATGAGGGAAGTCTGGGGAAGGTTATGACACAGTATACCTTTACTGATTTTCACGTGGGAGATACGATTGATATAGTAGATGTCAAAAAATTAAGAGAAATGATATCAGAACGTATGGAAAAAGAAAATGTAGACTATCTGGAAGCAGATGTTTGGTTAGAATGTCGAGAGCAGTTATTGGAGCAAGGTGCATATAAAACTTATGTGGTGGAAGGTATTCTTGATGATAATGTTAATTTTATGGAATCTGAGTTTTCTGTTGTACTTCCGTTAGAAAGATATTACGAACTTACAGGAACGGATAAAAGTTATGTGAGCGGTATGCTGTACCATGTGGAAGGAGATTTATCGAATCAAGATATTGAACAGATCACAGGAGATGATTTATCGTCCTTTAGTATCAGTGAGATTTTGCAAAATTATTGGCTACTGAAAATGGGAAATGAGTATTTTATGTCGGATTATCCTTATATAGTTGCGGGAGTTGGCAAAATAAAGAGTATTATGAAATATGTGTTGTGCTTCGCCGGGTTTATAGTATTGGTGAGTAGTGTGAATATTATTAATACCACAGCAAGTAATATACATATGCGACGCAAAGAATTTGCGCAGCTTCGTGTTATTGGTGTATCCCAAAAGGAATTGATGAAGATGGTGTTGTTAGAAGGTGTGATTACGACATTAGTAGCAAATATATGGGGACAATTAATCGGTAATTTTGTTAATTTCGGAATATTTTATTATATAAAAATGGTGTTCGGAATTGAATATGAAATTCCTTGGATTGGAATGCTGTTGGGTCTCTTACTTTCTATGATAGTGTTGTGTGGTTCTGTGTATGTACCAATGCGTTCCATGAAACAAAATCTGGCATCGGATTTGGCTGCTGGCGGAGAATAGAATACTGTTATATAAGATGAAGACAATTAAGAAAAGGAAGGTATGCAAGTGAAATAGGGGGGACTTGCATACCTTCCTTTGATAGTTTGTATGTTTTATATGTTGTGGGAAAAAGAATAATCCCAATTTTAATTCCGTGGAATCACACGGTATTAAAATGAGTGTGGTAATGACACCTAATAAATAGATTCAATCGGAAACAAAGTGCCGTTATAACCCATATTTCTTGTACAGTTCCTCACGATATGCGGAATCTGTTGTAATCTTAGAGATGAGTTCTGTTTGGTTATCATCTGTTAGACATTGGATAAGCTTCAGGAGACGATCTTCACCTTTTTGTAAACCCTTCTGTAAACCGAGTTCTTCTCCTTCACGTAATCCTTCCTCTTTGCCTTCACGCTTACCTTTTGCAATGGCAGAAGCCATATCCCATTCGTATCGTTCTCGAGCTTCGCACTGGAGCTTAATCTTCTCATCAGCAGATAATTCCTTCAATGTAACAATGGTATCTTCAAAATCCGGATTTTTGGATGCTAACATTTTTAATTCCTCCCAGGTGGTGGCTTTGAAAAGCTTAGCCCAATAATATAAATCAGCAGGTTTCTTTTCAATTGAATCATTCTCTAGTGACGTTAAGTGTAACACGCGAAGCACGAATTTGTCACTATATATTTCATGGTTTTTCACATTCATTAGCTTGAATTCAGAGTAGAATTCAGGCGTTAAATGTGGGAGATTGAAATCCAAGATTCCAATATGTATCGTAGTTCGAATGTCAGAATAATCACCACCAGATTTAGTCTGGTCAAATGTGCGTCCGAGATAGGAAATGGAACGTTCCGGCCAGTTTCCGAGATCCTCTACCTGCATTTCAATATTGATTAATTCATTGTTATTTAATCGCAGATGCAGGTCTAATATACAGGTCTTATCGTCGATTGTTTCACCTAAGATAATAGGATTCAGAATTGTTACTTCCTTGATTTCAGTTTTCGGAATGTTAAGTAGAGCGGATAGAAGTCCCTTTAACGCATTCTCATTCTTCTGAAATACTGCCCGAAACATATAGTCATTCGTCAGCTTGTAGCGAAGTTTTCCGCTGGGAAGTGTCAATAAGTTACTTTTGTTTGTTTCATTTGTCATAGGCAATTTCTCCTTTGTTTGAAATAATAGTAGTTATCGTCTGAAATGTTTGACGAATGTCGGAAGGGGAGTTCCCTTGTCAGAAACAGAAATGTAATGAATATTACAGAGGTAAGATAACACACAAATGTGAAGAAATGATGTCTTGTTCGTTGGGAATTAAAAAATGAAAATAAAGAATTTACAGACAAAAGTAGCAATCGATATAAGCTGAATAGCTATATGGATTGCTACTTTTTTATCTATCTAACTCCAAGATAAAACGCAATATATGATACAGTCGCTCTTGGTTCTTAGCAGTTTGTTGTTCAATTAGCTGATAACTTTTATATGCATACGTGTCTGACTTGTTGGCAATATTTTCTAATCCATTCATAAAGTCTGATAAGGAAATCTGTAATCCGGTTGTTATCTTATATAGAGTTTCAATGGAAGGTGTTTTCTCGCCACGTTCTAATTGTCCAATGTAAGAAGGGTGCAAATCACTGTATTCTGCTAACTGTTCCTGACTAAGCTTAAGCTCATTTCTTCTGTGTCGAATACGGTTTCCAATTTCGGTTGTTATGTTCATGGAAAGACCTCCCTTGCAAAATGTGATATCCATACTAATGTTCCAAACTATTTACAAATATATACTAAAGGTGTCGTCAAAATGGAGCAATGTACTATAAGTGCTGATAGTGATGGAAAATGCACTATTGATACAAAAAATGAAATGATGTATACTGTAGATATTATAAATGAATAAAAGTACACGAAAGATATTGAGAACTGTAAAGAATAGTAGAGGGAAAATGATGATTGCCGAATATAGATTGTTGAATGAAAAAGAAGAAAGGAATTTATCCCGGAAAGAACGTGAGATGTACTATCAAAAATTAAGAGAATATTGTCGTGGACGGAAACTTAAAGTTACAACAAAGGGAGCATTGTCTATTGCACCTAAATTGAAGGGTGTAACTGGCAAAATTGCAAAAAAAGTCACGTTGATTTTAGCTGGTGGCGAGTACATACAATCGGTTAGAGGAATAGATAATATACCGAAAGGTCCAGTGATTTTTGCAAGTACACATCAAGGTATATTGGATGGATTTGTTTGGATTCCGAGTTGTCCGCAACATGCAATTATTGTACATGGTAAAGAAACAAATAAATTCCTTTTGATGGCTCAGATTAATACTGGTTTAATCTTAGTTACGAAAAAGAAAGATTGTATAAAGGAACGGGAGTGGGCAAAATTGGATATGATGACAGTGTTGTTAAAGGGGCATTCAATATATATATGTCCCGAAACGGCGTGGAATTTATCACCTAACAAATTACATTTGCCTTTAAATTATGGATTTATTGATGTGGCAAAGAAAACAAGGGTTCCAATATGTCCGGTATTGTTGAATTATACATATGATAATCAATCTGACAAGGAAAGAATTACACATATTGATATTTGTTATGGAAAGCCAATATATGTAGCAGAAGATGATAATTTGACCGACAAATTAAATGAATACTCTGAAGTGGTTGCAACTATGCGATACGAAGTCATGGAAGAAAAAGGAATATATAAGCGTAACAGTATAACAAATGAGGAATATATCAGATTTTTGAAAGGAAATTTCAAAAATCTTAGCATAGGTCATATTGATATTCAAAGGGAACGAGAGGGCATACATGGGTCACAAGAGGAATTTTATATTTTTCATCATATAAATGATATATTTTTTGATGAAAATGGAAGCTTTTTAGAAACTGAGGAAGTTGAGAGATTACGGGAAATAAACGCTCTCGAAGGCATATAACAATGGATTGGTTTTGGTAGTTATATTGAATCTATGATATTGGGAGAAAACATTATCCTTTGTAACAATATTATGTGGAGGAAGACAATTGTTTCGCACAGGATTAAGTAGATATAAAAATTCAAATGTAAATGATTTTACATCAGATATAGGAATAAAATTACGGAGAGTGTTCCTCAATAAATGTTGGAGAAAAATATTACGTATGTGTACATCGAGAAAAATAGTGATAGAGCAATATCCAACTTTAGATAAGAATGAAGTATACATTTTTGCATGTAATCATTCTTTTGATGAAGATGTTATTTCGGCATTGGCTTCTATTGATAGAAATGCATATATGTTACAGGGGACTACGCATCAGATGGAACACAATCCTATATTTCTTGCAATGTGGTTAAATGGAATGATTTATGTAAATCGTTTGAATAAGGTAAGTAGAGCAGATGCAGTTAACAAGATGGAACGTATATTAAAGGCTGGAAGTAGTGTGATTCTGTTTCCAGAAGGCGGTTACAACAATACGGAGAACCAACTGATTATGCCACTATTTTCTAGTCCATATATATTGAATAGCAAACTTGGTGTAAAGGTTATTCCGCTAATTACGTTTAATGATATAGGTTCAGAAATGATATATGTCCGAGCAGGAGAGCCTATGGATTTTTCTGATATGGACAAGCAGGAGGCAATGTCGCAGCTTCGCGATGAAATGTCAACTATGGTGTATCACATTATAGAAGAACATGTTCCATTAATAAAAAGAAGAGAATTATCCGCTACTCCCCGTAGAGATTATATGGAAGTAAGAAAGCAAGTATATGAATGTCAAAAATGGTATCAAGACGTCTGGGAGGAAGAGGTGACATACTATCCGGGCCATAATGTTACTACACCGCAACAGGCAAGAATGTATGTAGACGAAGTAAATGTAGATGCTAGTAATGCACACATTATGGCAGATGTGTTAGTGAGAAGGCAAGAGGATTTGAAATATAATTTGGTAACGTATCTAAAAGAGAATATGGAGTACTCAAAATAGAAACAATCAACATCTGTGAAAGAAGAGGGATAAATGCATATTGGGAAATTACTAAATCCAATACTAAAAAGAATCATAAAAGGTATGAGAGGGTAAAGAATCTGAAGTAGAGAATAATCTTATAGAATTATTCAATAGAGACATGACGGAGTTTTTTAGACCTATATATTATGAGTTTCTTAAAGAATTACCTTTGACGGCAGCTGGAAAAATTGACTATAGGAAACTTGAAGAGATGTATGAGATGTAGTGAAAAATAAAGAATAAGATTATATATTAAGAAACGGAGAAGAGAAAAATGCTTACAGAAGAAAAGAGAACAGGTTATCCATCCATAGATAAACCGTGGATGCAATATTATAGTGGAAGTGCTAGGAATATCAAAATTCCGCAAACAACCATATATAGGTTCATATTAGAAAATAATAAGGATTATATAAATGATACTGCACTCATTTACTTTGGAAAGCAGATTTCTTATGAAACCATGTATCACAATATTGATAAGATTGCTGACATTTTAACATCAAAAGGGTTAGTGAAGGGGGACTCTATATTGATATGTTCGTCTCAAACACCTGAGACAGTCTACTTGTTACTGGCGTGTAGCAAGATTGGAATTTGCGCTGTTATGGTGAATCCTACTTTGAATAATCAGCAAATCGAAAAGATAATTATGGAATCAGATGCTAAGCTTTTGTTTTGCATGGATAAGCTATACAAGGTAGTAAAAGAAATTGTTTCAAAGGTGGATCAAATAGAATGCATTATTGTTCCTGTTGTTGCATCACTACCATCGTATGTGCAAACCTTCATGAAATTAAAAAATGTTTTCTCGAAGGAAAACTATGGAAATTCAACCACGTGGAAAGTATTTCTAAAGAGTGAAATTTCGATGCGAGCAGAAGAAAATACGGATATTAATAGCTCATTGGTAGTTGTGTTTTCCTCTGGAACAACAGGCGAAGCAAAGGGAATCGTACATACTAATAAAAGTTATATCTCGACATCATTGGAGTATAGAAATAATGGTTATCTATTTGAAAGAGGAGATAAATTCTTGAATCATATTCCTTCATTTATTGCCTCTGGACTTTCCTTTTTGTTATTTGCACCTTTGGCTTTTGGTGTAAAGGTCATTTTGGAACCAATGTATAGTGAAACTGTATTTGTTGATGATGTTATAAAATATCAGCCTAATATTGTGACACCTACGGTTAGTTTCTGGCTTGCGGCAGTTAACAATGAAAAAATGAAATCGGTTAATTTAGATTTTATGAAAATGCCAGCGACCGGTGGTGAAGCGGTAAATGAACAAGATGAACAGCTCTTGAATGCTTTTTTAGTGGAGCATGGTTGTAAAAGTAAAATGTACTTTGGTTATGGAATGTCTGAATTAAATGGAACAGTTGTAACAACGCCAATAAAAGAATATACGCCAGGTTCTACAGGAATACCATTGCCAAGTGTTGTGGTTGCGGCATTTGATGTAGATACACAACAAGAATGTACATATGGTGAATATGGAGAAGTTATGGTTCAGTCACCATGTCAGATGAAGGAATATTATAAAAATCCTGAACGTACAAGACAGTTTTTTTGGAAGGACAATGAAGGAAGAACTTGGTGTAGAACAGGTGATATTGGGTATGTAAATGAGAACGGAGAATTATTTGTACGTGGACGGGCTGTTGATAGTATGTTACTTCGTTCGGGTAAAAGAATATACTTTTTTGAGATTGAGGATGTTGTGTTAGAGGATTCGAATGTTTCCCAATGCAAGGTTATTTGTGATGAGAGTGGTCAATTGCAAGTACATATCATTTTGCAGGATTCAGGTAAAACAGACAACGGATTCGAAAGTATTCAAAGAAAGATTATAGATAAATTGGGAGAGGATGTCATAATTCGTCATAAAGTATGGGATGCATTTCCTCTGACACCAAATGGAAAAGTTGATAAGAAGGCAATGAGTGGATCATAGTGGCTTAAAATATTAGCCAAGACCGTTTAAGAGTACTCAGAAATTAAAAGTGTATAAATATAATTTTGACAAAGAAGGAGAGGGAATATGACAACTCACTTTTTGGATTACAAAAACAGAATAAAAGATCTTCGCGAAGCAGAAAAAGGTGCAAGAGAAGAAAAAGAAAAGGCTAGAATTTTAGGTGATAAGGACGCAGAAGAAATATGGAGAAGAGCAGAAGAAACTGCAAGAAGACAGGCTGAAAGATTAGAAGATGTATTAAAAAAATAGGATGAAAAAGGGGGGACAATTATGGATATAGATAAATCAATTGGTGTAGCAAAAAACATAGGTGATATGCTTTATCCGATATTTCAAGGTGATCAAAAATTGTATGATTATTTTTTGGAAATGGTTGATGATGGTGAATGGGATGAAGAAGTTATTTACAAGATTGCTTTAATTGCAAACAGAAAGAAAATATGCAGAGAAATTAAAAATTGCTTGAAAATCGAAAAGAGAAAATTTATGCGTATGAACAATATATTCCTTCACAAGAAGAAATAGAATATTTGGCTGAGTTGAATTTGGTTAAAACAAGTGAAGACTATATGGAATGTGATATTTATTCAATTGAAAAAATAAAATTGAGTTTTGAAGTGAAAGATGAAAAGTTGGAAATTATATCTCCATATGACTCAGACGAAAATCGTTATTATGTATGTGTAGGTCAAGTGTTCTTTACCCAGATGGGTTTGGCTTTGTACAATGCAATTACTAGAAATATTGAAACATATGAATACTTATATGATGTGTTGAAGGTATATATCGAATATAGAAATAATGAAGGAGGTTATTACAATGATTGATAATAATATTTTAAACGAGTATGGAGAGTGGGTTGATGAAGCAACTTCTAAGTCTGAATTGATAGATATTTTGTATGATATTAGAAATGATGCCTTGGATGATAATGACGATGATGATAACAATGGTGGGATGACAAAAGTGTTAAGAAGATAATTGAAGATTTGAGTCTGAAATCTTTAATAAGTTAAGCACATCTTTTAAGAAAACTAAAAAATATCGGAGAGGTGTAAATCACACATATGATTTATAAGAGTGAAAACGGATATATAGAGTGAGATGAAAGAGGAGAGCAATGAAAGCAGCTTTAATTGATAACTGGACAATTGAAAGGATTGTTGATCAATTTGATGACTCATTAATGAATTCATCCTTAGAATTTCAAGTGTTAGTAGCCGCATTGGTTCTTTGGGATAATGTTTGCTATTTGGACAATGGATATTCTGGATGGTGGAACGATGCAGTTGAAAATCGTAAAGAACTAGATGTACTAAAAATGCTTACACCGATACAGGACGTAGGAAGGGAGGAAGTAAAGAACAAAGCAGCAAAGGAGTATATTAGCATTTATAGCCAAAATTATTTGGAGATTGTTGCAAAGGGTGCATTGGAGTACCTGTACATATCAGATGAGAAAGATATGTGTTACATACCTTTTGATAAACGTGCAGCTTTTTGTAAACGGCAAGTACTTTCCAGCAAAAAATGGCAATTAATTTCCAGCATTTTTTGGCAATTAAGCACCAGCATTTTATATACACCCACGGATTGCTCCGTGGGCATTTTTTATTGAAACGGAAGTTCCATTTCTTCCAT
>JAFQOE010000027.1 GCA_017395635.1 Lachnospiraceae bacterium | reverse complement strand
ACGAAAACGAGGAATTGCCATTTCAGTAAACAGCACTCCCACGGAGCAATCCGTGGGGACTAAAAAGTATGGAAAATAAAATGCCGGTAATTATGGAAAAATAATTGCCAAAATTTATGGAAAAGTACTTGCCGTTTACAACTGACAATTGTCAATAGCCGACTAAAATTTTGAGAAAGCTGACTACCACTAATAATTGCATACAAAACGAATACTAACTGAATCAGTATTAAAATAATAACTAAAGCACGCCTACGAAATAACTGACGCACCCATTTCTGACTTGTCAATTTCTTCATCTTATCCAGTTTCTCCCTTTTTCTTATGTTGATATCTGTGACAAATGTAGTACGAGCCTATTGCTAATATTCCCATTACGATAAGTGATATCCAAAACAATGGATTTTTAGGTTCTGTCACGCTATAACCAAACAATGTAACAAGTACCGTACTTGGCACTGAACCTATGGTACTGGCTGCGAGATAACATTTAAAATCCATTTGAGTGGCACCAAAATACATACTAACCAAATCTCTTGGAATTCCGACAATCAATCTACTACAAAGACAAACAACAAACATATTGCTATTTTGCTTTTGAACAATATTTAAAAAACTGTCAGAAGACTCTATCAATTTTTCAACAGTATTTCGTCCCAACAGCCTACCATTCCAATATGCAACCACATTACATATTAAAATCCCAAAATTATTAATAAATATTGCAGGAACAACAGAAAATAAATATCCACCTGCAATTTCTAAAATCAATATAGGGAAAACAACGAAAACGCTCTTGACTGCATATAAGAGTAGGAGAACACATGCCGCCAATAGTGGATTTTGAGGTATGTATCGAAGAATCACCTCAGCAGACACATCTCTATTCAGAAAAACACACCCTACCAAACATATTATAACTATAATAAAAGAAATACATTTAATAATACTAATCCATTTAGAGCGTTTCGTTGATTTCATGCTTTTCACAACCTTATTTCATATTGTGACTTTCATTATAATCTACCCTATACAATCCTTCATTACACCAATTGTACATAGTGTCTGATTTTGGGACAAAAAAGGGAAATTGTCCAACAAACCTCATATCCCATTTATTGAAAAAGATATATTTCTATGCTAAAATTGCATTTAATAAGGGAGTAGTCGGCACACATGTGCGTTAGAGTCATCAACCTCGGAGAGAATCCTGGTTCTAACTGAAATGACGAGACTTATCTACACTGTAGATAAGTCTCTTTTTTTGCAAAGGAGGAAACAATTTGGCAGATTCTAATATAACCAAAAAGGCACTTGCTAATGCCTTAAAAAATCTAATGAACGAGAAACCTTTTGAAAAAATTAGTGTGAGTGATATATGCGAACAATGTAACATGAATCGCAAAAGCTTCTACTATCACTTTCAGGATAAATACGATTTGGTAAACTGGATTTTTGATACAGAATTCATCGCCCATGCCCAAAAGATGAATTATTCTGACCGTTGGGATTTCTTGAATGACATTAGTAGCTTTTTCTACGAGAATCGCTTTTTCTATCGCAAAGCATTATTAATAAAGGGGCAGAATTCTTTTTCAGATCATTTTAGAGAATTTCTTATTCCGATTGTAGAAAGTCGTCTTGGTGGGATACTAGGCACACCTGATATATCTGAATTCCAGTTAAACTTCTTCACAGATGCTTATATCATGACACTTCAGCGTTGGATTTTAGAGTACAATAATATGTCTCCTGAAGAATTCTTGGAACAAATCAAAATCTGTTTCCGTTGTCTTGCAGTCAGCTATGACAAATAAAAGCCAACCTTGCACAAAAAAAGCCTTGAAAGCTTAGTATCGCTTTCAAGGCTTTCTTTACATTTACTGTTCTTTCCTATTCACGAACAAATTCATCTCATAATCAGATAAATCGTGTATAACAAATATGATCCCACCATTACAATTCCCATTGGTCTTCCAACCTTATTTGTCCTTGCAATTGGAATGTATGTAGCAACTGTAACAACAATCAGTATTATAATGTCATATAAATATGTGCCACTCATATTCATTGGTAAAATTGTTGCCGACAATCCTAATATCAGAAGGATATTAAATATATTAGAACCAACCACATTACCGACAGCAATATCATTTTCTCCTTTTCTTGCAGCAACAATTGATGTCACTAATTCTGGAAGCGATGTACCAAAAGCTACAATCGTAAGGCCAATTAAAGCCTCACTCATACCAAAGGCTCTGGCAATATCCTTTGCACTTTCAACGGACAAATCACCACCAATTATAATTCCCGCCAAACCAAGCACTATAATCAAAACACTTTTCCAAAGTGACAGATTCATATTATCCACTTCTTCAACAGCGGCATTTCTTCCCTTCAAACCACCTTTAATTGTATTTATCAAAAAGAAGACAAATAATGCTAAGAGAATCACACCATCTATTCGTCCAATTGTCATAGTATGCGTCTTTCCCAAAATCATATCCATAGAAAGTATCCCTAACAAAATTGCTGCAATGATAGATAATGGATAATCACGTTTAATAATTTCTTGTTTTACCACCACTGGTGTAATCGCAGCACTCGCTCCTAATACAACCAACGTATTAAAAAGATTCGAACCAACCACATTGCCTATAGCTATATCATTACTCCCTTTTAATGCCGCACCCAAACTAACTGCCAATTCCGGTGCACTGGTACCAAATGCAACAATAGTTAAACCAATCACAATGCTGGGGATTCGGAGTTTCTTTGCAATAGCGGATGCCCCATCTACAAAATAATCTGCACCTTTCATCAACAACAAAAAACCGATTATCAATAGTATAATTGCTTTTATCATAATACTTGCTCCTATCTTATTTTATTAATTAAATATTATCCCTAATCTATACATTACGTTTTAGGAAAATTTTCTCTTAGAATCTCCTCTAAGGATTGCTTTGACAACTCGTATTCCTTCCCCTTAGACATATTCACAAACGAATACGCTCTAACATTACAATCAAATCCAAGAGTACATGCACCGTCGGAAATAATTCCATCTACATAATGGCTGTCACACACAACATCCCATGGTATCGTTCGATATAACTGCGCATTTCTTGTATCTAATATATACTGATAAATATAAGCCTGTGTCTCTACTGAACAGGACAAATCCGCTATAAATCCTGTAAAAACCGGATGAAGATTCTCCAATTCACTCAATATATCTCCACTCACAATAGCATTCAAATCTTCTTCATGATACTGCACAAATACAGAGTAAAACATCCTTCTTGCACGTAGCAAACTACAAGCATCTTCTATTCCATCCGTATACTCAACTGCAAACATAATATTGTGGATATCATTTACATCATCTAGCAAACTCTCTGTGATATCCTTGGGCGAGCAGAAAAGGACAAAAGCACTCTCCAGAAATAGCCTTGGTAGTTCCAAAACCTGCTCCATTCCATCAAGGACACGTATCATCCATGTATAAATGCCAAGCTCTTGCCCCTGCTCTACAAGAGAGGAAGATATATCATTTTTTCCCAAATAATGATTCCCACTCATTTCAAAATAAATGGTCCAAGGAATGTTAAAATGTTCCTTTTGTTCACGTTCTCGAATCATTCTAGCACCTAACGTACAACCGTTATATCCAACATTCATTCCAAAACGAACAATTCGTTCCTCATCAATGGACATCACGTTATCAGCTATCATCTTATAATATGCACTGTGTTCATTTTGCAGCATCCGCTGTGTCATTTCAAAAAACCGATGCTGAAATCTTCCATCCGAAAACTCCAGTGCCATATCTACCATATTGCGCATGCTTCGCTCTGGATTATTTTTCATCTCCTTCAGTTGATTGCGAAAGATGGTTTCAATTAAAACCTTATTAAGCGTCCTCTCCAAAATACCACCTCCTAATGAGCCTATCCAAAAAACAATCCTATACAGGACAAAATCTTATATAGTTATTCTCATTTTCACAAGGGACAAAAAACAGTGTTTGTCCTAAAATGTAACACTTTCACATAAAGTCAAAAAAAAGGACAGATAAAGATGACTGTCCAATGTAAGAAAAAAATAGATTGTCTATAATTTTTTGTAGTCGATGATGGTTAATGATAATCTCACTGAAAAACAAGGAGGACGCAAAAATGAAAGCATTTATTTTGAAACAAGCACTAAACTATCTGGAAAAAGACCCTGAAAAAAACGCACCAAAATTAATGGAATGGATTGATAATGTCTGCCCCGAAGATTGGTACAAGGGACAACGAGAAACAATGCGCAACATATTGGTTGAAAAGGGAAATTGGTATGATTTTATATTGCGCATATATAAATTAAACCCTGAAGTAAGGAAAACTTTTTTCGAAAACTTTTTTATCAATTCTTGTTTAAATGGAAACACTAGACGTGAAGTAATCCGCAAGCAGCACGATTGCAATGTCCCTTGGGCAATTTTAATGGATCCTACATCAGCGTGTAATTTGCAATGTATCGGCTGTTGGACCGCTGAATACGGACATCAATTAAGCCTGGATTTTGACACCTTAGACTCCATCATAACACAAGGGAAAGGACTTGGTACATATGTCTATCTATATACTGGTGGCGAACCATTGGTACGCAAAAATGATATTATTAGACTTTGCGAAAAACATCCTGACTGTGAATTTTTCGCATTCACAAACGGAACACTAATCGATGAAGATTTTTGTAAAGAAATGTTACGAGTAAGAAACTTCATGCCTGCAATTAGTTTAGAAGGATTTGAAAGTGCCAATGACGAACGTCGTGGCGCTGGAGTATATCAAAAGGTAGTACATGCCATGGAATTATTAAAAGAACACAAGCTTCCATTTGGCGTTTCCACCTGTTATACCAGCAAAAATGTTGATGTAGTAAGTAGCGAAGAATTCTTTGATTTAATTATTGAACATGGGGCATTATTTGCATGGTTCTTCCATTACATGCCTGTGGGAAATGCAGCTGTCACTGAACTATTACCTTCACCAGAACAACGAAAACATCTCTGTGAAAAAATACGACATTATCGAGATACAAAACCGATTTTCACACTTGACTTCCAAAACGATGGAGAATATGTAGGTGGATGTATTGCTGGTGGCAGAGAATACTTCCATATCAATGCGAATGGAGATGCTGAACCGTGTGCATTTATTCATTATTCTAACGCTAATATCAAAGAAACTTCTCTTTTGAATGTTTTAAAGAGTCCACTTTTTATGAAATACAGAAAACACCAGCCATTTAACGAAAATCTACTTATGCCTTGTCCTATGTTAGAAAATCCAGAATGTTTAAAACATATGGTGTATTCTAGTGGAGCTATAAGTACAGATTATCAAGAACCGGAAGATATCGATAAGTTGTGCAAAAAATGTAGTGAATATTCCAAACATTGGAAACCAACTGCTGATGAAATGTGGGCTGATTCACATTTATAGATTGTATCAAGATAATACTCTACCAATAATAAGATGGAGCGTGTTGTAATTTGATTAACGAAACTACTACTCGAAAAAGAATTACATGGATTCAGCTATATTGGTTAATGGCTATGTTCATTCTGATAGGAAGCGGCTTTTTAGCCTTAGCTCACCCTGGTGAACAGTTTATGTCTGTTGCATCATATCTAGGATTAGCTATGCTGTTAACCGGATGTATCAATCTATATATATACCACAAACAAAGAAACCTCTTACATGGTTCTCATTGGCTATTAGCGGATGGCATGAGCACAACGCTCCTATCTTTATTTCCGCTATTTAACCAAATGATACAACCTGCCATGCTTCCATTATTCTTTGGTGTATGGGAGCTGTTTTCCGGCATTCTAAAAGCTATTGATGCCAGTGAATTGGAGGATGAACAGGTCGATGGTTGGCGATGGTTTCGAAACATCGGACGCATTGAAATTCTATCTGGTGTCAGTTCCCTATTAAAGCCCATCGACGAGCTTATGGGAATACATGTAATTGTGGCAATTATTCTTTTTATACAAGGCTTAGGCTTTTTATTTAAAATACTAATTTATCAAAAAATTAAGCATTAGAAGACATGAAATGAGCGACCAAAACGGTCGCTCATTTTTTTGCTAAAACCCATTATTATGTGATAGCTCAAAGCACCGACGAACTCCTTCTTACCGTCATCATGCGTAGCACTTCCCATTACTATAGAAAACTGGTAATGAATATTTCCAATCCAATCAAAATAAGTATGACGCCACCCAAAATTCCGGCTTTGCCTGCAAGTTTCATCCCTGCTTTTTTTCCAATGCAAAGACCTGCATAACAAATACAAAAAGTAACAATACCAATTAAAATACATGCCAGCATTGCTTCAAACCAATTATAATTTGAAATTGTAAAACCTACAGAAAGTGCATCAATTGAAGTTGCAATACCTTGGACAAATAGTGCTTTTCTTCCAACTTCCGTTTTCTCTTCCTTAGTTTCTTTACACCTAACACCTTCGTAGAGCATCTTTCCTCCGATATATCCAAGCAAAACAAGCGCAATCCAAGGAATAAACAATTCAAATACACTAAATAACTTGGCAATGGTAGAAACGCATATCCACCCAATCATCGGCATTGCAAACTGAAACATTGCAAATACGCCTGCCACACCGCACATCTTTTGTTTTTTCATTGTTGGTTCATTTAATCCGTTAGCAAGTGATACAGAAAAAGCATCCATAGCTAAACCTACACCCAACATAATACTAGTTAAAAAAAACGAAACTCCTAAGTACATCATATATTCCTCCTAATTCGTAAAATATTAAAACCCAAGTACAGTTAAAAACTATACTTGGGTATATATTTCGAAATATATAGACTTCATGCATAGTTCTAACTATACATGAGTCTCGCAATTTAAAACAAGCCAGACCAAAAGGTCAGTATGTTGACTTGCTACGTTGTACGCTTGCTACTCCCTCATGGGATTTAACGATAACATTTTATCATTAAGAATAATTACTGTCAATTATTTCCATCATATTGTTTGTAACTTCATATAATACTTCATTTTTAAAACTTACACTTCACTCGCTGTATGATTATTATACTTCTTCATCAGATAATATAGTCCAAAAAACATGAAACTACTACCCACATTCATAGCACCCATTCCGGCAAATACAATAGCAGCCACCATAGTAAAGAATATCGTATTAACTAAGCACGCCCATTTAGGGAAACACGTTTTCCTTCTAATAACAGCAATGAACAGTGTTATACATACCATAAATATACCAATATTACACATGGCTGAGGTTACCGAGGTTTCAAAAAAATAGGAAAGCATAATTTCATGTGCCTGCTTTGTTGCGCCAGCTTTTACAAAATGCCATAGCATGCTAGTGCAAGTAAAGTGCATCACTGCACCAGCTACACAGGTGAGAGCTGTGCCAACCTGCACTACACGAGCATATTTCATTGATATAGGCTTTAGGAAATTCGCAATCTGAAAATAGCCAGGCATAATGACCATCATAGCAATCACACCAAATACGCCTGAGATAATAAACTGTAAGGGCGATGCACCTTGTAACATGATGGCGGTTTTCTCATAATTAAACAGCCCCATTACATCCAATCTTCCGTTTGGCAAGAAATACAACAGCAAATCGCCTCCAAACCAACACAACAAATGCCCGAAGGCTCCGCACAATAATAATTTAGGATTTACTTTTCCACTTTCACATATTTGCATATTACAATCCACCTTTCAACGATTACTCTTCATCTATTAACCTATTCTGAAACTGATGCAAATCTTCATTCAGATGTTTTGTATCAATGGTACGTTTGATTTTGTAGATCAAGTAAGAGCATAAGTATGCACACACCATATAAAATCCAAAACCAATACAAACGCCTATGTTACCATCAAACCATCCCGCAAAATGACCAACAGCAGCATATACAAATGAGCTAACAGCTACAGAAATCCATACTCTGATTTTCAAATCATTTACCTCATCAAAATCATAATGAAGCAAATTTTGAATCCAACCAATTACGTATGCTAAAAGAACCATTTCCAACATATGAACAATGCCCGCCTGCGTAATATTTGCAGTCCATCTGTAAATACAATAAAAGCAAAGAATCAGAAAAAACATCAAACAGCATTTTATTTCCACACCAATTTTTCTTTTTAAGTAGCATTCCAAAAAGTATTTGATTTTGTTATTCATCAACAGCCTCTCCCTTCAATCTTCTACGAAAATCAGAAGCATATGTTCTTGAAATGATGATATGTTCTCCATTGCACATAGTAGCATCAATGCGATTTGATGCCAGGCTATCCAATAAACTCACCTTGTCAATATTAATAATCATTGATTTGCTACACCTGAAGAAACGAATCGAATTAAGCATTTTTTCAAGCTGTGTTAGTGTATATTCCACACGCACAATATCATCTTCCAAATATACAAACGTTTTTCTATCGACACTTTCAATATAGAGTATTTGTTTATCATCTATCACTATCTGTGTGCTTTCCTTGAATCCAACAAGTTTCTTTTCTGGAAAACTCATAAAATTCATAATATACTCTACTTCTTGATTCAGCTTCTGATATCTCAGGATAAGCTCATCATCACCCTGTTCTATCTGCTCTATTTTGTATTTCATAGGACCGTCCTCTTTGCTTTGTAAATTTACTCTTTTATTTTATCAATGAATGATTTACCTTTCAACATCAGATAACATAAGTGACACTTTTGACTGCGTAAGGCGCACTTGTACCAATGACAAATGGGAGTACAACGCCTCCCATCTCCGTAAAAACCTCTTCTGTACCAAGTCTTGCGATACTCCGATTTTTCGTTCACAAAATTGCTTTTAAAATCATTACTATTATAATAAACCATGTTATCACAATAGGTATTGCATAATACCATTTTTTCGGTTTACCATCTTGCCACATTCCTTCGGATTGCTTGCGATTTCTTTCAAGAACAACTTGTGGGATAAATTTGATGGTTAATGCTACCAACATCGGCAACAGAATAACATCATCCAAATACCCTAGCACTGGTATAAAATCCGGCACCAAATCTATTGGGGAAAGTGCGTATCCCACTGTGATTCCTGCAAATATCTTTGCCACAATTGGCGTATCTCTATCTTTTAACGCCAAAAAGATAGCAGGTATATCTGCTTTTAGCTTTTTTACTCGTGCTTTTATATCCATTTACTCTCACCACCAACTTCAAGTTTCCAATCTTTACAAGTTGAACTTTATAACTTCCAACATATTGCCAATTATAGCATGTCGTTCACCAATCTGCACCAAAAATGCGAAGCAGTTACCTGCTCCGCATTCCATCACACATGCACTATTTCCTTAACAACAACTTCTTCTACTAACAAATTAATGCTATTCATTCTTTGAACCCACAACAACTGATTTTCCACTTTCATTTGCTCTGTAATACCCTCCTTCTTCTTTACCTGTTCAACCAACCGCTCCTGCATTGCGTAACATTCTTCCTCAACCTTATGCAGATGTTCATTTAGTTTTCCAGCCATCAACAAATCCATATAATATCTATGTTTATAGTTCTTTATGTACTCACACCTCATAAAACCATACTTCCCAATACTGAAGTCTGTTTTCTGCTCCAAACTGATAACAGGATAATAACAATCATTCTCCCTCAAGCGATACTCTATTCCATTTTCTACAATTACCTCTTTCAAATCTTCCATATTGTGCTCCTTTCTGGAGCCAGTTTATCTGGCTCCCTTGTTTCTATCTTCCCATCGTTCCTGTACTTTTGCACCGATACTTCTAGCAAACTCCTCAAACATATTGACTCCATTTAGGAACTTACTCTTCATAAATTCATATGCTTGCTGCAGTTTTTGCTTTAACGTTGCATTTTCCTCTAGCAGTTTATTTACTTGAATTTGCAGTTCAACCATCTTATCCAACCTGTCGCCAGGATCCTGATACTTATTTAACATCTCTTTTATCAATGATAGCTTCTGCTCCGCCTTTTTTGTTTCTTCCTCTTTTTCAGCTAGGATTTCAGTTTCATATTGAATCGCACTATCTAATATATCCTTTTGAGATTGTATATCCGCAAGCTTATCCTCAGCTTTCTTCTTTTCCTCGTTGAATTCCGCAAGCATTTTGTGATAGCTTTCTAAATGTTTTCTTTTGTCTTGCTTAATCGTTTCCACTTCGAATTGCAGGATTTGCTTTTCTTCCCGGATATTATCCTTTATCTTTTGCCATTCCTCCTTTGCGCTTACAATCTCTTCCCGAATATCTGCAAGCTCCTTGCGTGCTTCGGTAGTCTCCACCCATGCATCCTCTGCTTCACGTTCTCCCTCACGAATGTCTTCCTTTATCTGTTCTACATCCTCCTGCAGACGTTCCTTCTCCTCGTCCAACTGTTGCACCTCTTTTGTCCGCTCCTGCTTTTTATATTCCAATACGGATAGATGCTCTTTGCGGGTGCCCAAATGATTCCACTCAACACCATACCGTACCATGGAAATTGAGCAAGCTTCTTTTTCTTTCTCAATCCACCGATTCCATTCGGTATCTCGTCTACCAGAGCCAGTAATTCCTTGTGCCTTCAATGCACCTTTTAAAGAAACCTGTTTTTCTAACCCACGTTTGTTGTCTTCTGAAAAGGGTACAAAGTTGATATGAAGATGTGGCGTTGCTTCATCCATATGAATTACAGCATTAAAAACCCTCAGATTAGGATTTCTGGCTTGAAAATCTTCCATATAGTACAGAAGTATCTCCTTTGCCAAATCTCCTTCTTCCGTTCCACATGCCATATCATCCTTATTCCCAACCTGCACAATCACTTCGTAGAATTGTTTGAGCTGTTTATCATGCCGTACATGTTCATAATAATCTTTAATCTTTCGGTCATTTCGCGTTTGCTTTTCGTTGTACTTTTTTAGTGCTTCGTCAAACAGTTCGTGATACACCTTTTTCAGATTTTGATTTACCAACACCACATTGTCCTTCACTCTGTCCCTGTCCACATTGTCAGCAATAAATCTGCGGTTATTGTGATTGATACTACCCGGACCCATCATCATTGAAATTGTTCTTTCCATACGCATCACCTTCCCTATCTTCTTTTCCCGGGGACTGATATTCCAGCCAAGGGCGAGCCATCGGCGATGTCCGAGGCGGAATATCTTTTGTTACTTTTGTCAAAAGTAACGCAAAAGCACTTTTGACAGCTTCGCCATCAAAAATGCAGACCCGCAAGCGGGTTTTGCGCCCTGCCGGGAGCTAACTTACCGCCCCAAGCCGATGAAAATAGAGGTGTAAAACCTCCATTTCCACGCTTGGCGCTTGGTAATCCATTCCCACAATATTGAGCCAAAAACTAAGCTTTTACTGCAGGATATGTACTAAGAGTGATAAACACTACGGAAATCCATCTTTTTCCCAAGAGAAGTGCAAGCATAATCTGCTTTATTTAAAGCATATAGTGCTGTCATTCTGTGGTAACCTAAAGCATAAAGTGCTTTAACGATTCTTCCATTGCTGAAAAGTGCTTGCATATAATGCTTTATGTTAAAGCATGAAATGCTGTCATTTTGGTGTTTTCTAAAGCATAGAATGCTGTCACTTTAGAAAAAACACCGATGTTGGTGATATTAAAATGTGTTATCAGTGATATTGAAATCTGCTATCACTTTTCAAAAATGATATTACAATCTGATATCACAAAAATTCCACTTTCAAAACGTGATATTAAGATTTGCTATCAGTGATATTAAAATCTGTTATCACTTTCCAAAAATAATATTACAATCTGATATCATCCATCCCCTGCAGGGTGGCAGCCACCACCCGCAAGGTCTCTAAAAGTTCATCCCTACATTCCTCACTACTTTCTAATCGTTTCAACTCCTCATAAATCTCATTCATCTGATCTCGAAGCGCTTTACACACTCGTGGACTTCGTCCTTGAACCACAACTTCTCTATTAGTTGCTTTACTCAAAAGATAATCCTGTTTGGAAAGTCCTGACATCTTGATACAATCATACAAAACTTTTCGTTCCTCATCTGAAACGCGGAAGGTGACTGTTCTGTCACGCCACCTTCCTTTGCTATCCACTTTCTTTGGCATATTAACCCTCCTTTACTTTTTCCATCTTCTTTACACGTTCCCCATCCAGCTTTAAAGCCATTTCCGTTTGCTTTGTCGGGAATAAATGTGCGTAATGGTAAGTGATATCTATACTTTCATGCCCTACTCTTTCCGCTATTGCCAACGCTGAAAATCCCAACTCAATCAACAACGAAATATGCGAGTGTCTTAGGTCATGAACTCGTATATGCTTTACTCCGGTTTCATTACAACCTCTTTCCATTTCATAGTGCAGATAAGATTTTGTCACAGGAAAGATTCTTTCATTTGGTTGCACATCATATAACATAGAAAGATAATCTTCTATCTCTTCACTTAGAAAATCCGACATTGTAATCACTCGATTACTCTTTGGTGTTTTCGGCGGTGTTATGATGTCCTTTCCTTTTAATCTCTGATACGATTTGTTAATAGTTAAGGTTTTCTTTTCAAAGTCGAAATCTGCTGGTGTTAGTGCAAGTAATTCTCCGACTCTCAATCCACACCAATACAATATTTCGAATGCATAGTAGGAAAGTGGTTTCTCCATCATTGCTTCTGAAAATTGCAAATATTCTTCTTGTGTCCAGAATAACATTTCCTTGTGTTCTGCAATCCCAACACAACCTGCCAGTTTCGCAGGATTTCTTTGAAGATGATAGAATCGCACTGCATGATTGAAGATTGCACTCAACTGCGCGTGTATCGTTCTCAAATAAGAAGGAGAATACCCTTTTCCATTCTCATAACGAAACGCAAGTAATTCATTTTGCCAAGCAATCACATCCTTTGCTTCAATCTCTGCAATCGGTCTGTCCTTAAAAAACGGAAGAATCTTCGTTTCAATGATGTGTTTCTTTGTTTCCCAAGTGTTTTCTCTCACCCTTTTCAAGCGATCCTTTTCGTAAATCGCGTAGAAACTTTCAAATGTCATATCCAGCTTTGCATCCACCTTCAACATTTCTTCATATTCCCACGCAACCGCTTCTCTCTTCGTTTCAACCCCTCTTTTACTGGTCTGCTTTCTTTCTCCCTGCCAGTTCGTATAACGAAATACTACTCTCCATTTTGTTCCATCCTTATATACCGCCATACCGTCATCTCCTTTCAAACGCTTCAGAATAAGTAAATCGTTTTAGAAAATATTCACGATTTACTCTCCCTTGAATCGTCATATAACCTTGTGCCTCTAGTTCCTCATTAAGCTTGCGAATAATCCGATATGCTTGTTGCTTTGATATCTGCAAAGCCTTTCCCACATCATCCGCTTTCATTAAAATTGTTTCCTCCATAATCATTTCCTCCTTCTCCCTAATAACTCTACAACTAAACTTTTTTGTTTAGTTCTTATTTCGTAATTCTACTAAACATTTTAGTTTAAGTCAATACTATTCACCATAAATAATTAAATAAATTTGTTTAAGTTTCTCTTGTGTACTTAAATACGCTGTGGTATACTGACTTTATCAGTTTTGTTTAATTACAGATAAGGAGGCAACACATATGGCAATCGGTAAAAGAATCAAACATTTTCGCATTTTTAGAAATCTATTGCAGAAGGACTTAGGCTCATTAGTTGGCTTTAGTGGTAAAACTACTGATGTACGCATTGCACAATACGAATCTGAAACACGAGTACCAAAAGATGATATGGTCGAAAAGCTAGCTGACGTTTTGAAGGTTAGCCCTAACGCTATCACTGTCCCAAATATAGACACCAACAATGGTATTCTACATACACTATTCGCATTAGAGGACATGTACGGATTCCAAGTAAGCACCAATCCAGACGAGCTATCCATTTCTCTTAATATGGACAATCCTGCATATGATTCTTTAAATGACATGTTATCTGCGTGGCAACGACAAGCCATCGCATTAGAAAATGGTGAAATCAGCAAGGAGGAATACGACAACTGGCGTTATAACTATCCAGAGTCAGAAGCTGCCAGAACGAAGAAACGATTAAAGACATCCAAAAAGAAATAACCAAAAGAACAAATAAAAAAGAATATAAAGAAAAGCATAGAAAAACCTTACTGTTTTCACTTTGTTTTGTAAAACAGTAAGGTTTCTTATGCTTTTAATAGAAATATAAATTTGTAAAATCGCAACTTATGTTGCCAAAGTGTTGCCAAAACTTAAACAAATTTGTTTGCGACCACTTTATTTACTTACTCATTATTTATTACGATATTACTCATTCCGAATTGCCGCCAACGGACTAAGTCTCGTCGCACGCTGTGCAGGGAAGAAACCTGCCACCATACCTACAATGGTAGAAAATACGATTGCTGCCAATACCAGCCATAGCGGAATTGCTGATATGTTCACATTGGAGCCATAATCACTCATGAGCATTGGTGCCAGGAACTTATTCAACAGGAAAGATATCGTATAACTTAATACTAAGCCTACGATTCCGCCAAGAAATCCGATAAATCCTGCCTCAGCCAGGAACATAGAGCGAATATTGCCAAGTCCACACCCCAGAACCTTCATGACACCAATTTCCTTGGTTCGCTCATAAATAGACATGGTCATTGTATTGGCAATACTGATTGCCGCAACTAACATGGCAACCGCACCGATTCCACCTAATACTGCTTCAATAATCATAAACTCTTTTTCAATTTCTTCTAACCATTCTTTCTGTGCTTCAGCCTGATAACCAAGCATTTGAATGGATTCCAATACCGTTTCAACATTATCCGCTTTATCGACTTTAACCGTCAACTGTGAATATTTCAAATCTCGGTAAGGCTTTCCGCTTCTGTCTGTCGGTTGCCCCGGTATAATAGAATTTACGGAATACTGTTGCTTTAAGAAACTTTTCAATGCCTCAATATCTGTATAACAGTAATAAGAATACTCTGCGTATGTGTTCAAATCTCCTTCTGTAACACCTGCTACATTGATAGGTACGCGTTTCATATCATTTGAAAAATAACTATACACTTCATCTTCCCATTCATCATAGGGTTCACGGTCCAATTCGTCATCTGAAAAATCCGAATCATCCTCATCTGATTCAGAATTAAACTCGTCGGTACCAAGAGAAAAATCTTCCTCCACCGCAAAATCTTCATTGATATCTGCCAAATTATCCGTCACATCTTCTGAAACATCATTGTCTGCCTCATAGGTTTCCTCTACCTCAAGACCTCCAATCATCGGCATCGTCATAAAGTCCACATTTGGTGCTTCTCCACTTTCAAAATCGGGCCATTCACCAGTCGTCATATTCACCAACGACATTACTACCTGATTACCCACAATGATTCGCATATTACCCTTCGAATCAGGATATTCTCCTTGTCCCAATGGAATTTGAGACAGATACTCAGGAGTTACACCCACCAAGTCCATGTAGCCTTCATAATTACCAATCTGAAATGGCATACTATATATCAACTGCGGTTGCACATTTTCCACATATTCCATTTCTGAAAACACTTCAATTGTTTTGTCATCCAGCAACAAATCATCCGAACCATACATAGCGTCCGAATAGACCAGAATTTCTGTCAATCCGCCGGCACTTCCAACCTGATCCATCATGGCTTGTTTCAAACCAAGACCAAGAGAAAGCATAACCACAATAGAGGCCGTTCCTATCACGACTCCCAGCACAGTTAAAACTGTACGCATTTTACGTTTCCAGAGATTTGTCAGACTCATTTCAAGAATATCAGAAATTCTCATTGTATAAATCATCCTCTCCGTCTTCTTCCTCTAAGAGTTCTGCCATACGTTTCTTCTTTCTAATCACCAATACTACAATAACACTTACAACAATAATGAATACTACAACACCAATTCCTACTAGCAAAATCGGACTAATAACGAAACTGTCATCTTCTTCAAAATCGTCTTCATACTCCCCGTCTATGCCAAATTCATCTTCACCGACAAGCATGTCACTATCTTCACTAACAGTACATGAAACCGGCAATTCATAAGTGTTAATCGTTCCTTCAGAATCTTCATATGAAATAACAATCGTAATCGTTCCTGTATCTGTATTATCTTTAACTCCAACTAAATTAAGCGTCGCATACGCACTGGATGAACCTGCAATATTTCCAACATAACTTTCTTCTGCTTCTACCGCATCGCTTTTGGCAGATACATTGACATTGTTTACGCTTACAGAACTTTTATTATTAATGGTAAACATTAAAGCTGCTTCGGAACCTACACCTAAAATTTCCGGCGACATTGAAACTTCAGTAATACCAAATGATACTTCCTGATATACAGGAATTATCAAACTATCATTAGAAGTAAAATTATTACCTCTTCCATCATCAAAGTCACCCTTAATGACCAAGCTATAATTCTTTTGCTTTAGCTCTGCTCCTGCCTTCATCTCCATCTTAATATCACCCGTCTTACCGGCAGGGATACTTTCTACAAATACTGCATTAGAACCGGACGTTGGTATAAAACTTCCCGCTTCATTACCAATCAAAAATTTGCCATTACATACCGGTGTAGTCTTTGATGTATTCTGAATATGGATTGTGATTGTAAAAGTTTCACCTGCCATAATCTTTTCCGGTGTTGTTTCATACCCTGTAACAATTAACTTAGGTGCTACTGCGTCAGTCGTAGATTCATCCTCCGAGTCATCACCACCATCGTCATCCGCATCGTCGTCATCCGCTTCGGTATCCGGAGTATCCTCCACAAAATATATATTAATTGTTTTAATTACATAATAGTCCTGTATTGTTCCATCTGCTTCAACTTTAGAATACTCACCAATAAAACGAACACTTTGATAACCAGACTGAATATCCGTTCGTGCTTTCATTTTAAAAGATGCACTTAATACTTTCTGTTTTTCAACATCGTCTCCTGCCTTTACAATCTTGTATGCATCTCCACTGGTTTCAAAAAGAAAATTGTTATCAATCACGGGATAAACACTCTTTAGCTTCACATTGGTTTCATCATTGGATTTCAACTTAAATGATACCTTAACACTCTTTCCCGCTTTGCCGGTGATAGATTTTGTAACCTCTAGCCCTACGTCTGAATTCTTTCCAAGAATACCATTAGCATCCGTACTCGCAGACTTTTCAGAGGTTGTACTTCCCTCTAACTCAGAAGTTGCACCTTCCGTTGCATTTGAAACATTCCCTACAACTAATACCGATAACATCATAGCAAAGCACATTAGCAATGCAAATATGCTTTTAGATGTTACTTTTCTTATCCTCTTCATTCTCATCATTTCTTAATCCTCCATAACTTTTGTACTTCTATCTTCTAATGCTACGATTTTGCCATCCACAATACGAATCACTTTGTCAGCAATAGCTGCTAAAGTATCATCATGGGTAACCATAACCAATGTTTTTTTCTGTTTATTAACAACTTCTCGCATCAAATTCATCATTTCTTTTGAAGTACGGGAATCGAGATTACCAGTCGGTTCATCCGCAAACATAATCTTTGGGTTCACCACCAATGCTCTTGCCATACCCACACGTTGTTGCTGTCCACCGGACATCTGATTTGGTCTATGCTTCGCGTGTTCTTTTAACCCTACCAGACGTAACAATTTCATTGCACGTTTCAAACGCAACACCTTAGGTATTCCACGAAAAGTTAACGGTAATGCTACATTTTCCAACGCATTCATAGTTCCAATCAAATTAAACGACTGGAAAATGAATCCCACGTTCTCTCTGCGAAACTTAACCAATTGATTCTCATTCATCTTCTCAATATGCTGTCCATCAATTATAATCTCGCCTTTTGTTGGCTTTTCCAGTCCCGCCAACATATTCAGCAAAGTTGACTTACCGGAACCGGAAGTACCTACGATAGCACAAAACTCACCTTCATATACATTAAAGTCCACACCATTCAAAGCACGAACCTTATTAGTCCCAACCTTATAGATTTTATAAAGATTGCGAACCTGAATGACCGCCTTACGACCATCGTCGTTATCCACTGCAAACAAATCGACTTCTATATTCTTTTTATCACCATATAAAACGCCCGCCAAAGTTGACTCTAACTGGTCATTGGACGAATCTGTAAATTTCAATCTCTTATCCTCCATATAATATAGACTATCATAATCAAGACTCATTGATTATATCATATTTTCATCAAATGACACATCATTCACAAAATGTTCATAGAATATTAAGATTCACTATATCGTATATAACTCGATTCCTTCCATATTACTGAAAGCCTCATATACTTTCGGATATACCTTTTTCATACGAACCGGTTTGAAATCCAAATCCACAAAACAATGTGTAGTTCGCGCCTTATTATGTAACACCTTAAAATCTTCGGAATAAATGTGATAGGACATCTCGAATTTCACACCACTGAATTTCTCTAACTTCGGAATAATACAAATGGTGTCCCCAAATCTCGCCGGATTCTGATAATCACACTCCACACTTAATACCGGAATCATAATGCCCTTTTCTTCCATTGCCACATAATCCAAATCAATTTGTTTCATAAAATCCATTCTACATTCTTCCAAAAAACGAATGTAGTTAGAATGATGTACTACCTGCATTTTATCTGTTTCATAATAATTAATCGTTCTTTTAAATGGATGATATGTCTGCATAAAACTCCTTTCTGTCGCATAAATGCAACAACAACGCAGGGAAGAACATCTCTCTGAAATATTCCTCCCTTTTTGTTAAAACTCTGTAATTTCGTAATTATCATCAAACACCATAGTTGCCTGAACATATTCCTGACCATTTTTATCTGTTCGGATATCCTCATCTTTTTCTATTACATCGTTATCTGTTTTCTTTGGCATTGTTATCGTCGAATCATCCTCTACCATCTTCACTGTTTCATTCATCTGTGCCTGTTCGCGCTGTTTCACTGCTCGGCCAATCAAACCACTATATTTCTTATCCGTTGTAATTACAGTTGCCATCTGCGCCACTGTCTCTGACGGAACACTTGCCACACTCTCAGACTTCTTAAAATGAGGAATCATAGGTATTTTTTCGCTCTCCTTATCCAAGTCTTCCAGTTCCTTGATTGCCTCAGCCACTTCTTTCTCTTTGGCTTCCTTTTCTTCTTCGCTAATCTCTTTTGGTTCCTCACTAGTATTGATTGTATCTACACTTGATTCTGCAGACTCTTCTTCCGCTTTATCTTTCTTCTCATTCTGTAAATCTTTTATATCTTCTTCGTCTTCTTCGTCATCTATGTACTCAATTTCATATTCTTCGCCTTCTTCAAGCTCATCTTCTGTAACATAGACAATCTCGTACTCTTCTTCGTCTTCCGGCGCTGTCTCTATTGCTTTTTTAATCTCCTCTACAGGCTCCTCTGCAACAACCGGTTCCTTTATAGGTGTTGTCACACTCTTAGTTTGTGCAATCGTTGCCTTCATGCCCTCACTTTTCAGTTGTTCAACTTTCTTCGCTAAGGCATCACGTTCTGCTATCATTTGAGCCAGTGCTTCTTCCGCACGTTGCGCCTTTTCTTCCGCTTGTCTGGCCTTTTCTTCGTGCTCTTCCTGCAAATCTAAAGTAAGCTGAACACTTCCATCCTCATATTCATCCGAGTTCATTCTCGCTTTCATACGAGAATTGTATAACTCATTGGATAACAACTGTCCAATTTCTAACATCTGCTGATTTCTCTCATCCGGATCCATCTCCTGCAGACCTTCCATCAACTCTGTACGATTATTGTTAATCACATTTAACTTCTCTTCCATAACTTGCAAGATAATCTCATAGTCACTTCGGATGTTATGATATGCACTTGCTATCATCTCTGTAACCTCAGTTAGCATCTCGTCCGTATAAATGAGAGATGCTGCATATATTTCATTGGCACTGCCAAGAGCACTGCGTTCCTCGTCATTCAACATACTATAATCAACCGGTGCAACCCCTGTTGTGCGTTTAGAAACACGCATTCTACTTGCACTGCGTTCTGCCTCGAAAATAATTTTCTCTGCTTCTTTCTTTGCTTCGCTGATAATCTTGCCCTTACGATCATTTACTTCGTGATAAGTTTTTATTTCCATATCCATCTGACTTGATAACTCTGTCAAAAGGCTCTGCATCTCATCTTTATACACACTTACCTTTCCCGTTGCCAAAGGCACAGTTGGTGCAGTGTCCAATATCGTCTGCAGACGTTCAATAATTTCTTTCGTTCGACTTCTTTCAGCGATGGTTGCCATAGTATATCCTCCTATTCTTTCGTATCAAAATATATCTGTAAGTAATTGTGTTTCCCAAGTATTCTAATTTCTTATTATCCTATACAAATGTTATTGTGCTATCCCAACACATAATCTCAGCAATTATATCAAAAATATATCTCTTACGCAATTTTTTTATCAAGTATGTTTCTTATCATTTACGAGTCTAAGAATCAAAAAACTTTTATTTCTACTCATCATCCCTATTTTATTCACATAGCATCATCAACTGCCAATAACTAACATGCATCGCTACATATTGTTGTTCCAGCTCAAACTGTGCTTTTGCAAGACTCACTTCTTTTTCCTTATACTCCAGTTTGGAAATTTCACCGGCATCCAACAATACTTTTCCCATTGCAACATCTGTCTGCAATGAGTCAATCTCTACTTCCTTTGCCTGGATTTGCGCCACTGCATTATTATAATCCGTCACATAACGTGCCAATGACATATAATCTAATTCCGGATAATTTTCTAAATAGTAATCGATGCTTTCGACACTTTTTTTGTCTTTCACGTCATAATCACTATAATCCAGTTCATTCTTTTGTAAGTAAACATTATAATATCTACTCTCATTTTCAGATATTATTAATTCCGCATCCGCTAAAGCCTTGGCAGACTTATAGTTTTTTACCGTTGCTTCGGTAATCTCACCAAGCTCATACATTTTTTCAGCCGCATCTACCTGCAATTGTAAATACTCAATATATGCATTTATATACACCATCTTACAATCATATAGATATTTTTGCAGATAATAATACTCACCATTTTGTATATCTGAATCTTTCTCTGACATTTCAACCAACTCATTGATGTCAACAGTCGCTTCTTCATCCAACAAAGAAGGTTCCATCGTTTCTGACGTTTCGCCTTGTTCTGTATTGTTTTCTGTTATAGAACCATTCTCCTCATCTGTAGGTGTCAGTTCCTCTGTAGCATCCTCTGTTGTAATTTCTGGCACCTTCCCCTGCTCTGATGTTACTTGCTCCGTTGCAGTTTGTTCGACTGTATCTTGCTCGGTTGAAACTTGTTCTGATGTTACCTGCTCTGTGATTTCCTCCGAGGTTTCTGTATGATCCAGAGAACTAGCCACAGACGAAAAAGAACCTGCTACAATCAACGTGCATATGCTAAGCATCATTATATATTTGTATAATTTAATTTTCATATCGACTTATCTCTCTTTCAAACTATTATCCAAAGCCTCAGTTAGAGGTTCTAAGAAAAATGCAATAATCCGTTTCCGGTCCGTTTTTATTTCCACACTACATTCCATACCTTGTGTGAGTTCTAACTTATTATGACTATCCTCATCTATCAGTACGCTTACTTTGTATATCTTTTCAAATTTCTCATTCTCAATCGCATCCGGACTGGTATACACAACGGTACCCGTCAGCATTCCGTATTTCTGGTAATCATATGTATCCACCTTTATATCAACCGCCTGACCTACTTCTATATAGCCAATATCCTTATTACTGACTTCTGCTTCTATCATTAACTGTGACGCGTCCGGCAGGATTTCTGCCACCACCTGCGTTGAGGTGACAACACCGCCCTCTTTTGCAAAATTTAGCGTTTTGATTACTCCATCGTATGGTGCAACCACATCTTTATTCTCGTATTCATAATACTGCTGTGTCAAGGTCACACCGTATTCCTTTAATTTGGCAATGCACTGTTCTTTTTGCTCATGCAAAGTACTATCCCTTTGTTTCTTTGCATTTTCCAAATTCAAAACAGCTATGTGGTAATTACTCTTTGCTTCTTCTAATGTACCTTGTTTTGTGAGATTGTTGGCATCATTCTCATTCATCTGATATTTTAAATCATTCTGCTCTCCCTGCTTTGCCAATTCAGAACCTTGCAATTCAATTTCTTTTATCTCAATTTGCTTACTTAATGTATCTGCTTCATTCTGCTTTTTTTCCCATTCCGTTTTTGCAATCGCACCTGCTTCATACAACTTTTTATATTTTTCCGCTTCCTGTGAAGCAAACTCATAATCCTT
>JAFQOE010000105.1 GCA_017395635.1 Lachnospiraceae bacterium | reverse complement strand
GGTTATCCGCGATAAAAAGGTTTATCTTGTCAATACGGATAAAGATGCTCAAACAGAAATAGAGTGGGATAATTACAAGATGCACATATTGGTTGGTGCAGAGATGCTTAACCGAGGCTTTACAGTTGAAAAATTAGCAACAACATATATGCCTCGATATGCCACAGGTGCTACAAATGCAGATACAATTCAGCAGAGATGTCGTTTCTTTGGATATAAACAAGATTATATCCGCTCTTGTCGCGTTTTCTTACCAGCCAAAACCATCGAAAACTATCACTCTTATGTGAATCACGAGGAAGAACTGCGACTATTGTTAAGCAAATGCGACAATTTGGCTGATGTTGAGCGTAGCATTCTGCTATCACCATCATTGCGTCCTACTCGCAGCAATGTGCTGCCTGTATGGGTAGTAAACGATAAAATGCAAGGAATGTTTGCTTTGCAGGCTTTTGCAAGTAGATCAACAATAGAGCACAATGATAATGTTGTTGATTCTTTCCTTAAAAAACATGCTAATGATTTTACGGTAAGACCTGATACGACCAAAGACCGTACTCACAGATATATGAAGTTGAGTATTGATGAGGCGATAGAGTTCTTATCAAGTTTCAACTTCAAGAATTGGCCTGATGCTCAGCGTAAAGCCAATACTATAAGATATTTAAGATACTTGTCAGCAGAAGATAATGAGAATCCTATAAAGTATGTTTGGTTCTACCAAATGGCATTTGATTCAGCACCGCGTCATCGTAGCTTTGATAAGGAGAAATGTCGTCTGGCTAAAAATACCGATTTGTTTGCGGGTCCAAGTTCTGTTCAAGACTCGACAAATTATCCTGGTGATAGGAAGATATATGGTTCAGAGGATACAATAACGATTCAACTTCATCACATTGAGTTTGATGGCGCAGCACTTGATTTCCCGAGAACTGCATATACATTGGCAATGTACTATCCTAAAGAATTGGCGGCCAATTACTGTATGAATGTAGAAAATACAATAGATGATTCAGACGACGAATAGGAAGTGAGAGTATGATTGATTTTAAGCAAATATTCAGCGAGTTTAAGGCATTAGAGTGCATATCTAGTAATGAGAAAACCTATAATGTTATCTCATTACCTGAAATGTCGCACAAGCTGGGCATCTCCAAAGAGCATTTCCCTATGTTCTTTGTATCTACAAGTGATTCACAGGATAATGTGCCGAACACTATCAGAGAATTACTTTCTGTCGAGTACGATATGGAGTGTACCGTTAAAGAGTCTGATGGACAGATGCTGCTGAGTAATTTTGCAATCATTACTTTGCGAACTAATGATGAACATCTTCAATCGTATTTTATAGAAATTTTCCTAATGATGCTATCGAAGATGAGCCATCAGCCATCTAAACAAGCATTGTCAATTGAGGTAGAAAGACTGGTGACAATCTTTTCTGCATTAACATCAACCCCAAGAAAAAAGATACAGGGATTATGGGCAGAACTATTAGTTATTGAGCGGAGTAGGAATTATGATGTATTAATAAATGCTTGGCATTCTTCCGCATCATCAAAATATGATTTCACATTAGGTCAAGATAAGATAGAAGTAAAAAGCACGTCATCCGAGGAGAGGATACACAAGTTTTCATTAGACCAACTTAATCCATCTCCTAGTTCACGGTTGCTAATTGCCTCAATGACGGTTCGTGAGTCTGGAAAATGTGCTCAAGGATTATCTGTTAGAAATCTTTATGACCGAATATGTGAGAGCATTTCGAATATGGATGTTAAGATTAGATTATATACCATAATCGCACAAACACTTGGTACTGATATCGATAAAATAGGAACTGTCTTCTTTGATTATGTGGCAGCTGCTGATACTTTGGCATACTATGATTACCAAACTATTCCTCGTATCTTGAAAACCGATGTTCCTGTCAATGTTTCAGATGTGAAGTTTGCATCAAACATTACTAAATTAGAGGATATAAACAGTGCTAACTCGTCAAAGTTTAGTGATAGTGAGTTGTTTAATTGTTTATTTTAAGCATTATGATTAAGAAAATTAGCAGATATACATTGCAACAAATTTTCATCGAAAGTTTGGAAGAGTGCGACTCTTTCAGAATCATT